>CAYTJN010000005.1:0-53204 GCA_964438125.1 uncultured Occallatibacter sp.
CACCGGCAAGAACTACGGCAGCGTCAAGGGCGACCGCACCATCGAAGACATCAAGCTGCGCCGCCAGGACCGCTGGAACTTCCTCTTCATCGCCGGCATGTGGTTCCAGGATCTGTTCAACTACGACTTCCGCCGCACCGAGCAGTGCATCATTCCCTACGCCACGCAAGAGGGCGAGATCAGCTTCTGCGCGTACAACACGGGCATCGGCTGGCGCAACATCATCGAGAAGATGCACATGACCGCCACACTTACCAAGTGGTATGAGGAGCACGGCCGCCACGAGATCTTCGCCGGCGGAAAGAAGGTGGCCATGAGCCAGGTTGGCCACGACCTCACGCTCAACATGGAGCACGTCAACTCTGAAGCCAATCACACTCTCGACACTCTCGGCATCGCCAAGAACGCTCGCGAAGAAAAGATTCGCCAACGCGACGGCAAACAACTCGACGCCGCGGAGAATGCCCGCATGGCCAAGCTCTATCGCGAGCATGTCCTGGGCGAAAAGCCAGTCGAGGGCCTGGTAAGTCTAGGTTCGATCGCCCCTGCCAAACCCGCCGACAAGAAGGAATCCGAGCTAGTCGCCGGAGACTAAGCATTACATGCAGCAGCCGCGCCTCTTCGGCGCAAAACCACAAAGGCCGTTCCTTATCGGGAACGGCCTTTGTGCTTCACTGCCTACTAACTCAGAGAGATTACCTCGCGAGAAAAATGTCATCTCCTCACTCCTCGCGCAGCAAAATCAACGGATCTACAGACAGCGCGCGTTGCGCCGGAATCCATGTCGCCACCAGGCCAAGCAAGGCCATTGCGATAACAACCCCGCCCAGCACAAGCGGGTCGCGCGGCGTTGCCTGATACACAATGAAAGCCAGCACCCGCGTAGCCAAAACTCCAAGCAGCAGGCCAGCCGACGAGCCAATCGCCAGCAGTTTCACTGCCCGTCCCAGCGCCGTTCGCAGCACCTCCCGCTTTTGCGCGCCGAGGGCGATGCGGATGCCCAGTTCGCGCAGACGCTTACTAACTGAGTAAGCAGCCATGCCAAAGATTCCGGTGATCGATAGCACCGCACCCAGCGCGCCCAGCACGCCAAGTGCCAGGCTGGCCATCCGCGATGGAAACAGCGCCACCCCCAGCAATGTGTTCCACGTATCAGTGGCTGTCGGCAGCGCGGGATCCACTTCGCGAACCTTGCTCCTCACCAGCGCTGCAAGTTCCTGCGGATCGCGATTCGAGCGCACCATCACGTAAGCCGCCATCGCGGGAGATTGCAGCGAGGTGAGAAAGATAGCAGGCTGTTGATCTTCATTCAGGCTGAGGTATTTTCCGTCTTCGATGACGCCGACAATATGGAGGCGTCTTCCATCCTGCATCCTGCAAAATCCGCCTACAGCGCCGGTCACCGATCCAAAGATCCTACGGGCAAACTCCCGATTCACTACCGCTACGGCCGTTGCGTCTTTGGTATCGTTCCAGGCAAAGTCTCTCCCCGCCAGCAGCGCCGTACCAGCAGCACCGAAATATCCCGGCGATACTTCGTACTTATAAGGCTCATCTGCAATATTTGCTTTCACTAAGTCTCTGGTTTCATCCTTGAAGATATTCACCCTCGAGCCAGCGGCATAGACCAATGGCGGATAGCCATTCACCAGGCCAACATGCTCGACACCGGGAATCGTCTCCATCGCATCGATCAATCGCTTTTGCTTGGGCAACACTTCCTTATCGGTATAGCCGGCTGTCGCCAGGTTTGCCGCGGCGATCATCGTGTTGCGCGGTTCAAAGCCGAAGTTGCTATGCAGCGAGCGCTCCAATCCGCGCACGGCGACCATCGAAGAAGTCACTAGCACGGCGCAAAGCGCAATCTGGACTACAAGCAGCGCATCGCGCACCGTGATCCGGCGCCCCCTTCTGTCTGTCGATCCTGCTTTCACAATCTCATATGGGTTGGCCCTGAAGACCTGGCGCAGCGGAACGATTGAGAACAGCACGCCGCTCACTAACACCAAAACCAATGCAGCGATGTATAGTTTTGCATCGGGAGTTACAGGCAGACGGACAGGAGCGCCGGAAAACGGCTGCCATGTTGCCAGCTTTCGCAAAAGAAATAAACTGATCTCCAGTCCAATCGCGCCGCCCGCAACAGAGATCAACAACGCTTCGGTGACAAGATGCCGCAGAATGCGAGTCCGGCTCGACCCGAGTGCAAGCCGCAAAGCGATCTCTTTCGAATGATCGGCGGCGTGAGCCGCGAACAAACTGCCCAGGTTGGCGCATGCCGCCAGCAGGATTAAGCCCGCCAGCAGCGTCAATCCCGCGACGAAGGCCTTTGCTGCTCCACCAAAAGCACTGAGACCTTCACGATTAAGTTGCGAATTCTTGTGGACGACTTGCCTGGGATAGCTCTTCTCCAGAGACGCGCCAACGGCATTCACGTCGGCCGAAGCCTGAGACGGGCTGACCCCTGGCTTCAGATGGCCGAAGGCCTCAAAGAGCCCGCTCGTGTTCTCTCGCCCCTGCAAGGCAGCGGGGGATTCCATGTTAACAATTGGAACAATAAAATCCGGAGAGACAAACATCAATGTCCCTTGAAATCCGGGTGGCGTCACGCCGATAACCGTGAAGGGATGCTTGTTGATCTGAATCGAGCGGCCAACTGCATTGCGGTCGTCGTGAAAGTGCGTGTGCCAATACGCGTAGGTCAGCACAACAAAAGGAGCGCTATCCGCCCCGCGCTCGTCGGAACCATGAAAAAACCGGCCAAGATATGGCTGAATCTTGAGCACATCGAAGTAATTGCCCGTTGCCGCAAAGCCGGTGGCCAGCGATGGATCGTTGCCCGTATCCAATCCCACGAAGGCGAAGTTGAAAGCCGCCAGATCTTCGAAGCTCCGGTTACGAGCGCGAAGATCGAGATAATTGGGATAGGCCTGGAATCCCGACCCGTCCCCGTACGATGTTCCGTACAGGTTCTCTCCCTGGGGCACGTTCAAGGGGCGCAGGATCAGACCATCCATTAATCCGAAGACCACCGCGTTCGCTCCGATGGCCAGCGCAAGTGTCAGAACGGCGGTAATGGTGAAGCTCGGGGAGCGGCGCAACTGACGCAGGGCGACTTGCAGATCTTTCATCAGATTGGTCATCGTTATCTCCGGGCGGCGGGTCTGCCTGTGAAGAGATAAAGCATTTCCGGATCCAAAGCTCAAAACTCGCAACCCGATGATAAAAAACATATTGAGCGATAGAGCGCGGAGGCCAAGTTCGCACGATGTGTTCATTATCGCCCGGAAATGTCCGTTAATGAACAAGGCTCCCGCCGTCCCACTGAAACTAACTCCCTTGGGTCGCGCCAGACTTTCAAAAGATTCGCGCTTTATCTTGTTCCCTGTCGTCTTTGCGCCGGTTTATGATGAGTTCTCACGAGCCGCCAATCCGGCGAAGGGGGATGCATGAATAAGGGTCGAGCGGTATCGGCGGGCAAGCAAGGCCGCCGTGAATTTCTCAAGGCAGGAGGCGCGATCACAGCCGCATTGCTGGCGCCATCGGCCACACTTGCCGACAGGGATAAAACACTTCCCAGTCTCCCATCAAACCCCAAGACCCCCGCTGCGATGCCGACGCGCAACCTGGGCAAGACCGGCTATCGCGTGGGCATTTTTTCGCTCGGCGGCCAGGCTGCGCTCGAGCACCCAAACAACTTCGACGCTGCCGTTCCCATCATCGAACGCGCACTCGATTTAGGCGTGAACTATATCGATACATCATCGATCTACGGGGGTCCTGATCGCTGGAGCGAACAATACGTCGGCAAAGTGATGGCCCATCGGCGCGACGAGGCCTTCATCGCTACAAAGACCAAAGAGCGCACCCGCGAAGGCTCGATGCGCATGATCGAAAAATCCCTGCAACTGCTCCACACCGACCACGTGGACCTATGGCAGTTGCACGACATCGGCACCATGACGGACGTGAATGAAGTTTTCGCTAAAGGTGGCGCCATGGAGGCGCTGCTCGAAATGCAGCAGCAGAAGGTGGTGCGCTATCTCGGCATCACCGGCCACTACCGGCCCGACGCGTTGATCGAATGCATCAAGCGCCATCCCTTCGATACGGTTCTAATGGCCATGAACGCCGCCGACCCGCACCACTTCAGTTTCAATCAGGACCTGCTGCCGCTAGCCGTCGAGCGCCAGATGGGCATCATCGGGATGAAGGTGCCGGCTCGCGGACGAATTCTCTCCACCTGGACGCCGCCGCCCATCGAGCAGCAGAAACATTCATGGGAAGGCATGGTTTTAGCACCAACACCGGGCACCATCACCATGCGCGAGGCCATGTACTACACCTTGTCGCGCCCGGTGAGCACAGTGATCATCGGTTGCGACACGGTCGCGCAGTTAGAAGAAAATGTCCAACTGGCTCGCGATTTTACGCCGCTGAGCGACGCACAGACTGCAAGCCTGGTAGCCCGCGCCGAACCCGTCTCCAAACCATCGCTCTTCTTCCGCTTTTACGACCGGCCATAAGTACTAGATCGAACTTGCCTTTGAAGCAGCCATAAGTGGCGCACGGTCTCTGGTGTCGGCGCCAAAGACGATCTACACTGTTGTTAGCGCCAATTCGGGGCGGAGATTCAATCGCGAGAGGAGGATGAGACCTTGCAGGTGGCCCTTCAAAACGTTGCTTTACCCGCGCGGCTGCGTCCTCCCGCGCCCTTGTCGGACGATGAGTTGATGGCATTCTCCGAGGCCAACAAGCCCTGCAAGGTGGAGCGATTGGCATCGGGAGAAATTCTAGTGATGACTCCAAGCGGTTACAGGAACAATCGCCGCGAAGCGTATGTGGTGCATGAACTCTTTGCCTGGGCCGAGGCGGACGGGCGCGGCGAAGTGGTCAGTTCCAACGCGGGCTTCAATCTGCCCGATGGCTCCACGCTCTCGCCCGATGCGGGCTGGGTTGAGTCGAGCCGCCTCTCTGGGTTGAGTGAGCGAGAACAAGAGCGATTTCTGCCCTTCGCACCCGATTTCCTCATCGAGATTCTCTCGCCCTCCGACTCGCTGCCAGAGTTGGACGCCAAGATGGAGCAGTGGATCGCCAATGGTGTCCGTCTTGCCTGGCGCATCGATCCCTTCGGCGGCTCGGTCGCCATCTACGCACCTGGGCAAAGCGCCGTTGTCCTCAACCACCCAGAGGTCGTTGAAGGTACGGAACCAGTTGCCGGATTTCGTCTGAGGATGGCGCGCGTCTGGGGCTGATTGCTGAACCGTCGCGATAGAGATATTGGTTCCGAAGGTATGAAGTTTGTCGGTATATAAGCTTTTCCACTAACTCAACTGACTAACCTTCACCTGTAACTTATCGAAGTCCACAGTGCCCAGTCCCCTTGCAGCAGCCATCTGCAAATAGGGCATCTGCGCGGGGTCGAGATTCCAATAGGCCTTGGCGACATAGGCGTCGAGAGCCACCGGATCAGTTCCGGCAACCATCGTCTTCTTGAGGGCGACGTCTTCAAGATTGCCCCCGGTTGGCCCGTTGCGCAGCAGTATCCGGTAGCAATCAATCATGGTCAGCGTGGGCAGCATGAAGTTGGCTAGGTCGACGAGGCTCTGATGAATCTGCTGATGCAGCCGGTTGCGTTCACCGCCAAGAATGCCGTACCAGTTCTTCATGCCCAGGGTTGCACCGGTGAGCACGTGGTGCTTGGCGATGGGCATGTTGATGATCTTGTCGGCCTCAAGGAACGGCGTGAAGACGGGCCAGCTTTTCAGCACCACGCCGCCCAACTCCACCTCGCGAAAAAGCTCCGGGTCGGGCAAAATCACCTCGGCGCCCTCGGCTCGCGCGGCGGCTTGAATGCCCGAGCGCATAAAGCAGCGCCGCGGCTCATTGCAGCTAACATCGGTGACGATCACGCGCTTGGCGCCTGCCTGCCAGCACTGGCGCACCACTTCGGCGACGGCCTCAGGGTTGGTATTGGCAGCCTGCTCCGGTGTGCGGTCCCAAGCGATATTCGGCTTAATGACCACCACCTCCTGTCGGCTGACGAAGCGACCGATCCCGCCCAGATTCTCCAGCGCCTTCGCGACAAGCGCCCGCGGTTCTCCACCTTGAATTACTGTCATCGCCGGCAGCTGCGCGTCGTTTGTCGTGCGATGATCGCGCCGTGCCTGCTCCCCGCGCGTAGGAACCGGTCTGAAACTCCGCTCGCTGAGCCAGAAAGCCGCGCCCGCAGTGCCCGCCGCCACGCCACCCACGCGCAGCAGTTGCAGCATCGCCTCGCGCCGCGTCATGCCTTGCGTTGCGTTGAACGTCGCGTCGGGCTTGCGATCCGATTCCTCAGTCACGGTCTTCCTCCCGCTCAAACTTCCATCAAATGGATGCGCTGCGGATCGTTGACGCCCAGGTTGTGAGCCTGATCGGCAGCGGTAGCGATGTAGCGAGGCGGACGCTTGGCGGCGTCGAGAGTCGGCATACCCACCTCCGCGCGTTTGCGTTCGATCATCTGCCACGCGGTGTGATCGACGGCGACGCGATCCTCGCCCACGATCAGCGCATTGGGTTGCCAGAGATGTTCGGGATGGAAGCCCGGCCCGCCGTTATAAACCGAACTTATCGCATCGCCAATGGTGAAGCGAACTTTCTCGCGAATCGCGGGAATGCAGTTCAGGTCGGCGACGCTCGGATTGCATCCGCCTGCATGAAGTTCAAACGGCTTTTGAACTACGCCGTACATGTTCTTCATCGAGAATGTGACGCCCGCCAACTCGTGATCCTTGAGGATTGGAAGATTGATCACCATGGCGCACTCGCGGGTGAGGATCCTCGTCAGCTTCACATCCATTGCCGAACCGAATGCCACACCTTGCTCTTCATATCCCGCCACATCGTTGCCGTAGACGCGAACGCGGCTGGCGTCTGTATTGATCGTCAAGCCGCAAGCCTCGATGTCCCGCGCGTTGCGATCCCAAACGATAATTTCGCCGGCCTTCACGCCTGCCTGCTGCAACCGCTCGCAAACCGCCATCACCAGCGCCGCATGAGTCGAGATTCCTTTGCCGCCCAAGCCATTGACTTTGAGGCCGATCACCTTGCCGACAGGCACGATCCGTTTCCACGCGTCGATCGGCTTTTCATGGCCCGTGTAAGAGGCAATGGCGCGATCGAGGAGCGCTTGCACTCGCTTTTCATCCAGCGTTCCATCACTTCCATGCAGCGCCGCGTCGCGTGCAACCACGACTTTTGATTTGGCTGCTTCCGTCTTGCTGTCCAGCATTCCGGCCAGGCCAAGCTTGCTGCCGGTGCCAAGCACGAGAGCGCCGGTTGCTGCGCCCTTTAAAAAATCACGTCGATTCTTCATCTTGCTCCTCGCATTCTTTCGGCGGATTCCCTGTCTATAACTTCGCTTCCACGCCTTGCGCCAGTGCCAACAAAGCCTGCGGCGTGTCCGGAGTGGATTCATAAGCAACGATGCGCACCAAAGCTGTGCCCTTTCTGAAGACAATGCTTTGCGCATAAGTGATGCCGGCATCGCCCAGTTGCATGGCCTTGGCGCCATTGGTCTGACCCGTTTCAAGAATCTTGCGCGCGCCGGCCGCATCGCCCATCGTGTATACATCCACCGTGGCCTCCAACTGGCCTTGATGCTTGTAATCGGAGGTGGAGGTGGAGACGACGCCGGCCGAGATGTACTGCTCCGCATCGCCGTCGATGTATTGCCACAAGTCCTTGGCTACATAGGTGCGCGTTTCGCTCGTCTTTTGCCAGCCTGAAACCGCATCGGTCGCCGGAAATGGATCGGAAACTTTATGCTTGCAACCTGTGCCGGCGGAGACGGCAACCATCACAATCGCCGCCACGGCCCACTTATAATTCAACTTGAATTTCACAGCTATCTTCTCCCTCTTATTTTCTGTCGAGCAATATCTGACTGCTCGGCGAACGGCTCTCGCCAATGCTCGTAACATAGACCGCCGGATGCTCCTGCAATGGACAGGCAAACTCACATGCGCCGCAGCCCACACAGCGGCTCGGATCGATCCTTGGCTGTTTCAATGTCTTGATCTTACCGGAAGAATCGATCACTTGGGCTTCTTCCACATAAATCGCCTTAGGCGAAACCGGGCACCACTCCTCACAGACAATGCATTCGGTGGCCATGGCCCACGGCAGGCAGCGGCCTCGGTCATAAAACGCAGTTCCCAGGCGAATCGGCTGGCTCTGTTGGCCCACCCCCACCACCCAACCTTTTTCCTTCGGCGTAATCTCCCAGATAGCCCCGGTCGGGCAAACCTCCGAGCAGAGCACGCAACTCGGTTCGCAATAGCCGATGCGCGGCACCAGTGTCGGTGTCCACAGCCCTTCGATCCCGGCTTGTTCGAGAGTCGGATGCAGCGCCGTGTTGGGGCAGACCTTCATGCATTCGCCACAGCGGATGCAGCGCGAGAGAAACTCCTGTTCATCAAGAGAGCCCGGCGGACGCAGCAGTTTTTCATTGCGACCCTTGCCCAACCCCGTGTTGGCGCGCATCAGCGGAACAATCGCCGCGCCGGCGACGAGCCCGGTGAGCGCTCTGCGGCGTCCGAGGTTCGGCGAAGCGATCTCAGCATCCCGGCCGAGTTTTGGACGGAAGAACTTGAATTGCAGACTGTCATGCGGGCAACTGCCCACGCAGTTCATGCACATCAGGCATTCCGACTTACGCCACGGAACGCCGCCAACAGGGTCGTCTCCGCCCTGGCAGTCGAGCAGGCAGCGATTGCACTTGTCGCACGCGGCAGCGTCTTTGCTCAGCCCCAGAATCGACCAGCGCGACACAGCGCCCAGCAATGCGCCGAGCGGGCAGATGGCGCGGCACCAGAACCGCGTCACGCGCAGGCTCAGCGCAAGAATCGCAATGAACAGAATGCCAAGAATCAAACTTTGCGTAGAGTGCGGCTGGCGTAGATCGAGCACCGTGTAATGCAGAATCGTGTGCAGCATCTCGCCTGTCGTCTTGATTGCTGCCACATGACTCGTTTCAAGCGGAGTGAGCACGGCCCGCGCCGCCGCATTGAATGCCGGCAGGATCGAAAGCCCAAATGAGCGCACCAGGAAGCTGAATGGATCGATCCAGCCGATCGCCGCCGAACCGAAGCAGGCGGCAACCAGACCGGCGATCAGCACGGCGTATTTAATGCTCTGCCAGCGCTTGTAGCGATTCGCCTCAATCCGCTGCTTGCCCCTCTTTGACTCCGAAGGCATATTGCCTACGAAGTGTTGCAGCGTGCCCATCGGGCAGATCCAGCCGCAGAAGAAGCGCCCCAGAAACAGCGTGGGCACCAGGATCGCCAGGCACCAGATCAGTCCGCGATAGAGCGCATGACCAGCGAGCGCGTTCATCAGCGCCACCAGCGGGTCCCATTCAAAAAACAGCCGCACCGGCGCGCGCAATTGAATCTCGTTGGCCCCACCGATGAAAAGGTTTAGCGAAGTGAAGAGCAGCAGCCAAAGAAAGAGCAGCAGAAAAACGATCTGCGAAATTCTGCGCAACAGCGGCAATCTCGACCGGATCACGAATCGCCTCCCACTGGCGCCGACGCTAACCGTACATCGTCAATGATTCGCGCTCAGGCTAAGGGTCAACAGTGATCTGCGTCACCGGTAGGTGCAACGCAGCGATCCATTCGGTCTCAAGCAGCCAAAAGAACAAATTGGCAGTCGTGGGCGACGTATGAGTTCCTGAGTCAACCGAACATAGCAGCAAGGTCCGCATCCGAGTTACCGATCAGCCCTCCAGAACCGCGAGACAGGTCGACTCGGAGCCGAAAAACTATTTCAAATTGCCACCGTTATTCGAGAAACCAGCCCAACCCGATCAGCGAACACTGGGCGACATCTCGGGAGTAACGGCCGTTAGCCGCTGCTCCGTGTTGCTAACGCCCGGATCAGGCGCCTAAGAAGTTTAATCGTAGGCGTCTAGTTTGGAGGCAGGTTCACACGCTTTGCGCTATCCTCTTGTTGAGGTTGCACCTGCTTTTTGCCAGTTACTTCTCGAGCCGGCACTTGAGTAAGCTCCTGGACTCACTCTGCTAAGGAGCAAAATGAGAATGCGCCACTGGATCTTTCACGACCGCGCACGGGCGTGGATCACTTGGTTGCCGATTGCCGTCTCGCTGGTTTTTGCAAGCGCGCTGGCTGTGCCACCGAATGCAAGGGCGCAGGTAGATATTGATGAGAGGATTTCCAAGAGCATTCGCGACCTCAAGAGCAAGAACGCCCAAGTGCGCACCGGAGCTGCCGACGACCTGGGCAATGGCGCCTCGCCAGGCTCCCCTGTCCACGACCGGGAACAGACTCGGAAAGCAATTCCAGCACTGATGGAAGCACTGAAAGACACCGATCTATCGGTGCGCCGGTCCGCGGCTTTCGCCCTGGGAAATATCCCAGGAGACATGCGAGTTGCCGTTCCCGCCCTTGTCGGGGCACTTCAGGATAAGGAGGAGTCGGTTCGCGAAGAAGCCGTTCGTTCTCTCGGTAACATATGTCAGAGCCCTGAATTGGCCGTCCCTGCCTTGGTCGGTGAATTGCATCGCAACAACACACGAAGTGATGCCATGAATGCCTTGATCAAGTTTGGTCCTGCTGCGAGACCGGCAGTGCCCGCTCTGATTGCGATGCTGAATGAAAGGGATTCCGATCTTCCCTGGTACTCCGCCTAGGTGCTTGGGGCGATCGGACCGGATGCTCAGTCCGCTGAGCCTTCCCTTATCGGCCTGCTGAGGGGGGCCAACGACCAAACTCGTCTTGAGGCCGCCGACGCCCTGGCGAGAATTGGGCGCGACCAGGCTGAGGCCGTCGCGGCAACCACTCGCATACTTAACGGGGAGGATTGGCAAGACCGTGCACGGGCCGCCTATGTTCTCGGAGACCTCGGCCCGGCGGCCGAACCGAGCGTTCCCGCTCTCACCCAAGCTCTGAACGACGAGGATGAGGACGTGAGACGCTTTGCGGCGGAGTCCCTCTCTAAGATCGCCGCGGCGCTTGGGGATAGTCATCGAACCGAGGCAGTGGAACCTTTGCAGAGAGCAATGGCGGCTATGCAGCAAAGCCCGGACCGCCAAGTCAGCGCGAACGCTCCCGTTGGCGCAAGCGCGATAGCCACACTTCAGGAGCTTCGCGGCCATGACTTGAAATGGCAACTCCTTAGGCATGTCCAGGAACGCCCTCGCGTGACCTTGGCAGTGTGCGGTTATCTTGTTTTGGCGTTGTTGTGGTCCTGTCTGCTCTGGCTTTGGCCAACCACACTGCTGAAAGTCAGCGAGACACTCGAACCTCTTCCGAAGGTGAGATTGCCAAGTTGGCTCGCCGGCGCGGATATTTCAGTTGCACACTTGCTCCTTGTCGGCTTCATTTGCCATTCGGATCGTGTACTCGACGCATGGGTGGTCAGGCATCTGGAAAAATCACGCTCCTCCTTTGAGTCGGACAAGCCAATCGCAGAACCTGCGGAATCGGTTCCGGGGCCCGTGGTTCTTGACCGCAAGAGGTTACCGGCATTAAGCGTCAACACCCTGCGTCCTGCATTCTCAAAGCCAAGAACGCGCATCCTCATTTGGGGGAGCGATGAAAACCGGAATGCGAGTCTTGCATATCAGATCGCGCGGTGGTCGATGGAACTCGACCCAGGAAAGCGGCTCCGCAAAAACCCGATGATCGCGGTTCAGCTGGGAGAGAATTTCGTTCACGCCGCCGACAAGATTACCGACCCATTCACAAGGGCGGTATGCGACAAGCTGCAACTGGACGAAGAGACCGCATCGACGGAACTCATCGCCCGCTTGTTAAAGAGGCAGCGTATTCTTGTGATCGTTCTCGGATTTTCCGGGCTGAATGAGCCGACCCGATCAAGTATCCAGCCCAGCGATGCCAACTTTTCTGCCAATGCACTGGTGGTCACCTCGCGAGTTGAAGAAGAGCTGGGCGGAACAAGTAAGACCGTGATTCAATTCTGTGAAGAAATCAGGCTCTAAGCACTCCAGGACTCTCCAAAAGTACGAGCAATTCGAAAGCTCCGGTCGAATTTGGCAATTCTAGGCTAGCTCTATCGAAGTTGGGCAATTCAAGGAAGATGGCAACTGTAATTCGATCATTGCGAAATGATGAGTATTGAACGCGATGCGCCTTGTGCGCCCTCGACGCCGTTGAATCAACAGGTATCCGACCAATTTCTGCATATTGGTATCGAAAGACGCCGATGTAACCGCAAGTGTTTCTGGTTTCACTCCAAATCGCCGAGGCGCGTATCGAGTCCATTGCGCGTGGTCTCCAGGGCCCCGGTTGTTCCCCCGCCCCGCCGCCGGAGTTCTCAATTGCAGATAATTAACTTCAACCGGTGCACAATGGAAGAAGTCAGAAGAGCGCGGTCGTGCTGTCCACCGCTCAATCTGTCAGGGATGCGCCCGGTCCGTACCGGGGGTACCCCCCCCCACCCCCCCTATTTCCTGTGAAACTGTGGAACTGTGATGGATTCTCAGAGGTGATTGATCAGCGAAGCGATGCAGGCGGCGCCAAAACCGTTGTCGATATTGACCACAGAAACATTAGGCGAGCAAGTGTTCAACATGCCCAGCAGCGCGGCCACACCGCCAAACGAAGCACCATAACCGACGCTGGTCGGAACGGCGATCACCGGTGCGTTCACCAGGCCGCCAACCACTGTGGGCAACGCGCCCTCCATGCCCGCGCAGACGATCAGCACGCGCGCCGATTGCAGAGAGTCTTTCTGTGCCAGTAAGCGATGAATGCCGGCCACGCCAACGTCCGCAATCAATTCGGCGCAATTGCCCATCAGCCGCGCCGTGACGACGGCCTCTTCCGCCACCGGCAGATCGCTGGTGCCCGCGCAGACAACGCCGATGGTTCCCTTGCCCGGCGCGGTCGACGCTTGGGTGAGTGTGATGGCGCGTGCCGTCTCATGAAACTCGGCGCGAGACTCGACAGCAAAAACAGCTTCAAACATCTCCCGCGAAGCGCGCGTGGCCAGCACGTTGCCTCCTGCCGCGGCCATGCGTGCAAAGATCGCAGCCACCTGCGAGGCAGTCTTGCCCGCTGCAAAGATCACCTCCGGCATGCCTGTTCGCAGCGCACGATGGTGGTCGAGCTTGGCAAAGCCCAGGTCCTCAAAAGGCATTCCTTTTAGCCTGTCAAGAGCTTGGCTGACCTCGACCCGGCCCCCGCGGACTTCGTTGAGAAGCGATTCGATCAGAGCGCGATCCATCAGCGATTCTCCTTTGTCGCCGCGTATGCCACCCGGGCCTCTTCCATCACTCGTTTCAGCGGGACCGAATGCTCTGTTGCGAGCCTCCGGCAATCCTCATACTCCGGCGCTGCGTTGGTGATGGTGCCGTCCGACGAGCGCGCAACCTTGATGCGGATCTTTCCCCATTCCGTTGCGACCTCAACGAACTCCCGCCCCAGCGCAACCTTGTTCTCCAACCGCCAGCGCAGGCCGATTGTGCTTGTCTCGGTGAAGAGCAAATCCTGCAACCGAGGCACCAGATCGGGACGGCAGAGCACAGTCATCTGCACCCCTGTGCGCCCTTTCTTCATCTGCACAGCGACGCGATAGACGTCCCATGCGCCGGCTTCGAGCAGCTTTTCGCTGACATAAGCAAGTAATTGCGGACTGGAGTCGTCGATCACGGTTTCGATCACCGCAACTTGCTGCCTGGCGCCAACCTCGTCCTCTTCTGCCTCGCCCACCAGCAGACGCAGCAGATTCGGCTGTCCCGGAGTCTCTCGACCACCCGCCCCGTAGCCAGTTTTTGTAACACGCATCGTAGGCAACGGCGCATACATCACATCGAGCATACGCAGCACCGCCGCGCCGGTCGGTGTTACGCGCTCCATCGGCGGCCCCGCCGCGTAGACCGGAGCATCGCCCAGTAAAGCCAACGTTGCCGGCGCGGGAACCGGTAGCGTCCCGTGTTGGCACACAACCGTTCCGCTGCCGACATTGAGCGGCGAAGATATCCAGCGCTCCACACCAAGCGCCTCAGCGCCAGCGGCCGCGCATACAATGTCTACGATCGTGTCCACAGCGCCCACCTCGTGAAAGTGGACTTCTTCAACGGGGACCGAATGGATCGCAGCTTCAGCTTCGCCCAGCGATTGGAAGGCTCGCATCGAGCGCTGCTTCACGCTGTCGGTCAGCGGAGCGGATCGAATGATCTCGAGAATCGTCGAAAGCGATCGATGCGTCGTGTGTGTGTGTGTTTGGGAAGGTCCGTGCGAGTGAGAATGCTCGTGCGCGCCTTCCTTGTGTAAAGCAACGCTAGGCTCGTGTGAATGAGAATCGTGCGAATGCTCCGCCGCAGCCACCTCCGGCGCGATTACATCCACCTTGGCTGCAGCCAGCCCACCGCGGCTCACCTTGCGCACTTCAAGGCGCGCTCCCACATTCAGCGCAGCCGCCGTTTCCTCAAGACAGGTGAAGGGCACGCCCGCATCCACCAGGGCTCCCAACATCATGTCGCCGCTGATACCGGAATAGCAATCCAGATAACCGATTCGCATCGCAGTGTGATTCTAACCTGTCACCAGGCCGCCGCGTTTGACTAAGACTTCGGCAGGCAAAAGGTCATTCAAAGACCCAGATCGAAAGCCGGAACAATCGAGCGTGACATATTGGAAGCCGGCCTGCTTGAGAGCAGCGGTGATCGAGTCCAGCATCTCCATCGTAAGAGCGCGAGGCAACTCAGCGCGTGCAATCTCTACCCTGGCCAACTCGCCGTGATGGCGTACGCGCAACTCGCGAAAGCCCAGCTGGCGCACGCTCTCTTCGGCCTTTTCTACTTGCGAAAGAACCTCGCTCGTCACCGTGCGTCCATACTCGACTCGCGAAGAGAGACAGGGCGCCGCCGGACGATCCCACAGCGAGTAGCCGGCAGCCTTGGCCAGCGCGCGAATCTCGATCTTGGTAAGCCCAGCCTCGGCCAGCGGCGCCAGCACGGCATGTTGCTCAGCCGCGCGTTGGCCCGGACGAAAGTCCCGTGTGTCATCGACGTTCATGCCATAGGCGATGCGCGCAAAACCCAGCTTCGGTCCCAGCGTCTCCATCGCCGCGAACAGCGTGTCCTTGCAATGAAAGCATCGATTGGCATCGTTGCGCTGGTACTCGGGCCGCTCCAGTTCACCAGTCTCGACGACATGCAGCGGCATCTGCTGCGCTCGCGCAAAGGCGCATGCCTGCTCGAAGTCGCGGCGGGCGAGGCTGGGTGAATCAGCCAGCACAGCCAGCATCCTGTCGCCTAAAATGCGATGTGCCGTGGCCGCAAGATATGCCGAATCCACGCCGCCCGAGTAGGCCACCATCAGGCTGCCCACCTCTCGGAGACGCGTCTCCAGCTCATGCAGTTTGGATATCAATTTTGCATCATCGCCGTCCTGCGAAACCGCGTGTAAATCTGCCGCCATAGCGCCGATTATAAGCCCGGATCGATAAAGACGAAAGAGAGCTGATCTCTGCGGAATGATTCACTGCATCGTCCTTTTCACCGCGGGAGGAGCAGTTCTCAGAAACATGCTGTAGCACAAAGAACGGACAGACTCGGGCGCCAGTCGAATGGGCCCGCGCATCAAGACATTCAGGAGCGACCCGGCAGAATCCAGCAGACCCATCTTGCGCAGAAACGACTGGAACTGGATCTCTTCTTTCAGGTATGCCAGTCCGCCCCGGCGGCCCTGCATCCCGTTGCCGCAGCGTGCGTAAACCAGAATCTCATTCATATTGTGCAGGCGGTAGCCCAGAGCCAACATTCTTGCCCACAGGTGATAGTCCTCAAAGTTGAGGCAGGTCTCGTAGTTGCCCGCAGCCACCACCGAGGCCTTTCGGAAGACCACGGTCATGTGATTCATCGGAGTCCGGGACTTGGCAAAGCGGCGCAACGCAGCACCAGCAGTGGGAAGAAGCCGAATCGCGTGCGGGGCAGAGCAGTCACGTTCAAACTCCGCGATCGCGCTTCCCACAACGTCGATTTCCCGATCGCTTTCGAGCAGGTTTACCTGTCGTTGAAATCTCTCCGGCGCGCAAATGTCGTCCGAATCCACGCGCGCTACGTATTCTCCCTGGCAGGTATACACGCCAGCGCGCAGAGCCGCTCCCAGGCCTGCATGGACGGGAAGAGGCAGCGACACGATGGGCAACAGAGTTCTGTACGCAGCGATGGTCGCGTTTAATTGATCGCCCAACGGACCATCCTCCACAATGACAATCTCATCGGCCGGAAGAGTCTGTATCGCCAGGCTGTCGAGACACTGACCTAGGTTGCCTGGAGTTTCCTTGTGGTACACCGACATCAAAACGGATAGCTTCATCGGCATGGCACCGTCCTTCCCAGACTTGTGATCGCAAATCTCCGCGATTGGAGAATATTGGCATAGAAATCCTGGTATTGGTTCGCCATCCTGCGCGTGGAGATCATCTCCACTGTGGACGGAGATGGCTGGAATTTCTGTCGCTGGCACTCGGATGGGATGCCATCCAACGCCGCCCGGACACAGTCAGAGGATCCCTGTTCAAAGATCTGCATTTGATCGGGAAATAGCTTCTGAATGGATCGGTGCGGTGGAATATCGGTCGCCAAAACTCGAACCCCGCACGCGCATCCCTCTAACAGCGCGGTCCCAAAACCCTCTGATCTCGATGCAGAAATTAGAATGTCGGCTGCCCTCAAGAGATCGGAAACGTCTCTCCGATTGCCGAGGAACAGAATATTGCAAGCGTCGCCGGCCGCCCTCTGGCACGCTTCCCATTGAAGCCCATCTCCGGCAAAAACCAGCAATGCTTTGTGAGACAGCCGAGAGGCGCGGAAGCCAGTCACCACTTCAATCGGATTCTTGAGGTTTCGAAGGACTCCCGTGTGCAGGATCACCACAGCGTCGGACGGCCAGCCAAGACTCGCCCGCAAAGCCTTTACTTCACTTGAATTCGAGGCCGGGTAAAACTCGCTGGGCTCAACTCCATTTGGAATTGCGCGAGCCGCCACGCCTGCTCGCATCAGCACTTCTCTGAGAGGCTCGGAGACAGCGTTTACGCCGTCGAAACGCCTCAACGCCGTGTATTCCATCTTGGCCGCAAGCGCACCTACGCAGCGACCATAGGCAAATCGATAATCCTCGACGAGATCTGAATGAACGGTAGAGACAATGGGACACTGCAGTTCCGCATTCGCCACCAGGAGGTCTGCCCGAAGCCCATGGGAATGGACGATGTCGGGCATGATCTCGGCTGCCAAACCGCGTAACTTTCGCGCCCCAAAAAACAGGGACTCGGTGCGCGACAGTCCCATCTGGACGATCAAAACTCCGGCAGACCGGAAGTCTTGGATCAGGCTGTCGGCCGGTTCAGGTGAAAGGGTAACAATAACTGACCGGTAATTGAGCGGGTCAAGACGACGGATCACGTTCAGCTTCCCCTTCATCGGACCACAGTGTCCGAGGGTTGAAACGACAGACAGGACTTTTTGCGGCAACTCGTTTCCTCCTTCTCGAAAGACGCCTTAGGGAGGTAGTCCTAAGACTCTTGCCCCTTCGCTATTTGATTTCTGATCGGCACGGCACACTGACGCCGGCGTGAAGATCCCCAGGGAGCCTGCACGATAGTCCGCACCCACACCCAAAGATCAGCATCGTAACGTCTCCCTTCCATGAGGCTCCGCCGCAGGGGTCCTCGATTGTAGAAGCCCGGAATAAAGCTCCTGGTATTGACTCGACATCCGCCGGTTCGAAATCGTCTCCAGCGCGGACGGCGAAGGGGTGAATCTCCGCTCACTCCCAACACTGTCGAAAGCCGCTTGAATGGCAGGCAAATCCATGCACCGGAAGATCCGAACCTGATCCGGGAAGCTCTTCAAAATGTATCTGTGCGGTGCAATATCGCTCGCCAAGATCCGGATTCCGCTTGCGCAACCTTCGAGCAGCGCCATCGGAAGTCCTTCTGAACTGGACGCCGAAATCAAGACATCTGAGGCCTTCAGCAAATCCGGAATATCTCTTCGCTCGCCGAGGAATACGATATTGGATGCGCCACCGGCGGCCCGCAAGCACTGTGAATGTAAGGGTCCATTCCCCGCAAAAACCAGCGTGGCGCGCTTGGATAACTCAGACGCACGAAAGCCGGTCACAACATCAACAGGATTCTTGCGGTGAATCAACGATCCGGTGTGCAGCACAATCACAGCGTCGGATGGCCAGCCAAAGTTCGCCCGGATGGCCCGCATTCGATCCGAATCCTGAGCAGGAAGATGCTCATCGAGTTCAACACCGTTGGGAACAATATGGGCCTCGATGCCGAACCGCCTTGCCGCCTCCGCGACGCTCTCAGAAACGGCGACCACACGGTCGAATCTCTTCAGCGCGGCATACTCGCGAATTGCCATCAACGATCCAAGACCGCGACCGAAGGCAAGCCGGTAGTCCTCAAGCAAATTGCAGTGAAGAGTGGTTACAATCGGGCAATTCAATCTCGCTTTCACCGCCAGAACATCTGCTCGAAACCCGTGAAAATGGATCAGGTCCGGTTTGACCTCGGAAACCAATCGGCGCAGTTCCTCCGCGCCCCCTAGAACGAACCTGGCACGAGACATTCCCATCTGCTTGATTGAAATCCCCAAAGACCGGAAATCTTCTAGGCGGGTGTCGGCGTGCTCGCCCGACAGAGTTGCGATGACGGCTCGAAAGTCCTCCTGCCGGAAATGGCGTACGATTCCCATCAATACGTTGATCGGCCCGCCACGAGCCAGGGTGGAGACGATGCTCAAGACCGTTTGTGGCAATTCGCTTCCTCCTTATGAAAGCCGGCTTGCAAAAGCGATTCAACCCAGGGAAGGCACGAGGCCTTTCACGTTTCCGGATTCGCATTCTTTGGCGCCGCGAACCAGCCCAAGGATGATAAAAATGAACACTCCCGTTCTGCTGTTGTCCAATGCGCCCAGTGTGATTCCACACAGAAACGTCGTCGCGAGCGCCATGACGGCGAATTGATAGAGTTCCGGGTTTTCTCCCGCAATACGCCGCGCCATTACAAATCCCAGTGGATAAATGAACAGCAGCAAAGAGAGCCCAATAAATCCATACCGGTGAAAGGTCAAAATCAGCTCACTGTCGACGAACTCCGGGAGTAGAGCTCGCGAACCAACCCCGATCAGCGGGGCGCGCGACTGGGTGTAATCGACGAGATACAAATTCCCGAGGCGGGTGGTAATGCTGTCCTCATCTTTGGTATCTCCGCTGACCACTGAGACGATCATGCTTTGTGTGAAGTCGGAAGCATGGGGGCTCATCAATGGAAGCAATACGACAGAAGATACGGCTGCCAGGGCAATGAGGGCCAGGTTCATGCGCAAGCGCCTGAATGCCTCTCTGGCCGTTTTACTTTTGAGAAAGGCCTGAAGGATCATCAGAAGCGGCAAGCTGAAAAGTAGCATTCTGGTAGCGGTGATCAGCAAAACCAGAAAAAAGGTTGCAACAACCAGCTTCCTGAGCAGAGCCCGGTGAATGAAGGGTCCTGCGAAAAGGCAAACGCAGGCCAAGTACCCCAGTTCCGGCGGCGTATTGAACGTTGCAAACGGCCTTGACGCCATCATGTCGAGAAGCAGGTCAGGAGACTTTTCCGTGAAAGAGGAAAAAAAACGAACAACGGCGCCGCCCGGCATCGTTCTCGCAAAAAACATTTCAATACATGCGATCGCGAAGAGAATGAACGATGCGCCCGAGAGGACTCGAATGAACGTCGATAACGCGGTTGCCGGGTGGGAATCGCGAATAAGCCAGTAAACGAAAAAGAACTTTATCGGTCGCAGGCAGTCAAGATACTCCTTGGCGGTCACACCAAGGTTGCTCGGAGCCAACAGGGTCGACAGAAGGATTGTCCCCGTCAGCACCACGGTATAAAGAAACACCGCGTCGAGTTTCGGAGTCTGAAAACCCAGCAAGTACTTAACCGCGAGCACGCCACCCGCGCTGAATACGAGCACATCGTCGATGCGAACCGGGATGTCGCCGGGAAGTCTAACCTTGGGTGTATACAACACTACAAGCAGAAGACACAGCAGCCACCCGCGCCACCTGCCGGGATTCTTCATCTGCGCCGCATTCGTTGCCTTCCGGACTGGTGCGCGGCAGAACGCGTTGCTTGAAGATAAAGCGTCAATCATGCCTTGCCTCCGCTCAACGCCAGGGGACCTAGTGCCAGATAGCTCCGCCGGGTGCGCGCGAAGATCGCCAGTGCGGAGGGCAGCGCGATGCCTGCCGTGGCGGCCAGATAACTCAGGGAGACTCCGGTGTTGCCCCAGCGCGGCGCGGCAAAAACGGCCAGGATGAGTGTGAGCGCAGCCACCACCAGCGACTGGCGAAGAAACGGTTCCCGCTTGAACGAACGCAACAGCGTGGCCAGGCTCTGCACCACGCAGTTGGCTCCGGCGGCCAGCAACAGCACCGCAAATAGTTGCGGGGAAACCATGCGCGACGACAGCTTCGGCGCCACAACGGTCAACAGCGCCGCCCCTGCTCCGGCCCCGAAGGCGATGATGCTGAAGATTGCCAGCGACTGGCCCAAGGTGCGACGGAAGAGACGGTCAAGGCACTCAAATTCGCGCTGTGCGATCAAGCGGCCGAAAGGTGTAGCCTTGGTCGTGATCCAGGGCAGCACAAGGCTGGTCATGTAGCCGGTGATGCTGAGTGACATTCCCATCTTTCCCGCTTCAATGGGTCCGCGTAATGCGAACAGGATGGGAATGAAGACCTGAATCGTGAAGTAGGAGCACATCCAACTGACGGCAATGCGCCACTGAAAGGGCCAAATCTCGCGGCTCCAATGGATAGCGGCTTCGCTCGCCGGATGGCGGAGCAGCCCCATCAGCAGAGGCCGGCGCGTGGACAGGAAGAAGAGGCCGGCCACGAGTTGACCCACAAGCACCAGGGCCGGGGAATACAGCCCGTGATGCAGCATCATAGCGGTCCAGGCCGCGGCCATACCCACCACCGCCTGGCGAAGGCGCAACGCCGCTACTGCACGGATCTGTCCACATCCATCCAGAAACGAGTAGAAGGGCTGGCACCACAGTCCGCCCATCGCCGCCGCCACCGCCAGCAGCCAAGGCCATTGCCATGCCACGTGTGGCGTTGCCGATGCCGCATGACTTGCAAAGAAAAGCGCTCCTATGGGCGCCAGAATCAGCCCCATCACAGCCGAGGCCGCCGTATACCAGCGCACGGTGAGTTGGAGCGTAGAGGCCAGCCGCGCGTGCGCCACAGCATCGCCGCTAATGCCGCCACCCGCGTGGAATTCAAGTTGCACGCATTCGTGCGCGGCCAACTGCTGGACGACGAAAGCAAAGCCCAATTCAAAGACAACCTGCAACGCGACCAAGCTGAGCAAGGCGTAATAGTATCCCTGTTCGATAGGGTTGAGAAACCGGACGATGAGCAGCACAGTTCCCGTGCTGCCTACAATGCTCACGGCCCGCGCCAGAAAGGTGTAGCCGACCGCGCCATCCATTCCCAAGGCCCTCAAGGCTTTCAGAGCCATCATTGCGCCCCTCCCGCCAAGGCCTCTTCAAACGCCCCGGCCCACGATCCTGACCGGCGACGAAGATCTCGCAGAAAGGCTGCAAATTCAGCCGCCAGCGCGATCAGAAAGGCTAGAGGCAGCGCCCCCAGCAAGGCTCCAAGCACAATCCAAAACCGGTACGGCGATGGACGGTCGGGAGCAGACGCCGAATCAACGATCTGAACCTGGAAGCCTTGTCGCGCCTCATCCACTCGCGCTGCCTCATATTGGCGCGTTAGCAGATCCTGGACCATCTCGCGGTACTTTACTTCGCGCAATGCCTTGGAATACTCCAATCCAGCTTCGCTCATCGTGCCTCGGGGCAAAACCAGATCGCCGCTTCGGCGATCGTTGTCCACGTCCATCGAAGCCAGCTGACCCTCTAAACTCGACAACTCATTCTCGGCGCGCTCGAGATCGGGGTTCTGGTCGGCGGCAAACTGGCGCATCGCCTGAATCTCAACCTGCTTGGCCGCGACTTGAGCGTGCAGCACGGCTGCCGATGCGATCATCGCGTGTGCCTGCCCATCAAGCTCCATCACGCCGGTGCGTTGCTGGGTCTGCTTCATCTCCTGCTCGGCGTGTTCGAGCTCGTCGTGCGCGCCGCTTAGTTGCCGTTCGAAGAAGAGCCTTCGCTGCGATGCTTCAGTGACTGCAAGCGTCGCGGTGAAGCGCCGGTACTCTTCTACCCAGCCGTTAGCCAGCTCCGCGGCGCGGCGTGGATCGCGGTCGGTCACCGACATGCGGATCAACCCATCCTTCAAGCCGCTGTCAACTGCTGTCACTTGCTCCCAGCGCTTGCGGGTCGACGAGAGATATTTTTTGCGATAAAGATCCTGCAGATGAAAGCGCGCCGCCATCGCGTTCTCCACGGTGCAGCTCTTCAACAAAGCGATTTGCAAGTCATTGGGATTCTTGATACCCAAGCTGCCCGCCGCCGAGGCCATGGCGCCCATGCTGCCCAGTTGCGCGATCATCGCCGCTCCCGCCGATCCACCCTGTTGTGGAGGCAGGATCGCAACCGTAGCCGTGTAATGATCGGGCAGCAGCAACACCACTGCCGAGGCCATCGCCACGATGGCGATCGCCGTAATTGCAATCATCTTCTTACGCTTGAAACCGACAAACAGGATGGGCGGCAAAGAGCCCATGGCGTGTGGGGGTGCGATTGCGGCAAGTTCATCGAGTTCTGTTGGCACGAGGTACTTCCCCTTTGATGGCCGGCAACTCAGCCTTGAATCTGCGCTCAGATTATCCGAGAACGAAAGAGGAAGAAGAGGAAAGGTGAGGAAACGACCCGTTTGAAATCGATTATGGGAAGACACTCATGCACCTGTCCGATTTTGGGACTGCGCGACTCTCAGAAACCATTTTCCCTTCGCTCCTGCGCATGAATGTGCGGACAATTGATCATCTATGAGAAACCATTCATTCGCCCTCGTGAGCCTTTGCCGCGCATCGATTGCCTGGGTTGCCGGCGCCACAGTCATCGCATGTTGCCCGTCTGCTTTGCGCGCGCAATGTTCAGGAGATGACGCAGCCAATTCGTATGGGTGTCAGTTGCAACAGGCCTCCCCTTTGCCCTCCACAACCCAATCGCCGGGGTCGCCCACTGTGCTCACGATGCAGGAGCAACCACAGCAGGGAACGGCAAGGGCCGACCGCTCCACCGAATCCTCGGCCGACGATAGCCTTCCCGCCGGCTCGAGCTACACCGAAGAGGGGACCCGCCACGGACCGAGAGCCGCGGGTCAACAGGCGGCAAAATCGGTTTTCTTTGAACCTCCGACCGAGTTTCAGCGCTTTGTTGCAGCCTCCACGGGCCGCATGTTGCCTATTTATGGTGCAGCTCTCTTCGTTGCGCGGCCTGCCTCTTTCGGCCCGCTCGATCAGGCTCCGGCTCCGGGAGATATGCCGGTCGGCGCAGGCGACGAACTTCGCATTCGCATCTGGGGCCAGATCAACTTCAGCGCCAACCTGCGGGTCAGCCGCGAGGGAGAGATTTACCTGCCCAAGGCGGGCGCAGTGCATGTTGCCGGCCTGCCTTTCTCGTCGGTGAACGGCCACCTGCGCACTGCTCTCGAGCGGGTCTACCGCAACTTCGAACTGAGTGTCGACATGGGGGAGATCCACTCCATCCAGGTTTATGTGACGGGGCAGGCCCGGCAGCCGGGCGAGTACACCGTCAGCGCGCTCAGCACGCTGGTGGATACGGTCTTTCTGAGCGGAGGTCCGTCGGCGGCCGGCTCCATGAGGCATGTCCAGTTGAGGCGCGAAGGCAAGGTGCTGACGGACTTCGATCTCTACGCGCTCCTGGTCACTGGGGACAAGACGGGCGATCTGCAATTGCAGTCGGGCGATGTGCTCTTCATTCCAGCCGCCGGCCCCGAGGTTGCTCTATTAGGCAGCGTGCGCCAGGCCGCCATCTATGAGTTGCGCGGCCAGCAATCAATCGCGGAGTTGCTCGTTGCTGCGGGCGGCAAAACTGCTGTTGCCTCCGGCGGCCGCATCCTGATCGAGCGCATCGATGACCATGCGCAACGGCGCGCCTTCGAACTCAAAGCCGATGCCGCCGGTCTTCAGACATCGCTCGCCGAGGGCGATATTGTGCGCATCGATCCGATCGTCTCCAGTTACCGCGAAACCGTCACACTGCGCGGATCTCTGGCGAATCCAGGGCACTTTCTCTGGCACGCAGGCATGAAGCTGAGCGAGGTGCTGCCCGACCGCGATGCTCTGGTGACGCGCGGCTACTGGTGGCGACGCACTCAACTCGGACTTCCCGCCCCCGAATTGGCCGGCCCAGAGAACGCCAAAGATCTGGGCGATGAATTCACCGAGAAACCCGCCGCCGTGCTCAGCCCCGGCGCGCAGACCGACTGGAACTTTGCCGTCATTGAGCGTCTGAATCAGGCCACGATGGCCACTTCGCTGCTCCCCTTCAACCTTGGAAAGCTCGTGCTCGACCACGATGCATCGCAGGACATCGAGCTGCAGTCAGGCGACGTGATCACTGTCTTTTCGCAGCAAGACGTTCATCCGCCCATCGACGAACAGACAAAATATGTGCGGCTGGAGGGAGAGTTTGCACATGCCGGCACCTACAGCGTCGCGGCCGGGGAGACGCTGCGCTCGGTTGTGATGCGCGCAGGCGGCCTCACTGGAAAGGCGTACCTCTATGGTGCGGAGTTCACCCGCAAGAGCACGCAGGCACTAGAGCAGCAGAGATTGACTGACCTTACCGATCGTCTTGAGCATCAGTTATTGCGCAACTCGATCAAGATGGACACCGGGGCCAACGAGAGCAGGAACGGACCGGTCTCCTGGGCAAACCGCGAACTGATTGAGCGGCTTCGCAGGCAGTCGCCCACAGGGAGGATCGTGCTCGATCTTCGTCCGCAAAGCGAGGGTGCAAACGACCTGCCTGAAACGCCGCTGGAGGATGGTGATACTCTCTTGGTTCCGTCGAAGCCAGCCACCGTTCAAGTGATGGGTGCGGTGCTCAATCAGAGCGCATTTCTCTATCGGAGCGGCGCGCACGAGAGCGACTATCTGCGCCTAGCCGGCGGTTTGAACCGAGATGCGGACCGCGGCCAGGCCTTTGTCCTGCGGGCGGACGGATCGGTCACCAGTCATAGCGACGGCCAGTCAATCTTCTCCTCCGGATTCGACAAATTGCATCTCTATCCCGGCGACACCATCGTCGTGCCGGAAAAGAACATCGGCGCCGGACCCATGCGTTCGCTCATGGCCTGGTCGCAGATCCTCTCCCAGCTCGGACTGGGCGCAGCCGCGATCAACGTGCTGAAATAAGTCGGGCTCCGATGCCGAATCAAGAGAAGTCTGTACTGATCGTCGCGATCCACGCCGGCACTCCTGCCCAAAAAGAGCGTGGATCGCGAGTGCACGGGCGCGCTTGGTCTGAGTCCTCCATTTGCATTATTTCTCAGTACGCTTTCATTGGAACGGGCTCATAGGATTTCGATAATGGGACTCTTCCCGTTTGAGTCTCCCGCATCCCCTAAATCTCTTCTTCGACCGCCTATTCACAACCAATCCAAGCGATGATTCAGGTGGAATCCGATTTGCGGCGGTGACCGAAACGTCTGGCTGTTCAGCCCCGTCTGGCAGCCTTGCGGATTGGCTGCTATGTCACCCGGTGTTGCCAACGCTGTGAAAACTCTTCATCTCGACGAGGTCAATCTCCATGCAAGTTATCAGCCGCTCGCCTGAGCCGAACACTGTTTCCATTCCTGCCATTTCAGTTGATAGGATGTCGGCCGCCTTCAAAGGCACACCCGCGCAAGAGGGGCGAATCCAGAATCCCACGGCGAGCAGATGGAGTCTCTCACTTTCCAAGCGAATGCTCGATATCTGCGTTTCATTGTTGATTCTTGCCATCTTCGGACTTCCGATGCTTGCGGTTGCGCTTTGCGTTCGTTTCTCTTCGCCGGGGCCTGCCTTTTTCCCTCAGCAGCGTGTAGGCCGCGGCGGCCGTCTCTTCCGCATTTACAAATTTCGCAGCATGACCATCAGTTCCGGGCGGGGCGGCCCAGGCCTCACTTGCGACGGCGACCACCGCGTTACCGGCATTGGACGCCGGCTGCGCAAACTCAAGATTGACGAACTGCCCCAGTTTTACAACGTCCTGCGCGGAGAGATGAGCCTTGTCGGTCCACGGCCCAAGCTGCCGCAATATGCGGGCATCGCGAATATGCCCTACCGTCCCGGCATCACCGGCGCGGCTACGCTCATTTTTCGCCGAGAGGAGGAGATACTTCGCCATGTTCAACCCAGCCAGCTCGACCTCTTCTATAACCGTCACATTCGTCCGCTCAAGGCTCGCATCGATGTGCGTTACATGTGCCGGGCCACGCTTTGGAGCGATCTACGGCTGATTGCAGCAACCTTTCTGGCGTGTTTTATGCCGGCGCACGCACCGACCGTCCTTCGCAATGCCTCAAGCACAACTCTGGCCTTCCCGCCGCAAAGTCCCCACACTGGCAGCGTCACAGAGTCTCTTGAAGCATTCAATTGACTCTCTGCGATATTGTCGGACCGGTCCGATTCCTGTGCAATCCAAGATTGGTCCTTTTGTTCGCAATAAGAGCTACGGACGGCGGTACACACTGTAGCCTTTCAAGGTTCGATACGGCAGAAAGACCTGCTGAAGAGCGTCAAGTGCGGTTGCGCGCTGCGGTGTGGGGTCTTCTTTGATTTGCAGATCGCGCTTCACGATCAGCCAGCGAATCTTGCGAGCGCGAGACTCGTTCACCAACTCCGCCGGCGAAAGCGGGTCGGTGGATCGATCAAACAGCAGAACGGGGAACTGCGGAATGCGGTCTGTGACAAAGTAGAATGGATCCTCGCCGGGCATGAGAATCATCCCGTCGGAAGAGGGAATTTCGCTAGCTGCGAAGCGCAACAGCTCTTCAAATTCCGGCAGATATTCGCCGGCCAATGCCATGCCTCGCAGGGCAGGTTCCGCCGAATGCGCCACCCGGCCTTCAAGATTTGCGTAAGACAGCCGTTCTTCGCTGGCCATGTAGAGGCCGCCGCAGACGGCGAGCGTCGCCGAAACGACCACTGCCAGAACCGGCGTGACGAATCGAAGTCGAGGGGCAATCTCTGGGTTTGTCTGAGCCGACTCAATCGAAGCCAGGAAAGCAACCAATTCAGCAACGAGAAGAACGAGCAACGGCCAGATGGCATAAGTCGATCCCCATAACTGCTGGGAGAGCAGTGTCCCGTTGATAGCGACGAGTGTAAGGAAAGGCAGTAAAGCACGCGGCCCGGCATCGTGCCCAGGGTTGCGGAGAAGATCGCGCCACAGATTGAGCAGCGTTAGCGCCCCACTGAGAACCAGCAGCAACGGCCACAGGGCAAGAAGATCAGCCGCGCGGTCGTCCATGTCTGAGGATAGAAACAGGCCCACGAGAGTCCAAATGAACGGCGCAGCCAGCAATCCCAACGCAACGAGCCGCGCCCAAAGTGCCTTGGCGACATGGCTCTGCAAAAGCACGAGAGCCGCGGCCACAACCGGGATCCACCAGAGCAGGGACGGCTCCGCATAGATGCCAAGCATGTCGGTTAAGCCCGGCAGCCGGCGCTGTGCCGCAAAACGGATTGTCCAATGGATATAGTTACCAACTCCGCAGGTAAAGTGCAGAAGAATGACCGCAGCCAGCAGCGAGGCAACCGCACCGCAGAGCAGAGCGCCCAAGTCTGCGCTTCCAAAAGAGGCTGATCCGCGGCGAACCCACCTCGCAATCAAGAGCAACAGAACAAGTGTGAACGCAGCGGCCAGCATAGGAAGACCGATGTTCTGCTTGAAGAACATCGGCAGCGGAATCGCTGCGCCCGCGAAGAAGTAACGGAAAAACGCCCAGGCGCCGATGGATTGAACTGAACCAACCGGGTCGGAAGCCGCTGGAAGCCGCTGCAAGAGCAGTATGACGAAGAGGATGGAGAGGACTGAGTCGCAGTCGTAGGAGGGAAACGGCAGAACGCTGTAGATTCCCAACACCGTCAGCGGTGCGGCCAGCAGAACAGCGACCGTCCAATATCCCCGCAGGCGTCCTCGCAGCGCGTTGAGTGTGATTCGCCACGTCAGCACGGTGCCCAGTCCGCCTGCGATCGCGGCGTAGACGACGTGATGGAAAAAGACCCTTCCAGTCAGGCCAATGATAGCGGCTTGAATCAGGAAGGTCAGCGGCGCGTGAACGAGCGGGAAGTCGCGATAGGGCATCTGGCCAAGCGCGATGCGGACGCTCGTGTCCAGCGTATAGCTTGCATCCCAGAGAATGGTGAGGTGCGCGTTCTGCCAAAGGGTCACCGCGGCGCTGGCAAGAAAGAGAGCTGCGGTCACAATAAAATCGCGCAAGCTCCAGCGATCTCCTGCCAAAAGAGTTTTAACTTCGCCCGGCTGGTTCTTGTGCATGGGCTCCTAACTCGCAGAATCAGCGCTCGTTGTCACGGGATTAGTTTATCCTTTCGACGGAGCAACGCCGGTCAGACCGGCCGAATCAGATGCCAAAAGCAATTTGCATTCCCCCACAAGTGCCGGCCATCACAGCAAAGCTTCTTAGGGTGCCGTAAGCCTTGATCAAGGCGACGGACCGTACCGGAAGATGGCCCTGATTCAAGAGAGTCTCCGCCTCGCGTTTGAGCAACTGAGTTATGTTTTGTAATCTCGATGTCGCGGGACCCTCCGGCGTAACTTCCGTCGTCGAGGAAGACCCGCGTTACATCGTCGAAGCTAAGTTCTACCAGAAGCTTCCCAATCACAAGATCAAGTGCGAGCTCTGTCCGCGCGCATGCACCGTGGTAGACACGGAACGCGGTCACTGTGGTGTGCGTGAAAATCGCGGCGGCACACTTTACACGCTGGTCTATTCGCAGGTCGCCGGGGCACACGTCGATCCCGTGGAAAAGAAACCGCTCTTCCACTATCTTCCCGGAACCACCGCCTTTTCGCTGGGTACGGCGGGCTGCAATGTCAATTGCAAGTTCTGCCAGAACTGGGAGATCTCACAATCCCGCCCCGAGCAGGTTCCCGCGCAGTACGCTCCTCCGCGGCGCGTCGCCGAACTCGCCAGGCTACATAGCTGTCCCACGATCGCCTTTACTTACAGCGAGCCCGTCGTCTTCTCGGAGTATCTGATGGACACGGCCGATGCGGGCCACGAGGCCGGCATTTGCAGCCTTGTGGTCTCGAACGGTTTTATACAAGAGGAAGCGTTGAAGACGGCGTACGGAAAGATGGACGCGGTGAAGATCGACCTGAAGTCCTTCTCCGAGTCGTATTATCGGCAGGTCGTCAATGGCAACCTAAAGCCGGTGCTGGACACGCTCGTCAATCTTCGCAAGATGGATAAGTGGACGGAAATTGTCTATCTGGTGCTGCCGGATCTCAACGACAGCGATCAGGAGTTTCGCGGCCTTGCGCAGTGGATCAAGGCAAATCTCGGCGAAGATGTGCCACTGCATTTCACGCAATTTCATCCCGGATACCTCTTGCAAAATCTGGCTGTCACGCCGGTGCCGACGCTCGAGCGCGCCAAGGCGATTGCCGACGCCGAGGGCCTGCACTACGTCTATATTGGCAATGTACCGGGTCATCCGGCGCAGAATACTTACTGCCCCAAGTGCCGCAAGATACTCGTCGAGCGGGTGGGATTCGCGGCCAGCCGGATGTTGATCGAGAAGAACTGTTGCCCATTTTGCCGGCAACCTATCGCGGGCATCTGGCACGCATAACTTAGCAGGGAGGGCTCGCAGATGCATATCGCCATGAATCTGAACACATATTGGTTGACCGTTCCGCTTCTTGCTCTGCTGATCTTCACGCCGCTCAAGCACATGAACACTGGAGGCTCGCCCGAGGTGAGGCGGCCAGCCGTTGCCGGGGCCTTTTATCCCTCGGACCCAAGGGAGCTTTCAGCCATGATCGACGACCTGCTCGCTCGGGCTGCCGGACAGCCGGTCACCGACCAGATCCTTGCCGTTGTGGCGCCTCATGCCGGCTACTTCTACTCCGGCCCTGTGGCCGCATATACCTACGCCGCATTGAAGGGACACAAGTTTTCGCGCGTCGTAGTGATCGCGCCGTCGCACCACGAGGACTTCGACTTCACGTCCGTCTATGAGGGAGATGCCTACGCGACGCCGCTCGGAGATGTGCCGGTGGACAAGGCCTTTGCGCGCCGGTTGGTGCAGGCGAACTCGACAATGCGGCTATCGACCAAAGGCCACGATGCTACCGCGGAGGGCGGCGAACACGCGATAGAAGTCGAGTTGCCATGGCTCACAAAAGTGCTGGGCAACTTCGAACTGGTGCCGATTGTTATGGGCGACCAGAGTTATGCGAACAGCCGCGCGCTGGGCGTGGCGCTGGCAAAACTGATCAAGGGCGAAGACAGGGAAGGCGATACGCTCGTTCTTGCCAGTTCCGATCTTTCGCATTTTCACACCTATGACGACGCGGTTAAAATCGACCACAAGACGCTCAATGCGCTCGAAGCCTGGGACTACTTCAGCATGTCTCGCAACTTCCAATCGCGCGTGTGGGAGGCTTGTGGTGGCGCGCCCATCGTGGCCTCGATGATTTACGCCGAACGAATGGGAGCCAATCAGGCTCGCGTCTTGAAGTATGCGAATTCGGGCGATGTAACCGGCGACCACTCGCGTGTTGTAGGCTACAGCGCGGATGTTTTTGTGAAGGCTCCGGCGGCGATGGTTTCGCAAACTCCCTTCTCGCTGAGCGAAAAGGACAAGAGCGAATTGCTCGCGCTGGCACGCAAGTCGGTGGAGTATGCGGTTGAGAAGGGCGAGTTATATGAACCGCCAGCCAGCGCCAGTGCGACGCTCAATCAGGAGCGCGGGGCTTTCGTTACGATCACTAAATCCGGAGATCTGCGCGGGTGTATCGGCTACACCTCAGCGGTCAAGCCGCTATATATCACTGTGCGCGACACAGCCGCTCATGCCGCTCTAAGCGATCCCCGCTTCCAGGCGGTCTCAGTTGAAGAGTTGCCGCAGCTCACATATGAAATCTCAGTGCTCTCGCCTTTGCGTCACGTAACTGAGATCGATCAGATCAGAATCGGCGAGCACGGGTTGCTGGTGAAGAACGGTAACTCGGAGGGGCTGCTGCTGCCTCAAGTCCCGGTTGAGCAGAAGTGGGACCGGCAGACTTTTCTGGAGCAGACCTGCCGCAAGGCCGGCATGGCCGCCGACTGCTGGAAGGATGAGGATACCGACATCTTCAGCTTCACTGCAGTCGTCTTCCGCGAGCCAAAAGAGTAGGCATTTCCTCAAGAAACCGAAGACTGGAATTAGATAACCCGTCAGGCGCTCGCGTGTCAGTGTAGCTGCCCAACGGAGTCTTTAGACTGCGCTTGTTCATCGGCCCACCTGGCAATACAACCCGTTTTGTTTCAACAGTCAGCGCTTGCCCCGCGAAAACTCAGGGCAGCGTCAAGGTGATGTGCATCACTGCCGAGCAGCATCCAGAGGCCGAGAATGAAGGATTTCAGGGCTGCCCCTGCCTTTCATGTGATCGGCAACTTATCTTTCGAGTGAATCGCATCGGCGAAGAGGAACAGAATGGCGAATGCAGTAAAGCAGGACCGCGGCCAGATGCGGGTGGACGTGGAGGAGTGCAAGGGCTGTGGACTTTGCGTGGATGCCTGCCCACCGAAGCTGATCGTCCTCAATGAGAAGCTGAATCGCTACGGCTATCGCACTGCGGCTTATACGGGCGTCAGTTGCACGGCCTGCGGCATCTGCTTCATGGTCTGCCCTGAGCCGGGAGCAATTACGGTGTTGAAAATCGTGCCTCGGGTGAGCGATGAGCCGCGCGGCCGTGAAGCGGAAAATGCAGGAGCAAGCGAATGCGCAAGCAACTGATGAAGGGGAACGAAGCGATTGTCCGGAGCGCGATCCTCTCTGGATGCCGCGCGTTCTACGGTTATCCGATCACTCCGGCCAGCGAGATCGCCGAGGCTGCGGCGCTCTATATGCCGCAAGCGGGTGGGGTTTTCTTGCAGGCCGAGAGCGAAGTTGCGGCGATGAATATGCTCTATGGAGCCGCTTCGACGGGCGTACGATCGATGACGGCCTCGAGCGGCCCCGGCATCAGCCTCATGCAGGAAGGCATCAGCTACATGGCCGGTGCAGAGCTGCCTTGCGTGATCGCCGACATCACGCGCGGTGGTCCAGGTCTGGGCAACATTGCAGCCGAACAGGGCGATTATCATCAGGTTGTAAAAGGTGGCGGCCATGGCAACTACCGCACCATCGTCCTCGCTCCTCACTCGGTGCAGGAGATGGCGAATCTTACAGCGCTGGCTTTCGAGTTGGCAGACCGCTATCGCAACCCCGTGGTCGTGCTCGCCGATGGATTTATCGGTCAGATGATGGAGCCGGTGGCCTTTCCGCAGACCGCCGTTGAGCCCCGAACGCCTACTTATGCGGTCATCGGTACTGAAGAGACGCGCGGCAATCTAATTACGTCTTTGCATTTGGATATCGACGAGATGGAAGCGCACCAACATCATCTCGAAGCCAAGTATCGCCGCGCCGAAGAGTGCGAGGTGCTCGCAGAAGAATGGCGCACCGACGATGCGGAGATCGTGCTGACGGGCTACGGAATCATGGGTCGCATTCTGAAGGCAGTAGCCGCGGAGGCGCGCGCCGATGGACTCAAAGTCGGTGTGCTGCGGCCCATTACGCTCTTTCCGTTTCCCAAGTTGCACTTCAAGCGTCTGGCAGAACACGCGAAGACCTTCATCGTAGTTGAGATGAGTAATGGCCAGATGCTGGAAGATGTCCGGCTGGCGTTGAACGGCGCTCGGCCAGTCGAGTTTCTCAGCCGCGTCGGCGGCAATGTGCCGTCGCATGAAGAAGTGCTCGGCTTTGTGCGAACACAGGCACGGCAAATCACATCGGCGCCGCAGCCGGAAGACAGGCAGGTGGCCCATGTCTAGCAGCGAGATGGTTCAAGAATATGCGGTGTCGCACAGCAAGGCAAAGGCCTTTTACGAGCGCTACGAGCGGAAGGCGGAGCTGCAGCACCAGACGCATTTCTGCCCCGGCTGCGGGCACGGCCAGGTCTATAAGATGCTCGCCAAGGCCATCGACGAGTTAGGTATTCAGAACAGGACGATCCTTGTCGGCCCCGTAGGATGCGGGGTTTTCACTTATAACTATTTTGACGTGGGTAACATATCGGCGGCGCACGGCCGTGCGCCTGCCGTGGCCACTGGAGCCAAGCGGAGCAGGCCTGAAAGCATCGTCATTGGCTATCAAGGCGATGGCGATCTAGCGGCCATCGGTTCATCGGAGATCTTGCACGCAGCCAATCGCGGCGAGAGCATTACGATGATTTTTATCAACAACGCCGTCTATAGCATGACCGGCGGGCAGTCCGCGCCAACGACTTTACTGGGGCAAAAGAGCGCAACCACTCCGGAAGGACGCAGCGCAGCAAACGAAGGCTACCCGCTGCACGTATGCGAACTGCTGGCCACACTCGAGGCTCCGGTTTACATCGAACGCGTCGGCCTGGGAGATACAAAGCAGATTGTGCAGGCGACGCGTGCGATCAAGCGCGCCGTGGAGAATCAGGTGCGCGGATTGGGCTTCTCGTTAATCGAGGTTCTCTCTCCCTGCCCGACGATATTTAAAATGACTCCGGTTCAGGCGCAGCAATGGGTGCGCGACGTAATGCAGAAGACATTTCCATTGGGCGTCTTTTGCGATCGCACCAAAGAGCCAAAGCTGGATCAACCACACAAATCCGCACCGGCCCTCGACCAGATTCCGCAGATCCTCGGCGTCGATAACGAGAGCCTTCCCGAAGGCAATCCGGGCACAATAACCGATCTGGATCTTCGCGTGCGCGTTGCGGGTTTTGGCGGCCAGGGTGTCTTGTTGCTCGGCGAGGTGCTGGCCGAGGCGGGACTCGACGCAGGCCTCGAGGTCTCCTGGCTACCGTCGTATGGGCCGGAGATGCGCTCGGGCACCTCCAACTGCCATGTGCGCCTTTCAAGACACCTGATTGACTCGCCGATGGTGGCGAATCCCAACGTGCTGGTGGCGATGAATGAACCGTCGCTCAGAAAGTTCATCAAGAACGTGCCCGCCGGAGGATGGATTCTCTACAACGGCGAAGAGTTCCCCGCCGATTGCAATCAGGAAGGCGTCCATGTGCTGGCGCGGCCCTTCACGCAAATCGCCAATGAGCTGGGCGATGCACGCGCGGGAAATATGGTGATGCTCGGCGCGCTTCTCGGAATCACAGGTGTGCTGCAAGAAGTCAACGTCGACGCCGCTCTCCGGAGGCTGGTCAAAAACCCGCGCTGGACTGAGTTGAACAAGCGCGCATTAGCTCGAGGCCGAGAGCTCTCTATGGAAGCGCCGCGACGAGGCTGATGCTCCATTCAGCCTTAGGCCACGTTGGCGACAGCGAGCAGTTTCTGTTCCTGGTTTTCAATTAATTGACAGAATGCTTCGACCGCAGCCGGCCGGCCAAAGAGCCAGCCCTGTGCCAGAATCGTACCCGAGTCAGTCATGGCGAGAAAATATTCGGCTTGCTCGCGAGTCTCCACTCCTTCCACAATCACTTGCAGCTTGAGCGCCTGGGCCATCGAAAGAATCTGCGGCAGGATACTCAAAGTCACCGCCTGTGTGCCAACTGCTTGCGTGAAAGAGCGGTCTATTTTTATCGCATCGATCGACAACTTGTGAAGATAGGAGAGGCTCGAATACCCGGTGCCGAAGTCGTCTATATGAATGCTGTGCCCTTTCTGCCGTAGCTGAAGGATCGCCGCCTCTGCCACTTCCTGCCGCGCGGTGCAACTCTCCGTGATCTCGATCGCCAATTGGTCGGCGGGGACACAGGCCTTTCGCAGCTCTTCTTCCAGCATGGGCAAAAAGTTGGGATCGGTCAGATCTGCCGCGGCTACATTGATGCTGATCCGGAAATCAGCGTCCCTGCGCAGCGACTCGCCCATGTCGCGCAAAACATGTCGCACGACCAGCTCAGTGATCTCTCCCACAAAACCACGTTCTTCAGCGATTCTGACGAAGACATCGGGGCCGACCGCAAAACCCTCCTCGTCGGTCCAACGCGCCAGCGCCTCGGCTCCCACAATTCGCTTGCTGTCCAGGTTCACGATTGGCTGATAAAAAATCCTCAGCTTGTCCCGGCGAATGGCGCGCCGAAGCTGCTGCTCCATGCCGCGATTGCGGAAGTAAAAAAGCAAAAATAGAAAACCAAGAAGGGCGCCAATCACCCCGGTCCCGGCACTGAAGATCGCGAGCATTCTGCGGCCATTATGCAGCGCTTCGTGAATCGATATATTGGCGGAAACGCACTTGAAATAACGAGCGGAACAGCGCGTGGCATAGAAAGTGTCGTCCACCCGCCAATTCCCTTCATGCGAAATCGCCTGGTTGATCTGTAGCTGTTTCATTCGCGCCGGGTCTGCACTGCTCTCCGACGTCGGCACAAGGCTTGGATCGCTGGTAGCGACGAGCATGAATCGAGAAGTAGTAACAGTCAGTAAATCCATAAGATGCGGCGTGTAGACGACGTACGCACTGCCCGACTGCACAACGACCGCCCGCAAATTCCGAACGATCAGGGGAGCCTGATTACGATAGAGCAGAGTGCCGTCAGGCTGCACGAAATCGGGCTTCATTTGCGCCTGGGGCAGATCCACTCCGCGTAGCGTGGCCGAGCAAACGATCCGCCCGTCGACCATCCGTCCTCCATCCTTCAGGAAATGCGATTGAAAGATAAGAGTGCGAACAAAAGACATCTCGGCTTCGGAACAAAATTGGAATGGCGCGCCGTTGATCTGCGCGAGCGCGGTGCGCGTTTCTTTTGAGAATGTCTCCGAGATCGCGATCATGCGATCCGAATCCTCCCATAGTTTACGCTGCGCCAACTGGAGCGAAATCTCGCGCCCCAGCAAATACCCAGCCAGCGTCCCCAGCGCCGCCGCCAGCAACGTGACCAGCAGCGTTACGATAATCCTCTCCCTGAACATGCGGTTCATTGCACCGAACTCTCCGAGGACTCGACCGGCAACGCTCGCAAAACGTGCAAATGCAAACCTTGCATCCTTCTACATATCGGCACGACGAGAGAGTGCATCACACAAAATGAATCACAAACCGAAACACTTTGAACTCCCTTGGAATTCCGGTTTGGATATGTCTAATTTTGAGACGATGAGGGGCCTTATCGCGTAGGGGGCCAAATACGGAACTCGCCGCTCACATGCATCAGGCTCATCAGGTAGAGCATGCCGTCGTAGTAGCGGCCCTCCCCAGCGGGAATTGGCGCCTTCCACAGCGCATCCGTAAAAAGCCTTGCGCGAGCCTGGTCCGTCGCCGCTAACCCTGCCACGGTGTTAACGCCCAGCAACCCGGCCCGGTGTTCATGGTGGTTCTGCCCCGGCGCAGCGTCCACCTCTTTGCCATCGAGCGCGTAGATGGGCGCGCAGTTATCGATGCCCCGCGATGCAAAGAAGTTTTGGATGCGATCGCTCAACTGCTCCTCTGCGGGCGCTTTGTGCCACCATGACCAGTCGACCGACCAATTGCTTGCCGTGCGCCACGCGTCGTAGGCGAACTCTCCGGACTGCGAAAAATGCGTGACGTGCGGTGTGCCGTCGAAGTTGGCATAGTCGGGCGTAAGCCCCGTCTGCGGATCAGCAGTTTTCACAAAAAACGCCCGGCTCACCTCCGCGGCGCGCATCCAGAAGGCGCGGTCTTCCGCCGGTCCCCAGCGCGCCCACAGTTCATAAAAGGCGGGAAGATGGTAAGAGGGATCGGTGAATGGCTGCGCCATGATCCCCGGCACAAACAGGATCATTGCCTTTTCTTCGTTCACCTCTGGACCGATGCTGCGCTCTCCGCGCTTCGTCGCGCCGGTCATCACCGCTCTGTGGCGCATCGTGGTGAGCAACTTCTCTGCCTCTGCGTGATAGTCGTAAATGCCCTGCCCGCCCGGCCAGCGATTGCCCGCGAAAAGCAGCGACATCGCAAAGTACTCTTCGCCATCCGGCGCAGGAGTCTCGTCGTTTGGCTCGCCACTCGTCTTGCACGACCACGAAAAATAGCCGTAAGACGGGTGCTTGGGGTCACTGATGTACATATAAGTCTTCGCCCAGTTCCATAGCGCATCGAAGTCCGCCTTCTTCCCCAACTCAACGGCGATCATCATGCCGTACGACATGCCCTCGGTGCGCACGTCGTGGTTGGCCCAGTCGGTCAGATACATCAACGGCCCGTTCGCATTGCTCCCTGCGGCAAAGGCGACGGCCTGCGTTTGCGGGTCGCCGTGAAAAAGTTGGGCGTAGGCCGCGTCGATCTTGGCCCGTATCTCCGTTGGCGTGTGACCGGCCTCGGCGAAGAGGTTGCGATACGTTCCCGTTGCATAGGCGCCTGAGCCGTCCTGAGGCGCGGCAATTGCCGGCGCGGTCTGTGTAATCCCGGAGGGCGTAGTCAAGAAGAATAAGAATAGAGCGGCAGACAGGAAATAAACGCGCGGGTGAATCATCAACATCACGGACCCTTTTAGAACGGCGCGTGCTTGGGGTGCTGCACCGCTCATCCTGAAGTATCAGGCCACGACCGTGAGGGTGGCAAGCGGCCGCACTCCCACCTTTCCCCAACAACGCGCAAGTCGAAACACGAAGGCCGCGCGGACTGCGGACGAAAGCTCGGTCGGCGAAACAAACGATGCCCTTGGCCGCGTCTACGCCCTCAAGACTATTTCGGAGCCAGACTATTTTGGAATCTGATCGAATTCCTTCTTCTGCTTGTCGGCCGCTCGCGCCTGGGCGTCCAAGCCGTGTGTCGGATCGCGATGAAGCAACTTGCGCGAGATGTCCGGCCAGAACTCGTCGAAGATCGAACCGAATCCACCTTCGGCGGTCACCACAAGCCCGTTGCTAAATGTCTGGCCAATTCCCGAGTTGCTGGATGGATAGTAGAGATTGGAAATAGCGCCCGAAATAATGTTGCCGCCAACGTTGGAGTAATTGGGCTCCCACTTGTGCGTATTGTCGTGCTTGCAAATGACGTTGGTTGCTAGAGAATAAAGAAGCCGATGTGTGACGGTTCCGTGTCCCATTCGGAAATAGCGCGGATCCTGATGCAGAATCGACGGCAGGATGCCGTTGCCGATCATTGTGCCGTCGAATGCGTCGAGGTAAGCAGCTCCAGACCGTTTTCCATAGCCCTCAATTCCCCACCCGAATCCCGTATCTTCGTCCAAGGCCTCGTGAAAGCCGGCCACGACAAATGCCGCTCCAAAGGCTACCGGGTCGATCGTGGAGCGAAACGCGAGTTTCATCTTCTGTCCCGCGGTCATCGAAACGGCATCGCTGCGATAGGAGATATTGAACTGCGGTAAAACGCCCACCACCCGCTGCTTCTCCTGCTCCTTGATCTGCTCATCGGCCTTTTCGTGCTGGCTCTTTTCCTTATCGGGCTGCTGAGTGGAAGTCTTTGAACTTGAGTCGCTCTCGGTAGCTTGTGCCGAGCCACTTTGTCCACCGTCAGACGTCGGCGGCGGTGTGTTCTGACTCGGCCCATCCGCAGTCTGCTGTGTCGAAGGCTCTGCCGTAGTCGCCTGGAACTGCGGCGCCGGAGCCTCGGGAAGCTCAGCTAGAATGGCCTGATGCGAAACCGCTTCCTGCGCAGAAATATTACCGGACAACGCCAGCAGGGCCAGACCGGCCCCAAGCGTCGCAGTTAAAACAAAACAGCGTGAGTGCATTCGTTCCTCAGTCGCGAATTTGGCGCCCACATAGCCCTTCGCCCAAAAATGCGGAGAAAGTGCCAAAGGAGCTTGTCACAAGGCTAAATCACCCCTCTTGGCGCCTGTTCCAACCGAGGCCCTGCCGGGGCGGGTTTTCATCCTGCCTTATTATTAGACGCAAATCCCGCATCACCGGACGCGCAGAACCCTTGAAGTGATGAAAGACCTCAGCCGCACCGCCCTACGGCAGCGCCCGCCGGCTCTTGATCTCCTTCAGCAGCAACTCAACCTTGTCCTCGCTTTCCAGGGCCAGGAAACGATCTTCGAGCGTCTCGGGAGTGAGCACCTCGCAGGCCGCCGCGTTTTCGGCAGAGATGAGATGGACCTTGGTTTGCATTCGTCCTATCGCATGTTCCTGGTTGTTGCCGACGATCTGTCGAGCCTGTGTAGCGCGCCCCACTACCTTGGCGCGGCGATGCTCGGCCATTAGCATCTCGCAGCGCGCGCGCGTTTCATTCAACTTCTGTTCCAGCTTGCGCAGCGCCTGGCGCAGGTTGTCGGCCTCGTGCTTCTGGTCCTCGGCCTGCGTCGTGAACCCGACCACCAATTGATCATGGCTCAGCGCCCGCTCCAATGCTGCGCGGGCCAGATCGTCGTGACCCTTCTCGACGGCCAACTCGGCCTTGCGCCGCCACTCGGCCGCCTGCGCAATCTGTTCGGCGCGCTTCTTTCCCAGCAGGTGTTCGTCGGCGATGGCAATCGCCACCTGCGTCTTCACCTGCATCAGTTGGTTCTCCATATCCAGCACAACCTGTTTCAATAACCGTTCCGGGTCCTCGGCCTTCTCCACCAGGTCGTTAAGATTGGCGCGAAGCAAAGTGCTTACTCTCTCCAATAGTGCCATGATGATCCTCCTTCAATTCAGCCTCTAGCTTGTAACTCTTCCTGACACCTACCCGCAGTTATGCTCTCCAGGAACTCTTCGCTCACTCGCCCCAGCCTCTAACTCCCACTGAACACGCAGAGAGTCAAAGGCTGGAGGCTAATAGTTACTTCCCGTTGTCTTCCGTCTTCGGCTTGATCGCCTTCACGTTCGACATCAACTGCTTGATGTCCATCCCGCTCAGCGCCTCAAATAATGCCGGCACCTGCGCCGCAATCCGCGTCATGTCGCCGGTAATCTTGTGTGCCCCGGCGGCGTCGTCGTTGCCCGTCGAAACAATGGTGATGTGATCCACCTTGCTGAGCGGCTCGGCCATGGCTCTTACCACATCGGCCATGTTGGTCAGCAGCTTGTCGACCACCGCGGCCTGGTTCCATTCCTGATAAGCCTCAGCCTTCACGCTCATCGCCTTGGCTTCGGCTTCGCCCTTCTGGAAGATGATGCTGGCTTCAGCCTCGCCCTGTGCACGAATAGCGGAAGCACGGCCCTCGGCTTCTGTCGTCAGACGATTCTTTTCTGCGGCGGCCATGTTCTCAATGCGCTGCCGCTCGATCTCGGAGGCCTTGAGCACAGTCGCGATCAGCTGCTTTTCATTGCGCAGGATCTCCGCTTCCTGCACCTTGATCTGCCCCTCTTTTTCCACCTGCTGAATCTTCACTTGTTCGGCGGTGACCTGTTGCAGCATCACGTTGGTCTGCAACTCATAAGCCTTGTCCGCGTTCGCTTGCTGGCGGCGGCTCTGCTCCGCATACTCCGCCTTCTTGATATCGAGATCGCGTTGCGCCTCGGCCTGCCGGGTCGCCGAAGCGGTCTCTGCAATCACCCGCTCCTGATCGGCCTTAGCCTTGTTCACCGACGAATCGCGCAGTGCATTGGCCCGCAAAATCGATGTATCGCGCTCTGCCTCAGCCGTTGCTACGTCGGCATCGCGCTTGATGCGCGCTACATCCGGCCGTCCCATATTTGCGATGTACTCATTCTTGTCGCGAACTTCCTTGATGGTGAACGAAATCACCTCAAGCCCCATCTTGCTCATATCGCCGGCGCAGGTGCCGCGCATCCGCTCGCCCACCATCTCCGGCTCCTTGACGATCTGTTCCACCGTCAACTGGCCGATGATGCCGCGCAGATGGCCTTCCATCACCAGCCGAATCAGCCCTTCGCGCTCCTCCGGCCCCTTGGTCAGAAATTGCTCTGCCGCGGTAAGAATCGAGGCCTGATCCGAGCGCACCTTGATCTGCGCGACGGCCTCGACAGTCACGGCCACGCCCTGTTTTGTGTAGAGATCCTGCTTCGGAGCTACATCGAAGCTCATCAGCTCGAGGCTCAACTGACGGCAGCTCTCCACCATCGGAAAGATGACCGTGCCGTGGCCCTTGACCACCCGCGGGCCGCGAAATCCGTAAACAATCAATGCCTCGTTCGGACCGGCCTTCCGGTATAGCGAGGTGATAACGCCCAGGATGAAAATCACCGCCAGCACGCAAAGTCCGACAATGATAATCATCGATTCGTTCACTCCGTTCATTAATTCGTTCATTGAGATCCCGGCCCTTTCTTCCGGGAAGTAAGTGGTTAGTGGTTTTGCAGCGTTCGCTCCTCAGAGACCTCGGGTTGAAATCCTCTGCAATCGGCCGGCTCCCGGCCCAGCGGAGTGCCGAAGTTGCCAACCCTTGTTCCCTATCGTCTTGGTCCCTGTCCCCTGTCTTTCGCTCCCGTGTTCGAGCCGGCGTTCCGACCGTCTTTGGGGAAGATCTTTGCCAGAAACCCCAGCAGAAAAATTCCCACCAGGATGCCCATATCCACGATCAGCAAGGTCGTGTTCGTCATAACGTCTCCTGTTTCAAACTCCCTGGTCCTTCGCCTCTGGTCCCTAATCCCTGTGCTTCCTCTTCCCACCGCCGAACGTAAGCAATCCCCTCTTCGTAGCGAACGACGAAGACCTCTTCCTCCCGTTGAATCGGCGCTCCATCCTCCGATCGTGCCGGGGCGGAGTGACGCGCGCCCAGTTGTTCGTAGACCATCTCACCGATTCCGTCCGCTCGAATGCCCGATGAGAGCCGTCCCACCACACCAACGACATCCGTTTCGTCCGCCGTCAGCTCATGCTCGTGGGGCAACATCACCTTGGCCAGAAAATAGAACACAATCGCTCCGCCGGCCACGCCGCAAATCAACGCCAGCACCAGCACAACCCCCGTTACAAAGCCCCCATGCCGTGTCAGCAGAAATCCCGCCGCTCCAAACCAGCAGAGAAAAATCATGATCGAGAATGTATTCCACCAGGGAACCGAGTGGGTCGGCTGCCCTCCGCCTTGATCCCCTCCCGCCGCATGCACTGCCCCGTGCGCACCAGGATGCACAGAGCCGTGCGGCAGATGTGCGCCATGCGGCATGTGCGGCACATGAAAGTGTCCGCCGAAATGCCCCATGCAACCAAGCAACGAGAACGCGCTTAGAAACAGCCCCACAAGAAAACAAATAAAGTAGAAGGTCTCCCAGTGCATCGCTACGCCTCGACTTTCCTGCCTCGCGCTTTAGGCCTCTGTTGCGCCGGCCCCACCGCCGCCGGCTCCGTTGTGCCGTGATTCCTGTTCTCTCTATTCTCTGTCTTCGGATCTCTGTCCTTCGGCCGCAGCACTTCACTCAGCCGCGGCATCAATCCCGGCGTCTCCAGGATCGCTTCGAGCAGCAGCAGGCACTCCCGCGTATGGTCGTGGCGGGCCAGCGTTAGCAAAGACTGCATCAGCTCCGGATCGCGGCGGAATCGCTCCGCGCCCTCGACCAGCCACAGATCAAGCTTGTCTTCAAAGTGCCGCAGCTCGCTTTGCAGCTCCGGCGAGTAGCCTTCGGGGTCGTCCACCAGGTAGCCCGGATGCACCTTGAAAAAGCGTGCGAGAATCTGCCGCGTAGTATTGGTCAAATGCGGCCGCGCCCCATTTTCAATCTGCGACAGATAGCTCTGGCTCAGCTTCGAGCCGATCTCGGCCTCAATCGCTCGCACCAGCTCCTGCTGGCTCATCGCCCGGTCCTGTCCGCGCAGGCTGCCTTCGACCTCCCGCAGATAACGAATTTTCTCGCCGAGCTTCATAGCTTTTCTGGGAGAAGGCAACCACCCAACCCAGACCTCTATCGCAATCTGTAATAACTATATCGCAATCTGCGATAACTTGCAAGAGCGGTCGGTGAATTATTTTTTGGGCAGTCTCGCAATCTTTCTGGCAGAAAACCTGGCTGCGGCGTCGGCCGAACGTCGCCGGTGCTCAACCCCTCGCGGTTTTTTCCCGTTGTATGGGTTCGACACCCATGAAAAGAGACGAAGTCCGCTCATTCCCCGGAATGCGCGAAGGAGCGGGCTGCCTGCATTGAGCCGCCCACCATGCGGCTACGGCTTGTACTCCCACAAGTCGTTGGTTTCTGACCCACCGAAGAGCCAGAAGTCTCCGGACGAATCGGCCCAGCCTATGGCATCTGTCAGCCCTGCAGGTACGTTATCGGAGGGGGTTCCAGCATCCTGCACACCCGGCTGATTCGTAAGATTCGAACCGGCGATCCAGGTCCACTCGCCCGTGTCACCGGTTGCGCTCGGAGTGTACTTCCACAGGTCGTTGAACGGTCCATTATTTCCGGTCGAATCCTCGCCTTCCCCGCCGAAGAGCCAGAGGTTGCCCGACGCATCGATCCAGGACACAGCGGAGTCCCGTCCTGCGGGAATGTTGCCGGGGGCCGCAACTCCCAACGTTCCGTAGACTCCGGTCTGGCCGCTGGAACCAGACTGCACAGTACCGCTGCCGCCCATCCACGTCCACTCGCCCGTGTTCCCCGTTGTGCTTGGAGTGTACTTCCACAGATCGTTGAGATCTTCACCATTCGAAGTCGCCGGGCCGGCTAAAACCCCACCAAACAGCCAGAGATTGCCTGACGCATCGATCCAGGACACAGCGGAGAGCCGCGCTCCAGGAGTGTTGTCGGGGGCGGCTATACCCTGCGCTCGGTAAACTTCTTGGCCAAATATCATACTCTTGCCGCTCATGAAGGTCCATTCGCCCGCGTCCCCCCTGGTGCTCGGAGTGTACTTCCACAGGTCGTTGAGATCTCCCAGATTTCCAGCCGAGTCGTACCCTAACCCGCCAAAGAGCCAGAGATTACCCGACGAATCGATCCAAGAAACAGCGTTTTACCGTCCCCCAGGGATGTTGTCGGAGGCGGCAATGCCCGGTGTTCCGTAGACCCCGGGCGTGCCTTGATCGACGGGTACGGTATTGTTACCGCCCATCCAGGTCCACTCACCGGTGTCCCCCGTTGCGCTTGGAGTGTACTTCCACAGGTCGTCAAGATCTCCCAGATTCCCAGCCGAGTCGAACCCTGACCCGCCAAAGAGCCAGAGATTGCCTGACGAATCGATCCAGGAAACAGCGTTTTGCCGTCCCCCAGGAATGTTGCCGGAGGCAGCAGTTCCCTGCGTTCCGTAAACTCCAGGCTGGGATGCGCCGTTCGATAGCGGATTGCTGTTACCTCCCATCCAGGTCCACTGACCGACTTTTCCAGTTGTGCCAGGGGTGTATTTCCACAGGTCGTTAACTGGGGTCACGACTTCATTGCTATTCGAGAGCCAGTACTGCTGTAATCCGGAGAAGAGCCAGAGATTACCCGACGCATCGGTCCAGGAAGCAGCCCCGTACCGCCTGCCAGGAATATTGCCGGGGGAAGCGGTTCCCTGCGTTCCATAGACTCCGGCGCCTTCGTTTCCTGCGGTCCAGGTCCACTGGCTGCTGCAGACAACCTGAACAGGGAGAAGCGTGTTGCTCGCTCCGTTGCCATTGGAAAGCGCACAGGTTTGACCGGTGGGTTGCGCGGAGACCTGGAGGTCGTAGTCTGCGTTGTCGAGAACCTCGAGAAAAAAGCCGCCATTGGTCACGGCGAAGGTGTCGCCGTCATTGTTCCCCAAAACCAGCCCCGAACCGGTGAGGCCATAGACTGAGCCGGCGACAATATAATGGTTAGGAATTGCACCGCACGAGATCTGAACACTCGTCACATTGGCGCTGACGGTTCCGCTGCCGCTGGCGACCACGCATAGCTGCGCCGGGGCAGTGGGCTGTGTGCTTACCGTGACAGCATAAGCGCCGCCGCTGGCGACAGAAGTGGCAAAGGTGAAGCTGCCGCTGGCAGTCAATGCTAGATTGTCGCCGCCATTGTCCTGCAAGACCAGGCCCGCGCCCTTGAGGCCCGTAACGGTGCCTCCGACGGTGTATTTTGTGGTGACGGGGGTGACAGGAGCGACCGAGGTAGTTCCGCCATTGCCTCCTCCACAGCCCGCAAAAAGGAGCGACACCATCGCCACCAGGGAGAACGCACAGGATTTCGTCCAGCTTGACATTTTCGTTCTACCTTTCAAAGTTCGAAACGACAGCTTTCGATTCACTTTCTCTCCACGTTTCCCTTGTGTAGCCTTGCGGCGTTTGAGGCGGATGGCGAACCTTGCACACTGGCTCGACAGCTTGGGCTTTCGCGCGGAAAGGCCAAGGACTTCACTGTCAGCACATGATCAGATTGACAATCGCTCCAATTCTACTCGAATGAAAGGAATTGCACCATGAAAGAAGCTTATTAAAAGAAGTTAGCCTCGGAGTCACAAGGAGGGCCGGGTTGCCCCCAATCCGGCGGGAAAAGGAATTGCCCGGATCACAAATCTCGGGCACAAGCTTGGGCTCTGCCTGCGTCGTCGCTCATTCGGAAGCTGCATCATTGCCCGCGCTCTTCTTGCAGAAAATTACGCTCCGATGGCACATAATCAAGATAGTCTGGCGAAGTGAGAATTCGGAGTGAATCCGGAGACATAAAATTGAGCGGGACGATCAATGAGCGGGACAAAACTTCGATCGTACTTCGTTGTGAATCATGCGCCCGGTTCGTACCCCCTAGCGGGGGGTACCCCACCCCCCCCTAAATATTTCCACAAATCCGCTCAGGTATTTAACTCGATAACCCATTCTTCCGGTTCGATCAATGTCGAAGTCAAGTAGATCATCTATTTTCAGCTATTTACGCTGAACCTCGTCGGTCCGCTAAGTCTTGTCCCAAGCTCACAGCGAAGCAGTGGTAACCTGCTCAAGCGTCACATCAAGTGCCTGCAATGCCATCTCGCCGGTCAACCCAGTGACCCGCAAACGGACCAGTCGATTGGAATCCATCTGCCCTTTCAACTCGACGGGCACAAAGTTCTCGGTCAGCGCAGCGGTCCGGCCACGCGCGGCCATCTCCGCAGGCGTGTGGAGTGTGATCGCATTCAACTCCCGGCCAACAAAACTTAGGCGGTGAGCCTTGGTCTTTTCGCCGGCGAGGGTCCGCAGCGCAGCCATTCGCTCTTCCGCCACCTGAGCCGGAACCGGCCTCTCAGCGTGAAGCGCCCAGCCCGGCGTTCCAGGCCGTGGCGAAAACGGAAACAGGTGCAGATAGCCAAATGGCAGCGCACGGATTAACGCCAGAGTCTCCTCAAACTCGGCATCGCTCTCGCCTGGGAAACCGACCATCACATCAGCGCCCAAGGTCAGCTCCGGCCCTGCGGCCCGCACCAGCGACGCAACTTTATCGGCGTAGTGCCACGGCCGGTAGCGCCGGTGCATCCGTCGAAGCACCGCATCCGAGCCGGACTGCAAGGGCAGATGCGCGTGACGCGCGAGCCTTCTGCCGCCGAACTCTGCCATCAGTCCGATCAGCTCCGAGTCCCAGTCCATCGGCTCGATGGAACTAAGCCGCAGCCGGGGCAACCCGGTCCGCTCGAAGATATGCCGAACCAACGCAGCCAGCGTCGAGGGCGCCTGACCGCTGTCTCCTGTTCGAGACGAAGCAGAAAGATCGCGTCCCCAGCGCCCGAGATTGATCCCCGAAAACACCAGTTCGTTGCCCCCGGCGGCCACGAATCCCTCAACCTGTTTCAATACGCTCGACGCAGGCAGACTTTTCGAAGAGCCTCGGGTCTGCGGAATCACGCAAAAGGTGCAGCGGTTCCCGCAGCCTTCCTGGATCTTGAGGTTGGGCCGGGTCTGCGTGCCGGGAATGACCTGCGCTTCTTCAAGAAACGAGTGCGCAAAGCGGTCGTCCGCCCAGACCACCGGCGGTGGGGCCATCTGCTCGCTGCCCGCTCGCTCTAGATCTGTTGCCGTCCGCACTTGTATTAATTCGCTGCTCATGTGAGGAGCCGCTCGCCCCAACAGGCCCAATACGATCTGAGGTGCCAGCGCCTTGTGGCTGTTGCCGATTACGGCTGAAACACCTTCCAATCCCGCTAACTCCTGCGGCGCGCGTTGCGCATAGCAACCAGTTACCACGATGCGAGCGTTCGGATTCTGGCGATGCGCTCGGCGAATAAAGGCCCGCGCTGCGCGGTCGGCCTCAGCCGTCACGCTGCATGTGTTCACAATCACCACATCAGCCAACACGAAATTCTGGAGGACAAGCCCCGCCGCACAAAGTCGGTCGCTTACCGCCTCGCCGTCGGCACGCGCTGCCCTGCATCCGAAGTTCTCCACGTGGAATGTGGACGCCATAATTTCAGTCTAAGTCCCAAGCGGCGCGCCCGCACTCTGCCGCACTTTCATCTACGTTATACTTGAGGTTAGCTACCCTCGTCTGGAAGCCACCGCTCACGAATGCTATCTTCTTCTAACGCCAGCGCTTCAATCCCGCCTTCTATCGCCGCAAATGGCAGCGCGTGGCATATCGTAAGCTTCACTTATTTCACCTTCGTTGTCTATGTCTCTGTCGGGCTGCCGCTGGCCGTCCTGCCGCCCTATGTTCACTTTCGAATGGGCTTCAGCGCGGCGCTGGCCGGGCTTGTCATCAGCATCCAGTACATTGCTACGCTGGCCAGCCGACCCTGGGCCGGCCGCATCTCCGACCGCGCCGGCGCTAAGGTCTCCGTACTCTGGGGGATGGGTTGCTGCGCCGCGAGCGGTCTGGTCTTGATCGTGGCAGCCACCCTGCACACAATTCCCTGGGCAAGCCTCACTGCATTGTTTGTGAGCCGGCTGGTGTTGGGCGTGGGCGAGAGCCTGGGGTCCACCGGTTCAACATTGTGGGGCATCACCAGCGCCGGGCAGGCCAGCACCGCCAAGGTCATCTCCTTCAACGGCATCAGCACCTATGGGGGAATGGCGTTGGGGGCTCCGTTGGGGGTCGCACTCGATCAGCAGTGGGGCCTTGGGTCGATCGGCTTGCTCATCCTGCTCATCGGTGGATTCAGTCTGGCCCTCGCCAGTTACAAGAGCCCGGTCACCGTCCCTCCCGGCGAGCATTTGCCATTCCGCGACGTGGCATTTCGTGTAGCACCGCATGGCATGGCGCTGGCGCTGGGCGGCATCGGATACAGCGTACTGGCCACCTTCGTCACACTCTTTTACCTGAGCCGCCACTGGACGGGCGCAGCGCTATGCCTCACAGCTTTTGGCCTGGCCTTTATCGCGGCGCGCCTACTGTTTATCCAGGCCATCAACAGGTTCGGTGGGTTCCCGGTGGCAATGGCCTGCTTGACTGTTGAATCGCTAGGCCTGCTGCTGCTTTGGAGAGCCTCTTCGCCTTTGATGGCATTTTGTGCCGCGGGTATGACTGGCTTCGGCTTCTCGCTGGTTTTTCCGGCAATCGGCGTTGAGGCCGTCAAGCGTGTCACGGAAAACAATCGCGGTGCGGCCCTGGGCGTCTACACGGCCTTTGCCGACGTCAGCTTCTTCCTGACCGGACCGCTGGCCGGGGTTGTGATCGGCGTCTGGGGATATTCGAGCGCCTTCCTTTTCGCCTTGTTCAGTGTGCTGGCGGCGCTGGGAATTGTGATTGTGATCAGACAAACGCGGCGGGCTTGATCGGCAAATGCCTCGACAATTCGCCGAGTTTTCTAACGAATGCCGCGGAAGGATATAGCAGGTACCAAGCCTTTGCGGGATGTCGTGTAAAGGTCTCAAAAGAAAAAGTGACCCTTTGAGACAACTCATGGGTTGTTTCACCAATCCAAAATAATCAAGGAGAAATCATGCACAAAATCCACACGCTTGTTTTCGTAGCACTTGCTATTGCTCTTCTCTCTTGTTCACCGGCAGCCCACGCCCAGGTCGCGGTGGGCGTAAACATTGGACCATCTCCCGTGTGCCCTTACGGATACTTTGACTATCCGCCGTATGACTGCGCACCTTATGGCTACTACGGGCCCGATTGGTTCGTTGGCGGGGTGTTCATCGGTGCTGGCCCTTGGTTCCACGGCCACCACGGCTTCTATGGCCACGTCGACAATCGCTATGACCCACATCACGGCTACGCTGGACCATTGCCGGAACGCGGGGCGGAGCGCTTCAATCACTTCCATGGCAACGAGGCGCGGGATGGGCGCGGTCATACAGGCGATGCCGGCCACGATGCCGGGGCCGAACACGCCCTGCCCGGGTATCACGGTGGAGGCCATGGCGGCGGACACCGCTAAAAAGTATCTCCAGTTGACACGGCACCCGTCGGGGGAGAACTTGGCGGGTTCCGCGTAGAGCGCTTGGAACGTCTTAGTGGTCTTCGGCGCCTCGATCTTTGAGAAGCTCAACTATCTTCGGGAAGCGATTTTCCTCAGCCTCCCTGAGGGCAGATTCTCCAGCCTTTGACTTGATGTTCACATCGGCCCTGGCTGCCAACAGCGCCTGCACAATCTCTGGGCTGCCGTTTATGGATGCTGCCATCAGAGCTGTTTCTCCCTCATTCGTTGTTGCGTTCACGTCAGCCTTGGCGGCGAGCAATGCCCGCACAACATCCAGATTGCCGCTGATCGAGGCATTCATCAACGCCGTTGTGCCTTCGTTGTCTTTTGCGTTCAGATCGGCTTTGGCATCGATCAACTCTTGCACCACCCTGGCATCGCGATTCGTCGCTGCTAACATGAGGGCCGTATCGCCGTTCAATTGGCGGGCGTTCACATCGGCCTTGGCGTCAAGCAATGCTTTGACAACATCTGAATAGCCGCCAATGGACGCCTCCATCAGCGCCGTATCGCCGTCGGTCGATTTGATATTTACGACGGCGCCGGCTTCCAACAGCAGTTGCACCATGTCGAGGTAGCCGACCTTCGATGTCATCATCAGTGTCGTAAAGCTCGCGTCGTCGCCCTCGCTGGTGGTTGCGTTTACATCGGCCCCGGCTGCGATCAAGGCTCGAGCTATCTTCAAATCGCCACGCCAAGGCGCGAGCATCAATGCTGTTGCACCGTCTTTCCTCTGTGCATTTACATCGGCCTTGGCTGCGATCAAGGCTCGCACACCCTCAAAATGAGCCGCCTGGCAAGCCAACATCATGGCCGTGGTTCCATCGTCCGTCTTGAGGTTCAAGTCAGCCTTGGCAGCAACAAGCGACTGCACCATCTCCAGATCACCCTGCACTGAAGCCTTCATCAGCGCCGTCATGCCATCGCGCATTCTGGCGTTCGCATCGGCCTTGGCCGCAAGCAGAGCACGCACCACTTCGCTGGTCGAAGCCATCGTCAGAGCCGTATCACCGTTGCCGGTCTTTGCGTTCACATCGGCGTTGGCAGCCAGCAGTGCTTGCACAATCTCCGGGTATTTACCTTGCGCCGCCAGCATCAATGCAGTAATCCCGTTGCTCCTCTTAGCATTGACATCGGCTTTGGCTGCTATCAACGCACTAACGATCTCCGAATACCCTCGCTCCGACGCATCCCTCAGTGCGGTATTGTCGTCATGCTCCTTGATGTTTGGATCGGCACCGGCAGCCAGAAGCGCCCGTACGATCTCAGGGTTGCCAAACCTTGACGCCAACCCCAACGCCGTGTAACCCGGCCATACGTTTTCGTCCCCCCCGATCACGTTCACATCGGCCTTGGCTTGGATCAACTCTTTGACATGGTCCAAATCGTTTTTTGCTGCCGCATTCACTAGATTCCCGGTTTGCGCGCAAGCCAAAGAGCTGCACATCGCGCAAGCCAATACAACGAGAAATTCAAAAATGAATGAGTATCTCCGCAGACGTTCCATCTGAATAGTCCTCGCCGACACAGTCTTGTTTCCATGAAGAATCACAGACTTATTGCCAATCGCAGCAACGGCCACCTTGATGGGTGGCCGTTGCTGATTGACAAGCATTGAGAGGCGGGTTACCGTTCGCTCTTCCAGTTGATGAGGTCGCCAAGAGTAGTGGTTGAGCTGGAAACAGGCGCCTTGTGAGCGTCCTTTTTGTAGGTCTCGACCTGGGCGCGGCTGGCTTCGTGGCCAATCGAGCGCAGACTGAGTCCTACTTTCTTTTCCTCCACATTGATCTTGATGATTTTGAAGTCATGCTCCAGACCGGTTTCAAGCTTGGACGGCTGCCCAGGTTCGTCGCCGGCCTCGGAGATGTGGCATAGACCCTCCACGCCCTCCGCGATTTCGACGAATGCACCGAACTGCGCCGTGCGCAGCACCTTGCCATGAACCACGTCGCCAACGCGATGCGCGGCGAAGAAGCTCTCCCAGACATCGGGCTGAAGCTGCTTGATGCCGAGTGAGAGACGGCGATTCTGCGGCTCGACGCCGAGAACGACTGCCTTGACTTTCTCACCCTTCTTCACGACTTCAGAGGGATGCTTGACGCGCTTGGTCCAGCTCAAATTCGAGACGTGAACAAGGCCGTCGATGCCGTCTTCGATCTCGATGAAAGCGCCGAAGTCAGTCAGGTTCCGAACGCGGCCCTCAACTACGGTGCCGGCCGGATAGCGCTCGGTGAGATTCTCCCAAGGATTGTCGAGAAGTTGCTTCATGCCGAGCGAGATGCGGCGATCGGCCGGATTCACGCTGAGCACAACTGTCTCGACTTCGTCGCCAGGTTTCACCAATTTCGACGGATGCTTGAGGCGCTTCGACCAGGTCATCTCGGAGAGGTGAACCAGGCCTTCGATGCCCTGTTCCAGTTCAACGAACGCACCGTAGTCGGTCACGGAAAGCACTCGGCCCTTGACACGCGCGCCAACCGGGTAACGCTCGGTGGCGTCGAGCCACGGGTCGGGCGTCAACTGCTTGAAGCCCAACGAGACGCGCTGCTTGTCTTTGTCGAACTTCAGGACTTTGACTTGAATCTCGTCACCTACGTTGACTAAATCGCGCGGATGCGTGAGGCGACCCCAACTCATATCGGTGATATGGAGCAGTCCGTCGATGCCGCCGAGGTCAACAAATGCACCGTAGTCGGTGAGGTTCTTGACCGTCCCGGTGAGCACAGCGCCCTCGCCCAACTGCTCGAGCGTGCCGGAACGCTTGGCGTTCTGCTCTTCTTCGAGAATCTCTTTGCGGCTGACGACGACGTTGCCACGCTTTTTGTTCAGCTTGATCACGCGGACTTCAATCTGCTGGCCGAGGTAGCCATCGAGATTGCGCACGGGGCGAATCTCAAGCTGCGAACCGGGCAGAAATGCCTTGAGGCCGATGTCCACCGTGACGCCGCCCTTGACGCGGCTGACCACTGTGCCGATGACCGGGGTCTTGTCGGCGGCGGCCTTCTCGATCGTGTCCCAGACACGGAGACGCTGAGCCCGCTCGAAGCTGGCTAGGTAGCCGCCTTCCGGCTCTTCGCGTTCAATGACAACCTCAATCGTGTCACCTGGCTGGAACTTTACCTGGCCAGCGTGATCGAGAACCTGTTCGAGCGGCACGAGGCCCTCTGACTTCAGGCCGACATCGATGACCAAATGTTTTTCGGTCTGCTTGATCACCGTTCCGGAAACGATCTTGTCGCCATAGGCTTCAACGGCGGCGGCCTCGGCGGCCTGTTCGCGTTCAAAGGCCTCGAGGGCGGCAGAGAAATCGTCCATGGATTCAAGGTGATCTGCGTGCCCGGCCTTAGCGTGCGCCGCTTTGGGCTGGGCCTGGGTCTCGGGCTGCGCGGAAACTTCCGTTGCAACTTCGGCTGCGGGCGCGGTCTCTGCGGTGGCTTCGGCCACGGGCGAGGGCTTGTCTACAGGCTCGGTTGGGGCATCGGCGTCCAGCGCGCGTACTTCAACAACTTCAACGTTTTCTGTGTTGGACGTGGATTCTTGCAACGGCTGCTCTTGCTCCGTCGCAGGTTCGAGGGTGGGAATTTCCAATTCAGTGTTCAGGGTTATACTCTCGGTTTCGGGATTGAGGACGTTTGCCATCGCTGCGAGCTCCGGGATTCCTTGGTCCCGCGACTTCAAATCAGCCAGTCGCTAAGATCGGTCCCTCTAAACGCTTGCCATTCAGGAGGGGGGCCGGAGGCCATCTTACCGCATGCAACCAACTGCCAATGACCGCGGTGCTCTCAGAAAGAAAACTACCCCCGGCCCATGAAGCTGGCGTTAAAAAGAGGGTCTGGTCTCCTTGGGAAGCACCCGGCAGGCAGCGGCTGGTTGGAGAGTGGCC
>CAYTJN010000006.1:0-50054 GCA_964438125.1 uncultured Occallatibacter sp.
CAGCGCGCTTCTCGGTTCAACTTCTCGCTTCCGGTGGTGCTACGGCTCGGAATTCATCAATCACACGGTCGCCGAATTACTCAACAAGCTGCTGATCGAACAGACCAAAAGCCGTCCCCGGCAGAGCGGCGACAACGGCCTGGTGGAGACCAAGAACGGCGCTGTCATCCGCAAACACATCGGCTATGGCTACATCGATGCCGGCCATGCCGACGCCATCAACAGTTTCTATCGGCAGTTTCTGAATCCGTATCTGAATTACCATCGACCTTGCGCCCAGCCCGATGTGGAGATCGATGAGAAGGGCCGCAAACCCGTTCGTTACAGGCGCTACCAGACTCCGCTGGAAACCTTGTTGGCACTTGATAAACCGGCACAGTACCTGCGCCAGGGACTCAGCATCAACGCCCTGAAACGCATCGCCGCGGCGCTCAGCGACACAGAGGCAGCACGACGTATGCAACAGGCCAAGAACAGGCTATTTGAGAAGCTGCGGCTCACCGCGTAGCACCCGAAGCTGGAGCAGAGGGCGGAGGAAATGGCGGTCCATGGAAAAGACTGCGCGGATAAAACTCCCTACGGCTTTTCCAAGGGCCTTGGAAATCGAGAAAGCCGATTCCCACATTCCCTCCGTCCGGGCTGCGACTGTTAATCTGACTCAAAATCAAAACCCGAAAGGACCTTCCCCAGTTCGCCTGACCTTCGCTACCTTCAGGCTCATCCTTCAATTGGAAAAGACTAGATGTGAAACCGAGTGCTTGTCAGGCTGATCACTCCCGAAGAATCGGAGATGCTCGCATAGATGCGCGAATATCTTGAACCGGAAAGCGTCGCATCCACCGCATGCGGGGCATACCTAGAACACCCTTGACGGCCAAGATTGCTCGAACGGCGACGCTCGGCAAGCGTGGAGCGCATTAGCGAGTCGCATCCAGGCATCGATTCCCTTCGAGCGATTTTTTTGCGTCGCTTATCCGGCTCCAATCGTCACAATAGACTAGGCGGCCTTGAATTGATCTCCCACATGGTTACGGCGCGATCTCCGCTCCTGCGCCTTCGCGGAGGTCCAAGTTGCCATCAACGGTCATCTTCCGCAGCCCCACAGTAACCTTCCTGGGAAAACCGGAGCAGTATGGGAGAGCTCCTGTCTGAAGATTGCAGTTGAGAAGATAGAGTGAGGAAGAGAGCTTTGAGACGCATTTTTGAAATAAGCACCTTGGTCCTTCTTGGATTGTCGGCAACAGGTTGCCAGAAGAAGTCGGATGCGCCGGCCGCGGCCGGAGTGCAGGCCATGCCGGTGCAGACAGCGACAGTCACCATCGCCCCTGTGCCCCAATCAAGCGAATACGTGGCCACTATCAAGTCGCGTCGCTCGGCCACGCTGCTGCCGCAGGTGAGCGGATTGCTGACGAAGATCCTGGTCCGTTCGGGAGACCACGTGACGGCCGGACAGTTGCTGATGGAGATTGATCCGCGGTTGCAGACCGCTGCCGTCGAATCGGCGCGCGCAACCGAGCGGCAGAAGAAGGCGGTCTTCGATTACAACACCGTAGAGATCGAGCGCCAACACAAACTCTTCGAAGCGGGCGTGATCAGCCGCGATGTCTACGACCAGGCGCAGCAATCTTTCGATAACTCCAAGGCGGATTACGAGTCGGCTGTGCAACTGCGCAAAACGCAGGAGGAACAACTGGCCTACTACACTATTCGCGCCCCTTTCGACGGCGTGGTGGGTGACATCCCAGTGCATGTGGGAGACTTCGCTTCGCCCAGCAATTCTCAGGCAACTATGCTGACCACCGTGGATGAAAACAAGGACTTGGAAGCCTACATCTATATCCCGACGGAGCGCGCCGGTCAGGTTCGCCAAGGACTGACCGTGGACCTAATGGATAACTCAGGCAAGCTCATCGAGAAAACCAGGATCGATTTTCTCTCGGCGCAGGTGGATAGCATGTTGCAGGGGATTCTGGTAAAGGCTCCGGTCCATGCCGCGCCCGAATTGCTGCGCAATGCGCAGATGATCAAGGCGCGTGTCATCTGGAGCACTTCACCGATGGCTGTTGTTCCGGTGCTCGCGGTGACGCGTCAAGGCGGGCAGACTTTCGTTTTTGTAGCTCAAGAGCAGGGCGGCCACTTCATGGCACGTCAAACTGCGGTAACACTGGGTGATACCGTGGGCAATACCTACGCGGTCTCCTCGGGGCTGAACGCGGGAGACAAAGTCATCGTATCCAGTACCCAGTTTCTGGTGAACGGCATGCCGGTCATGCCGCTACCCGGGGCCTAGAGAACAACTTGAACGGATGCCTCTCGCGCGAGGCACGGGCGGGGACAGGCGCCGGCCATAGCGCGGCCATCGCAGGCGAAAGGGTAGGCAACATTTGTTTGTAGATTTCTTTATTCATCGACCTGTATTTGCGACGGTCTGCGCGCTGCTGATCATTCTAGGCGGCGCAGTATGCATTCCCACGCTTCCGGTTGCAATGTATCCCACGCTCGCCCCCCCGCAAGTGTCGGTGGATTGCAACTACGTGGGCGCGAATGCCGATACAGTCGAGAAAGCCGTAACCATTCCGCTCGAAGAGGCTATCAACGGCGTCGAGGGGATGCGTTATATCAGCTCTTCGAGTTCCAATACCGGGACCAGTTCGATCGGCGTGACCTTTCAGACAGGCTACGATCTCGATATCGCCGCGGTAGACGTGCAGAATCGCGTGGCCAGTACCCAGGGCCGGCTTCCTGCGGCAGTCAATGCAACCGGAATCAGTATTACCAAATCCAATTTTAACTTCGTCCTTGGCGCCGGCTTCTACACCCAGGATGGACGGTACTCACCTGAATTTATTTCCAACTATCTGGATGTGTACGTCAAAGACGCCATCAAGCGCGTGCCCGGCGTTGGCGATGTCATCATCTTCGGTGAGCGCAAGTACGCCATGCGCCTCTGGCTCGATCCAATTCGTCTTGCCGCTCATAACCTTACGGCGACGGATGTGGTCAGCGCGCTGGTCGAGCAGAATGTGGAAATCCCTGCAGGCCAGCTTGGCCAGTCGCCCGCTGATTCCTCGCAGGCCTTCCAGATTCCGGTGCGCGTCGTCGGCAGGCTCACCTCGCCCGCCGAGTTTGACAACATCATCGTCAAGAATTCCTCTAACGGCCTCGTGCTCATCAAGGACGTGGGTCACTCCGTCGTCGGCGCTGAAGATTATAGCTCCACGCTCAAATACGCCGGACGCGAGGCCATGGGCATTGGAGTCTTGCAACTCTCCAACGCCAACGCACTTGAGGTGGACCGAGCTACCAAAGCCGCACTGGTTGAGCTTTCAAAGAGCTTCCCCCCCGGACTCAAATATGCAGTGGCGTTTGATTCCACGACTGTGGTCGGCGACTCCATCCGCGAAGTGCTGGTAACCCTCGCGCTGGCCATCCTCATCGTCATCGCCGTGATCTTTCTCTTCTTGCTGGACTGGCGGGCCACGATCATTCCCGCGGTTACGATTCCGGTCTCGCTCATTGGAACCTTCGCCTTCATCAAGGTCTTCGGCTTTTCCATCAACGCGCTGACCCTCTTTGGCATCACGCTTGCCACGGGCTTGGTGGTGGACGATGCGATCGTGGTAATCGAAAATGTACAGCGCCACATTGCCATGGAACACTCTGACTCTTACGAGGCAACATCGAGGGCCATGGGTGAGGTCACGAGCGCAGTTATCGCAACGTCTCTTGTCTTGATTGCGGTGTTCGTTCCTGTTTCATTTTTTCCCGGAACGACCGGCATTCTCTATCGACAGTTCTCGCTGACGATTGCCTTTGCCATTGCCATCTCGGCCTTCAACGCGCTCACGCTCTCACCTGCGCTCTCGGCCATGTTCCTGCGCGGCGAAGAAGATCGTCCCAAGCAGCTCGACTTCCTTCACATCGACGCGGTATCACGAGTTTTTGCCAGCTTCATCCATTCCACAGACAGACAGATCAGTTGGCTGTCGTCCAACTACGCCAAGGCGATCCATGGGGCACTCAAATTGCGCTGGGCGCTCCTCGTCCTCTTCTTCGTCGGCCTCGGCGCCACAGTGTGGACTTACCTGCACGTCCCCACCGGCTTCATTCCGCAGGAGGATCAAAGCTTCCTCATGGTCATTGTTCAAGCGCCGCCGGGCTCTTCGCTGGCCTATACGGGCGCGCTGGCCGACCGCGCTGAAGCTATCATCGCTCAGAATCCCGATATTGCGGGAGCATTCTCAGTGATGGGATTTAGTTTTAGCGGCAACGCCTCCAACGCAGGCATGATGTTCATTTCAACGACGCCCTCTGACCAGCGCCGCGCCAAGGGCCACTCCGCCGCCGACATCGTGGCGGACCTCGCGCCCAAGCTGCAAATGCTCATGTTCGCCCCCAATGGCGGCCTTGTGCTGATCGTCCAGCCTCCTGCTGTCTCCGGTGTGGGCAGCTTTGGCGGCTTCCAGTTCATGCTTCAGGACGAGGGAGCGAATACTCTCAGCGACCTGGACCGCGTAGCTCACCAGATCGTGGGCGCGGGCAATGCGGGAAAGGACCTGACCGGTCTTTACACCTCATTCTCGGCCAATGACCCACAGGTGCTGGTCACCATTGATCGCGAGAAGTCCAAAGAGTTGAACATTCCACTTTCGCAGATCACCACCACGCTTGGCGTTTTCATGGGTTCGGAGTACGTCAACGATTTCGACTTCAATAACCGCACCTATCGCGTCTTTGTGCAGGCCGACCAGCCCTTCCGCATGTCGGCCCGCGATCTGCACAATTACTACGTCCGCTCTGACTCTGGCCAGATGGTGCCGCTGGATAACCTGGTCAAGGTGACCGAGAGTTCCGGACCGCCGGTCATTACCCATTACAATCTCTTCCGCGCAGTCGAGATCGACGGCTCGGCCGCGCCCGGCCAAAGTTCGGGTGAGGGGCTTGCAGCCATGGAAGACCTTGCCAAAAAAATGATGATGCCTGGAATGAAGTTTGAATGGACCGGTCTGACGCTGGACGAGATCGAATCCGGCGGCAAGACGCTACTCATCTTTGGCCTCGGCCTCCTGGTGGTCTATCTCACTCTCTCCGCCCAATATGAGAGCTTCGCGCTGCCCTTCATCATTCTCTTGGCCGTGCCCATGGCGATACTCGGCGCTTTGGGCCTGGTTTGGTGTCGCGGCCTCGTCAATGACGTTTATTGCCAGATCGGACTGGTCATGCTAATCGGACTCTCGGCCAAGAACTCGATTCTCATTGTCGAGTTTGCAGAGCAGTTGCGCAGAAAGGGCCGCTCCATCGCCGATGCTGCCGCAGAGGCAGGTGCGTTGCGTCTGCGACCAATTCTAATGACATCGTTCGCCTTTATTCTAGGCGTCCTGCCGCTGGTCTTTGCAACAGGTGCAGGCGCGCTCGGGCGGCGATCAGTGGGCACAACGATCGTCGGCGGCATGTTGCTCTCCACCGTGCTCAACTTATTCTTCATCCCCGTACTCTACGTGATTCTGAGCCGTCTGCTCAAACGCGGTGATGCTCCACTGCCGGAGATTTAAGAAGCGTAGGGCACGACTTACTTCGTGCCCTTGTATCCCTTTCTTCTGCGGAATCGGGAGCCCCAACGGCAGGTCTTCCGCGGTCGTTGGGTGATAAAGGATGTGAAACCAAGATGCAGTTGGTTACTCTGCCTCGCGATGCGCGATCACAAAATCTTTAATGCGGTCATAGACCTGAAACGTCACAACGCCGCGCTCCAGAATATCGACTTTTGTCCGGTACGGCCGGAAGCGAACGATCCGCCCTGCCCAACTGCGCGTCAGGCCAGGAACCTTTGACAACTCATCAAGGCTGGCGTGGTTGATGTCGATGCGAGTCTCGGCCGGCGGGGCCGTCGCAGAAGTCTTGGGCACACCATTTGTATCCTGATCCTGGTTGTTCTGTGCCATCCCCAGGATGCAAACGCACAGCATCGGCAACGCACAAATCGCAAATCTCTTTCCTGCTCGCACGGTTTCATTCTCCGCTCTCAGGCCTCTAGCCGCAAGTCAACAATCCGAAAACGGCGCGGTGGGGGGCTGGAAAATCCTTTTTTTGCCGAATCATGCCGTCGACCTGCAACAATTGTCGTATGGTCATGGCCCCCATCGCTCCCTCTCCTGGTGGAACCAATCGCAAGCGCGTCTTTGGCCCGATCAGTTTGATCAGTCTTCTGATATTGATGGTGCTGCTGGTTCTTTGCCTGTCCTTCTCATGGACCACGCGCGACTCGATGGCGCATCTCTCCTTTCTCTCGGGGCGAGGAAACGTCCGTAGCCTGGGAAACAGCCAGAAGACCCTTGTCGATCTGCGTCCCTGGCAAACGGCCGAAGGCCTGGCGCCGATGGCTGTAACCGCCGAAGAGACTGAGTATGCACATGAGGCCGAGCGCCTGGCGGATCACGAAGTGGATCAGGCCTTCGCAGCCGCATTACGTCGGGCAAGTGCGCAGGCACAGCATCGCAACCTCACGGGAGATGCCCTTGCACTCTCGCAGAAGGTTGAACAGCTTCAACAACTCATCAAGGAAGATCGGGCGCTCGTCGATAGCCTTACCGCGGCTTCCAGCCCTCATGCCGGCTCACAGAAAGATAGCGCCAAGCCAGCGGCCGACAGCGACGATCTGGAGGTCGCCAAGGCCCAACTCGGGCTTGACACAGACGAGCTGGAAGGCGCGCAACAAGAGCTTGATCGAGCCTCTGGCGATGACCGCGCACAGATTCAGGCCGAACTATCAGCGCATGAAGCATTGATGAGTAAATATGACAGCCAGACACATAACCCTGGAGAGGTGGCAGTAATCTCTGTCAAGCGGCACACTACCCTGGCAGGCCGCATGAAGGCATGGAAGAATCAACTGGATCGCTACGCATTAATTCAGCAGGCCATGCAGCAGGCACAGGCTGATGTAGCCAGCTTGACTGCCGAACGCACGGCTCTCGATGCCAGAAGCCATGCTGGCGCTGCGGGACCGCTCAGCAGTACCCCGGATCGCACATCGAGACTCGCTGCCATCGTCAAACGGACCGATGAACGTCAGCTTCTCGCCATCTGCAACGATCGCATTCAAACAGAGCAACAGCTCGCCGGCATTTATGGCAAATGGTCTGCACAGGTGATGCTGCAGCATCGCACGGTGTCGCATCTGATTCTTCAATCTTTGGCGCTGATCGCTTTCGTGCTGATCTGCATCATCCTCTGCGACGCGTTCGTGCGCTGGCTTCTCGCCAACCCGGCACTTGATCGCAGACAGACGCAAACTCTGCGCTCCGTTCTGCAATTGGCTTTGCAGGTTGCCGGCGGCCTGCTCATCCTGTTTTTTGTCTTTGGCTGGCCCCAGCAGTTGTCGACGGTTCTTGGGCTTACCACCGCCGGACTTACGATTGCCCTGCAAGACTACATTCTTGCGTTTTTCGGCTGGTTCGCTCTCATGGGCAAGAACGGCATTCGCATCGGCGATTGGGTTGAAATCAACGGTGTGGGCGGCGAGGTCACCGAAATCACTCTCATGAGCACTACCCTGCTTGAAACAGGAGATTTGGCGGACAGAGGTCATCCGACTGGCCGCCGCATCACCTTCCTAAACAACTTCGCAATTCGCGGAAAATACTTCAATTTTTCCACCACCGGTCAATGGATGTGGGACGAGATTTCCGTCAGCATCCCGGAATCCGGCGACACGCAGCAGTTGGTAGAAGAGTTTCACAAGATGGTGGCAGAGGAAACTCGGGAGAGCGCTCGCGTGGCGGAACAAGAGTGGAAACGCGGAGCGCGTGGCGATGGCCTGAGCCGGTTCAGCGCGGCTCCAGTCGTCAATCTACGTCCATCCGGAACGGGAATCGAACTATTGATCCGCTACGTGACTCGCGCCTCCGAGCGCTTCGGAGTGCGCAACCGTTTATACCAGCAAGTGATCGAATTGATGCATAAGGAAGGCACCGAAGCAACGGCAGATGAGATACGAGTTTCTGGGGCAGCCGAACAACCATGATCTACGTTCCCGACCGGGCGTCGTATTTCAACAAGAACCGCTAGTTGACACCTGAGCACCGTTTCCTTTATGGTTTGAGTCAGATGCAGAGCAACCGCCATCACGCTCATCACCATCACCATGGAACATCCATGCCGGCGGACTGCCATGGCCTGATCTAAATCGGCCAGAGAGATCTCAAGAGACTTGAAGCCCGCCGGCAACCAAACCGGCGGGCTTTTTCACGTCCCGACAGAAACCCCAAACAAGAATAAGGAAAACAATGAGCGATCAGAACCCAACAATCGACTTCGGCAAAATGGACGGGCTCGTCCCCGGCATCGTCCAGGATGCACAAACTGGCGAGATGCTGATGCTGGGCTTTCTCAACGCCACCAGCTATGCCAAAACTCTTGAGAGCGGCTTCGTCACATTCTGGAGCCGAACCCGCCAAAAGCTGTGGATGAAGGGCGAAACCAGCGGCAACCGCCTGCGCGTCGTCACCGCTGCAACAGACTGCGACAACGACACGCTTCTGTTTCGCGTCGTCGTAGAGGGCGACGGACTCGTCTGCCATGAGGGTACCGTGAGTTGCTTCACCAAGCCGGTGAGTATGGATGCGATCAGCGAACCAACAGCGAAAGAGGTGACTCGTGGCTAACAAGCTAAGACTCGGCATTCCCAAAGGTAGTTTGCAAGATGCCACCATTGCCCTATTCAAGCGGGCTGGCTGGAATATCTACGCCGACGGCCGCTCTTATTTTCCATCCATCGACGACCCGGATATTGAGTGCATGTTGATTCGAGCACAAGAGGTGGCTCGCTACGTCGATCATGGGGTTCTGGACGCAGGCCTCACCGGTATTGACTGGGTAGTTGAGAGCGGCCTCGACCTCACGAGCATCACCTCGCTGACTTACTCGAAGCAGAGCCGCCGCAAGGTGCGCTGGGTGCTGGCCGTGCCCGAAAACAGCGGCTTTGAAAAGGCAGAGGATTTGGAAGGCAAGATCGTAGCCACTGAGCTAGTGGAAGTTAGCAAGCGATACTTTGCAGCCAAGGGCGTCAATGTCAAGGTTGAATTCAGTTGGGGCGCAACAGAAGTGAAGCCGCCCACCCTGGCCGACGCCATCGTTGAGGTCACCGAGACCGGCAGTTCTCTCAAGGCCAACCGCCTCAAGATCATCGACACCATCATGGAGAGCGAGACGCATCTCATCGCCGGCAAGAAAGCGATTGCCGACCCGTGGAAGCGCGAAAAGATTGATCAGATCGCCCTCATGCTGCGCGGTGCCATCGACGCGCAGTCGCAAGTAGGGCTCATGCTCAACGTGCTGCGCGGCGATCTGGATGCTGTGCTCGCAGTGCTGCCTGCGCTCAATTCGCCCACCGTTTCCCAACTCTCGAACTCCGAATGGGTAGCAGTCAATACTATTGTCGAAGAGCGTGTAGCCCGCGATGTGATCCCCAAGCTCAAAGCTGCAAGGGCAGCAGGGATCGTCGAATATCCGCTTAACAAGGTCGTACTCTGAGAGTTTTCATTGTTACCCGAGCATGGAGAAGCTGAGATGCCGTCCACTGAGTCAAGGAAAGAATCGATCAGAAAATTCAAGGAGCAAGAAGTGCTCCTCGGTGCGTATGCTGTGCGATGCATTGCAACTGGACGGGTCTGGGTTGGCGCTTCTCGAAACCTGGATGCAACCAGGAACGGATGCTGGTACTGTTTGCGCAACGGGTTGCATCAGGACAAATCTCTACAGGATGAATGGAACACCCAGGGAGAGTCTGATTTTCAATATGAGATTCTGGACGAACTCGAAAACGACGTACACCCTTTGGCAGTTGCGGACCTGCTCAAAGAGAAAAAGAATTTCTGGATTGCTCGGTTGAACGCACAGCCGCTCAGATAATGGAGAAAGTGGATGAAGATCATCCGAACCAAAGGCCGCGGCGCGCAGCAGACAGCAGAGTCGCTCGCCGCTCTTGAACAACGCGGGGGTGCGGCGCTCGATGCCGTGCTGCCCGCCGTCAAGCGCATCGTAGCCGATGTGCGCAAACGGGGTGACCGCGCCCTGATGCGCTATGCCGTCCAACTCGATGGGCTGCCAGATGCGGTCAACCCGCGCATCACGCCCGATGAAATGGCCTCTGCGTGGGAGGCTATCTCGCCCGCGATGCGCTACGCTCTTACCACTGCCGCAGATCAGATACGCACCTTTGCCGTATCCCAATTGCCGGCATCCTGGAGCGAGTCTCCCATTCCCGGACTCACCACCGGCCAGCTCGTTCGTCCCCTCGCCTCGGTCGGCTGCTACGTTCCCAGCGGACGTCACCCGCTTCCTTCCACGCTATTCATGACGGCCATTCCCGCGCAGGTAGCGGGCGTCGCGCGCATCGCCGTAGTTTCGCCCAAGCCCGCGCCAGAGACTCTTGCCGCGGCGCATCTTCTCGGCATCACGGAGTTCTATCGTGTCGGCGGCGCGCATGCCATAGCCGCTCTTGCCCATGGAACCGCAAGACTCCCGCGTGTCGATAAGATCGTCGGGCCTGGAAATTTGTTCGTCACCGCAGCCAAGCGATTGGTAGCCTTCGACTGCGCCATCGACATGCTCGCCGGCCCCACGGAAATCGTTGTCACCAGCGAGCGGGGAAATGCTGCCGAGATTGCTTCCGACCTGGTCGCCCAGGCGGAACACGATCCGGAAGCGCTGGCTATCCTTATTACCACGCGCACCGATCTCGCCAAGGAGGTCATCGCGGAAGCGGAACAACGCAGCCGCTTGAATCCCGTGGCGCGTGAGGCACTCAATCGCAACGGACTGGTCATCCTTGCATCTACGCTCGACGAAGCGCGCGCGATCACCAATCGTCTCGCACCGGAGCACCTCACGGTCGATGCGGCGAGCGATCTCGATTGGGTGCAAAACGCCGGCTCGGTCTTTGTGGGTCGCTGGTCCGCGCAGCCCATGGGCGACTACATCTCCGGTCCGAATCACACGCTGCCCACAGGCGGCATGGCGCGCGTGCGTGGCGGCCTCAGCGTCAACGACTTTGTAAAGCTCATCACCGTACAACAGTACAACGCGCAGGCAATGCGCACTCTCGGTCCGTTCGCTGCCCTGCTGGCCGAAGCAGAAGGTCTCACCGGCCACGCCGAAGCCATTCGCGCTCGTTTGCAAAAGAGGAGGTCCCGTGACTGAACGGGCGACAGAAGAATTGGTATCCAAGATGGGTTCAACCTTAGACCCCAGGCCAACCTCACCGCTGGTGGTGCCGCGCGCTCGCGTGCAGGCCATGAAGGAGTATCACCCTCCGCTCGGCGACCGCGACACTCTGCGGCTGGACTTCAACGAAAACACCGTCGCCTGTTCGCCCAAGGTACGCGACGTGCTCGGTCGAATCGCTGCCGGCAGCCTCACGCGCTACCCGGAGCGTGAGCCGGTCGAAGCCGTCGTCGCCGTGCACCTCGGCCTCACGGCGGCGCAAGTCGCACTCACCAACGGTGTAGATGAGGCTATCCACGTACTCTTCGAAGCCTTCCTCGAAGAAGGCGACGAACTCCTGTTGCCCGTGCCCACATACACCATGTACGAGATCTACGCCTCGGCCACCGACGCGCGCGCGGTTCCTGTGCAGGCATCGGATGACTTGAAGTTTCCCTTTGAGCGCCTGCTCGCCGCCATCACTCCGCGCACCAAGATCATTGCGATCGCCAATCCCAACAGCCCTTCCGGCTCCGCGGCCACGCGTGCGCAGCTTCTTGAGTTTGCCGCCCGCGCTCCTCACGCAGTCTTGCTTGTCGACGAGGCGTACTTTCACTTTTACGGCGAAACAGTCGTCGATCTCGTCGGCAAGATTCCAAATCTGATTGTTGCGCGCACCTTTTCCAAAGCCTATGGCCTCGCCGGTCTGCGCCTCGGTCTGCTTGCGGGCCCCGTGGAGCTGATGCGCTGGGTGCGCCGCGTTCTCTCACCCTACAGCGTAAATTCGCTGGCACTTGCGTGTCTTCCGCCCGCGCTCGAAGATGCTGCCTATCTTGATTGGTATGTCGCGGAAGTACTCGCTGCACGCTCAGAGTTTGAAGCGACACTCGATTTGGCAGGTGTCCGCCGCTGGCCCAGCCATGCAAATTTTGTACTCGTCGAAATTGGTGCGCAACACAAGGAGTTTACGCGCATGATGAGCGCAGCCGGAGTGCTGGTTCGCGATCGCTCCAGCGATCCCGGCTGCGACGGCCGCGTGCGCATCACGATCGGAACGCGAGAGCAAATGAGCACAGCGGTAGTCGTGCTCAACGAAGTGCTGGCCGCGCTCAACATTGCAGGAGGCACTAAGTGATGCCCAAGAAGAAGAACAATCAGGGCACCTTGCGAACCGCTGGATTTGAACGCAATACTACCGAGACGCGCATTGCCATCAAGCTGACAATCGAGGGCAGCGGCCAATACAAGATCTTCACTGGCATTCGCTTCTTCGATCACATGCTGGAGCTTTTCACGCGTCATGGCGCCTTCGATCTTGAACTCAAGTGTGACGGCGACCTCGACGTCGATCAGCACCACACCGTTGAAGATGTGGGCATAGCGCTCGGCGAAGTCTTTGACCGCGCACTCGGCGACAAGCGTGGAATTCTGCGGGCCGGCTACTTTCTCATGCCTATGGATGAAACACTGGCCATTGCGGCTATCGACCTCAGCGGACGCGCCGCGTTCGCCGTCGACACTAAAGTCCGCACGCGCCTTGTCGGCGACCTGCAATCCGAATTGGTGACAGATTTCTTCGAAGGCTTCGCCCGCGGCGCACGCGCCAATGTTCACGTGAAAACAATGTATGGTCGATCGAATCACCATAAGATCGAAGGCGTCTTCAAAGCATTCGCGCGCGCGCTGCGCGTAGCCTGCTCGCGCGACAAACAACTCGGCGAAATGCTGCCCTCGACCAAAGGACTATTGTGATGCGCGTGACGGTGATTGATTACAAGGCGGGCAATCTTACTTCGGTGCTCAAGACCCTGCGTCATCTCGGCGTCGAGCCGATCGTCACGGACAGCAACCTCGCGCCTGTTGAGGCCGCGGAGCGCCTCGTGCTACCCGGTGTAGGCCACTTCGCGGCCACTGAGCGCCTCGACGCAACCTGTCTAACAACCGCGATTCGCACGGCAATTGCGCGTGGCGTTCCCTTCCTTGGGATCTGCGTAGGAATGCAGTGGCTCTACGCCGGATCGAGTGAAGCGCATGATCAGCCGGGTCTCGGCCACTTCGCCGAATCCTGCGCGCGGTTTTCCGAGAGCGCAGAAAAGGTTCCTCACGTCGGCTGGAATTCTCTTGAAATTCGCTCAGGCTCGCGTCTTCTCGCCGGCGTCGAGCCTGGCGAACACGTCTACTTTACTCACTCCTACAAGGCCCCCGTCACCGTCGACGCCGCTGCCGTCGCGCACTACATCGAGCCCTTCGCCGCTGCTGTCGAACGCAACAACGTGATGGGAGTCCAGTTCCATCCCGAAAAATCCGGCACAACAGGATTGAAGATTCTGACCAACTTTCTCAAGTGGGAAGGAACGAGATGATTACCAAACGCATCATCGCGTGCCTGGACTGCCATGACGGACGCGTCGTCAAGGGCGTGCAATTTGTCGATCTTATCGACGCCGGCGATCCGGCTACGCAGGCCGCGCGCCATGCCCGAGAAGGCGCCGACGAAATTGTTCTTCTCGACATCACCGCGACGCACGAAGGCCGCCAGACATTGCTCGATACCGTTCGCCGTACGGCTCTTGAATTATTTGTTCCGTTTTGCGTGGGCGGCGGCATCCGCTCCGCCGACGATGCAGCGCAGGTCTTTGAGGCGGGCGCGGACAAGGTCAGCGTGAACTCCGCCGCCCTGGCCAATCCGATGTTGATCGATGCCATCGGCCGTAGCTTCGGCGCGCAGGCCGTCGTTGTCGCTATCGACGCGCGCCGTGATCCGGACGCCACCGACCCGGTACGCGATGCGCAAGTCTTCGTGCAGGGCGGCCGCAAGTTGGCCGGCCGCCGCGTGGTCGAGTGGGCGCGCGAAGCCGAACAGCGGGGCGCGGGAGAGATCCTGCTAACCTCAATGAACTCTGACGGCACGCGTACCGGCTTTGATTACGAACTGACCGCAGCGGTCAGCGAGGCTGTTGGCATTCCCGTCATCGCCTCGGGCGGCGCGGGAACAGTCGAGCACTTCGTCGATGTCTTTGGGCGCGGCAAGGCTGACGCCGCACTCGCAGCCAGTATCTTTCATTTCGGCATATCGAGCGCGCGCTCTCTCAAACAGGAGCTGGCCAAGGCCGGCGTCTCCGTAAGGCTTCCATGCTGATTCCTTCCATCGATTTGCTGAGCGGCCAGATTGTTCAGCTTGTGCAGGGCGAAAAACTGCGCCTAGCTTTTGATGATTTTGAATACTGGATCGAAAAGTTTTCGAAGTTCCCGTTAGTCCAACTCATCGATCTCGACGCGGCCATGCGCCAGGGCGATAATTCAAGTCTCGTCGCCCAGATTGCCAAGCGTCTGCCTGTCCAGGCCGGCGGCGGCATCCATTCCATTGAGCGCGCGCAGCAGGTTCTCGACGCAGGAGCAAAGCGCGTCATCATTGGCTCTGCGCTTTTCTCCGCAGAGGGCGCGGTCAATACCGGGTTTGCCGCCAATCTCGCAGCCGCAGTTGGCTCAGAGCGCGTTGTTGCTGGAATCGATACGAAGAACGGAAAGATCGCCGTAAAGGGATGGAAGGCGCAGGTTGCGCTCACTCCCGATGAGGCGATTCCCCAACTCGATCCCTATGCCGCTGCGTTTCTTTACACAAACGTGGACGGTGAAGGCTTGATGCAGGGCTTCCCCATCGAGGCGGCCGCGCGTCTGCGTAAGCTCACTCAGAGACAACTCATCGTCGCCGGCGGCATTCGCAGCCAGCAGGAAGTGGACACGCTGGACGCGCTCGGCGCCGATGCGGTGGTGGGAATGGCGGTCTACACTGATTTGCTCGCGGTGTGAACTATTTCTGTGCTTCGCCGACAGCGCGGCTGGTTTCAACTCGCGAGGCGCGCAGCATTCGGGCAAGCTGCTTGAGATGGAGTTGTACCGCATAAGCGCGCAAAATTTCAGCCTGCGTAAATTGAAAGCCCGTGTGGCGTACTTCGGCCATGCGAGCTTCAAGTTGTGCGATGTCCTCTTCCAGATTCATCCCCGGAGGAGGAACGTCAAAGCGCCACTCGTCAATGCATTCGGCCACATGATGAAAGCCCGTGCGAATGTCGACGGCCAAACGGCCCAGAGCCGGCTCCAGTTGCTGCGCATATCCGTCTTCCAGGCTGTCTTTCACCGAGAACTCAAGCGCAACCAGTGCGTCGAAGAGCGAGCGGCCAAACTGCGCCAGCATTTGCAGGCCCTCGCGCCAACCTGGGCCACCTGAAGGTTCGTTGCGCGAAGCCTCCAGCAGCTGACTGTTTTTGCGTAATGCGGCAAGCACATCCTCGCGCAGCGCGTGCAAGTTCTCATGTGGGGTGCCGCGAAAGCCCTTTAGAATCGCCTCAAAGAACTCGCCCAGTACAAGGAACTCCTGTGCCAGTCCATCGCGAAGCCGCAGCCGCGCGCGGTCTGGAAAGACCAGAGTCGAAACGGCAATCGCCATACCGATTCCGATAAAGACCTCCATCACACGGTCCAGCGCAAGGGTCCAGTGCGAGCCCGTCTTAACAAGCATGACGACGCAGATGGTCACCCCCGCAAGCCGCGAACTGCTGCGCAGTCCCAGCAATCCGCAGACGATCACCGCCGTGAGCACGGCCAGAATGAAATTCCACGGAAGCGTGCCGATCTGCGTAAAGGCGAAGCCGATCAGCGCGCCAATCAAGGTCCCTAAAATGCGGTCGCGCGAGGCAGAGACTGTTGCGCCAAAGTTCGATTGCAGCACAATGACGGCACTGATTGCGCCCCAATAGCCGTCATTAAGCCCAAAGAGCCTCGCAATCCACCAGCAAAGCCCGGCCGCCAGCGCCGTTTTTGCGGCGTGAATCAACAGTCGCTGACGCTCCCAAGTGAAGAACCCTTGATCCCCCTCCTGTTCCAGGCGGAGCTTGACCGCAAGCTCCTGCTGAGATCTCGTCTTGTTCGATCTTAAGCGCATAGTTGCAGTCTGTTCTGCACACACCTCCATTTATAGAATGCCCTATCCGGGCTGGCCCGCACGGTGATCCTACGCATTTTTGGTCGAAGATCGGGGAATTTCAAATGTCATCTCATTCATGCGCCAAAGTGGATACTTCCGGTTAGCATAGGAGTCAGGCGCACTATTCTTCAGGCCCGAGAACCCCATGTTGCGAGTCGGATACCCTGCCATATTGGCCGCTGAGCTGTTACACGATTTCCCTCAGGAGATCGAACTCATTCCCCTACCCGACGATCTCGACAACGAGATCGATATCGACGTCTGGCTTCCCGATCCGTACCCAAACCGTGCCATGCGCGTGTGGCCGCATCTGCGCGGCGTACGGCTGATCCTGTCACTGATGGCGGGGACCGAGTGGATCCCTGGCGTAGCTGGACCACATGTCACCATCTCAAAGGCCCGCGGCGCGCATAACATCTCCACGGCCGAGTGGACGATTGGTGCCATTCTTGCTTCGTTAAAGTACTTTCCTTTTTATCTTGAAGTGCAACGCTCCGGCCTGTGGAAGCGCCGCTTCGAGGCCCCTGCTCGCTATGCACTTATCACCGGCAATACGCGGCCGATTTATCCGCCGATCATGCTGGAAGAACTCACAGGCAAACGCGTGCTGCTGGTAGGTCATGGCGAGATCGGCCAGGAAATCGAGCGAATGCTCGCGCCTTTCCATGTAGAAATGGTTCGCGTTGCCCGTACTGCGCGCACCGAGCCTCCTGTTCATGCAGTAAGCGAGCTTGACAACTTGCTGCCGCGGGCTGAAATCGTAATCTTGATTCTGCCCTCGACCGCTGAGTCGCATCATCTGATCGGCAGCCGGCAACTCGCGCTCATGACCCAGGGCGCGCTGCTTGTCAACGCCGCGCGCGGGCCTGTTGTCGACACAGACGCACTGGTTGAGGCGCTGAATTCCGGCCGCATCCGCGCCGCACTCGACGTGACAGATCCCGAGCCACTACCAGAAGGCCACCCACTATGGAACTGCCCCAACCTGCTGCTTACGCCTCATCTAGCCGGTTCAAGCCCGCAATTTGCGCCTCGCGCACTCAAGACCGCCGCCGACGAACTGCGCCGCTACATCACCGGCGAACCGCTGCGCAACGTTGTTCAGGCTGCGATCTAGCCTACAGCCCCAGATGCCGCCTCCTTGCGATTTTCTTCTGGCGTAAGGGTGGAAGGTGGCGCTGCGCGCTGCCAGAGCATCAACCCCATCACGGCTAACGCCACTAGCCCAGCATAGAGAAGTGCTGTCGGCCAAAGATCCTTGTAAACATACTCGCCGATGTAGGCCAGGTCCACCGCAATCCACAGCCACCAGTTGGCGATGTGCTTGCGCGCCGCCCACCAACTGGCGACCAGGCTGTAACTGGCCAGCGTTGCGTCCAGATATGGAAGCGCGGCGTGAACTTGTTTGGCTAACTCACCCAGCACAAGGCTTCCCACCGCTCCCGCGGCAAGCCCCCCGAGCATGATGCGAAATGCCAAGCGGAGCACGCGCACTTCCCCTTCCACGCGCATGCCCCGCCACCAGTACCACCAGCCATAAAGGGTGAAAGCTAGAAAGAAGACCTGCAATAGCGCATCGGAGTATAACTGAGCGCGATAGAAGACAACAAGGTAAATCACGTCTGAGATCAGAACCACAGGCCAACAAGACATCTTGCGCCAGGTGGTCAGGGCGATACCAAGCACCGTTGTCAAAACGCCCGCAATCTCCAACCAATGTTCAAAAAGGTAATTGGTCACTACCGTCCAACTCATCGTTTTCCAACTTCCGTCCGCGTTTCCGTCCATCTCGTTATTGCGTCAAGCAGTCTCGTTCCGCAAGCGCCTCGAAACCAGCGCGCATGCCCGACCAAGTAGTTCTCCGAACACACGCGCGCGTTCTCTGCGGAATGCAACACGCCGAGAAAGTAATCCGCCTCAGTCAGCGCAAACTCCGCGTGGCAGAGCGCCGTCATTGGCCGGAGAGCCACGGCCTCTCCGTCGCTCAGCGGACGTACAGATTCATAGCCGTCAAGCAGCGCTTCCAGATGATTGGAGTGCACCGGAATCTCCCGCTCTTCTTCTAAGCCTTGGCGCAGCTCAAGCCACTCCACGATATTGCGCTCAATGGCCAGCGCCAGATCGTGAACGGTATTGGTTCGGTCGGCAAGCCCAAAGTCGATTGCGGCAGTGGCCCGCGCTTCGTCGGTTGTGTCGCTCCAAAGCAGATTGGACGCATGCAGATCGTTGTGCGTCCACAGTGGAGCAAGCCCCGAGATAAAGGGCTTCAATTCGGTATGAAATGATGAAAGAAGAACGAGTGCCTCCTCGCAAGCCGCGCGCGTTATTGGGTCTTCGGCCAACGCAGGCCGGGCGCATACATAGTCTTCCATCGCAGCGCCTGGATCGCCCGCCGCAAAGATTGTGAAGCTCGAGATCAACGGCTGCGTTTTGCGTGGTGGCGCGTCGAATCCTCGAGCGGCCAGATGCATTCGCGCAAGCGTCTCTCCAGCCGAGCGCGCGTGGGCAGACGAGCGAAAAGGCGTCCACGAGAGCGCGTCCTCATAAAGATCCACGCTATCTGGCGCATCGTGCACCTCATAAGTCCACTCGCCGCGCTTGATGGCCGTATCGCCGGAAGCATCGGCGAAGACTCGTGGCACGGCGGCCCCATGGATTCGTAGATGGTTAATGAAGCGATGCTCTTCTAAGAGTCCTTCCCGGTCGCGTATTGTGCTGTAATGGCGCTTGATAAAGACGCGACCGGTATTCATCGATACAACACTTGCCGCAGAAAATGGTCGTGGACTTACCGAAAGAATACTGATCGGCTCAGTACAGTTTTGGAACTCGGCGAGAAGCGAGCGCACCTCGACCAACGTGAGCGGAGGCCAGTCTGCCTTGACCAGCGTACCGTCCATGCCATGCACCTTTGCCATCGTGCTCATCGCTTGTGCGTCCAACCCCTCGCCCCCGCGCGTTCGCAAACCCTAGAAAGTGTAATGCGCCATGAGCCGGACGGTCGTGGGCGCGCCCAGCCAGATAAATGAGTCCCCGTAACTGGCGCCGGTGTCGCTCCAGTAACGTTTGTCAGCGATGTTGTTAGCGTAGACGCGAAAGGTTACGCGTCCCTGTTCGCCGCCGGGTGTGTAGCGTGCGCCCAGGTTGAAGAGGTTGTAGCTGGGCACGCTCACCGCGTCGTCGCGTGTGGCCTCCTTGCGGCCGGTATAGCTCCATCCAGGCAACAGGTGCAGCCCATGCAAGCGCGGCAGCGTCAGATCAGCAGACGTTGTTGTGTTTAGGTGCGGCACATTGATGACTTGCTTGCTATCGAAAGCTGGGGTACCCGTGTTACCTGATAGAGCGCGAACAGCCGCCGCCGACGCCGTTAGCCGCAGCCAGTCCGTAACCTTGCCTTCGGCGTTTACTTCAAGGCCGTCGTGCGTCTCGCGGCCCTCGGAGGCGAACGTAAAGCCACCATCGGCCGGTTGGGGAGAGAAGAACGGGGCGCGCATATGAAAGAGCGCGGTAGTTAGCAAGAGATGCCGGCCCAACTCATACTTCGCGCCGACCTCGGCCTGGCGTGTAAAGAATGGATTGAGAAACTGGTTTGCATTTGTAACCCACCATGGCGCTTGCGGACCCAGCGAAAGTAACACTCCATAGTTGCCATAGAAAGTTATTTTATCGGTGGGGTTGTACGTTGCTGCGTACTGCGGAAGCCACAGGCGCTTGTGGGTCACGTTAGGTGTCGTGCCCGGGCTGATTGCACCGAGTGAGTAATTGTCGTCCCGCAGAGAGTCTTCACGGCCGCCTGCAAGCAATTGAATTTGCCACGGTAAATGCATCCGTTCCTGCACGATTACCGCCGGCTGATGATTGTCTTCATAAAGCCTGCGAGGGCCAGCGGATTCAAGCGGACTCTCAATGGAAATCGGGGCGAGAGGTTGATAAATATTCTCCGCGCCGACATATGTGTACACCGCGCCGTCCTGAACGATGCCATCGGGCGAAGACGGATTGGAAAAAGTATAAAACCCGGGCTGTTGCACGCTGCGCAGAAAGATCTCTCCGCCGGCGGTCAGGTCATGTATGACTGCTCCAGTCTTAAGGTGACCTGTGATCATTGCCTCGGCTTGTGCATCGATGCGGAGTTCGCCGGGGTCGCGGTAGTCGTAGATACCATAGGTACCGTCGGGGCAGAAGAAGTAAGCCGGCGCTTCTGGAGTGCCGGGGCACTCTACATTGCCTTTCGCATCGAATGGCGTTCCGTACGCGTAGATCACGTTATCTTGTATTAGCGAATGGCTGTAACTTGCTGCCGCAAAGGCCACCGAATTGCGGGACAGATTGTACTCTAACCGCGCGCCGGTATTGAAAGTGTCGTAGGTATCGGGAAGGTCCCAGGGCTGGTCGCCTAACATCGTCGACGGGTGAATCTGATTGATGTTTGGCACCGTTGTTCCACCCAGTAACTGGTATCCGCTGCCGTCTCGCTCCACCTTGTGCTGGTATTCGAAGTCGCCCTTCAAGATCGCTTGCGGGCTAAGTCTCCAATCGGCCGCACCCGCGCCCATGGCGCGCCACCCGTTAGTATCGGTCATATAACTCTGGAGCTTTTCGCCTGCCAGATTCACCCTCGCGCCCACCTGCTTGCGGCTGCCGAAGAACTGTCCAAGATCGGTGGCGCCGTATACGCTTCCACGTTGATCGGTACCCAGATCGACAGCCCTCACGATGGCTGGCCTCTTGGTTACGTAGTCGATCAGGCCGCCGGCCGATGCGACGCCGCTCTCCACACCGGCGATGCCTTTGAGGAACTCGACGCGCTCCTTGTTTTCCAAAGGCACATCCTGTTCGCCGGCGATGGTCATGCCGTTGATTTCAAGACCCGTCGCCAAATCCAGCGGAAAGCCCCGAATTTCGAAGTCCCCGTAGTACCCGACGGGTACATAATTGTCGCCGATCGAGGCGTCGTTCTTTACCACGTCCGAGAGCAGACGCGCTCCCTGGTCATCGAGCAATGCACGCGTCACGATCGTCGCCGAGAGCGGCGTCTCAGTGAGCGTTCCGCCATCCAGCGTACCTACCGTGACAGCGTCGGAAAGATACGTATTGGTCGCTTCGCCATGAACCACCACCGTGGTGTTCACAGGCGGGATCGCCTGGGCCTGTGCGGCTGGCTTCGCATCTGCCGGTGCGGATTGGTCGATTATCAAGGGAGCCGAACCCTGCGCGACCGCTCCTAGAGTTGCGCCCGCGCAGCAAAGCAGTAAACCTGTTGCCCAGGGCGCACCCGAAACGCGTCTTGGCCGAGGAGCGACCAACCGAAGCGAAAACAAGCCTGAAATCCTGCCTACGAGCGATGAAAACTCCGGGCGGCCCGGAGCACCCGCGATGAAATTGAGCATGAGCTTCCCTTGTCTCTAAATTCATGAAACAAGAGAACTCAAGCTACAATTCGAGGAAGAAGGCCTATTGGCTTCGAAAGCTTCCCACGCCGGTATTATCCGGATCGGGTTCGAGGGTATTTCTCAGCCCCACTTCGTGGAGCACCCCTGTTTCAATAACTTCATTGAAACATTCCTGGCAGGATTTTGCAATCCTTGTTTCGCTTCGTTAACCCGGCACAGCTCATCCAACCTTAAATGCGCCGACTAAGCTGGTCAGTTCATTGGCCAACGAGGCCATTTGCTGGCAGGCCTGGACCGAGCGCTGCGAACTGGTGGCCGTGTGTTCAATGATTGTGGCGATCTCGTTCACGTTTGCACTCACCGATTGTGTCGAATAGGACTGCTCTGTAGCCGCGGCTGCAATTTGCGTCACCATCTTCTGGACGGATTCTGAACCGTGAATGATGCTCGACAGCGCCTCTCCCGCCGAGCGCGCCGAGTCCACTCCGCTGCGCACGTGGCCCATGCTAAAGCGCATGGCTTCGACGGCTTCAGCCGTGCCTTGCTGAATCGCGCGCACCGTCTGGTCGATCTCCTTTGTGGCTTCGCTGGTGCGCTCGGCCAACCGCCGCACTTCGCCTGCAACCACCGCGAATCCTCGTCCATGTTCGCCGGCCCGTGCTGCTTCAATTGAGGCGTTCAGCGCCAGCAGATTTGTCTGGCCTGCGATTTCGTTGATCACATTGATGATCTTGCCGATTGCGTCACTTGATCGGCCCAATCCCTCAATTTTGGAAGACGTCTCCTGGTTCGATTTAAGCAGTTCCCCGATTGTCTGGACAGTGGTCTGTACCGTCTGACCGCCGGAGTGCGCGCTCTCTTCGGCCTTACGAGCGTCGACAGCGGCGCTCTGCGTCGTCTGGCTGATCTCCAGAACTGAAGTGGAGATTTCGCTCATGGTTGCGCTGATGCGCGCTGCCTGTTCCTGCTGCTGGCTGGCTTGTGCAGCAGTTTCGCGTGCGCTTTGAGCTAGTTCCGTGGCGGCCGAGCCCAGAGTGCTGGCGTGTTCGGCCACACGCCGCACGATCTCCTCAATGCGGCCAATAAAGACGTTGAACCAGATGCCTACTTCGTCGATCTCGTCGTCACCCCGCACCTCAATCCGTCGCGTCAGGTCGCCCTCGCCCTCGGCGATATCCTGCAAGCGCAGCGCCAGTGAGCGCAGCGGCAACACCACCTTGGACTGCACCACCCAGAAAGCCACAGCGCAACTCAGCACGGCGAAGACCAGCATCACGAGCCCCATCACGCGGCTGCGCACAGACCAGGCATCCACCACATCCAGATGCTTTTGAAAACTGGCGGAGATGGCCTTGTCGAAGGCGCTCATACTTTCGCTCAGCGCCTTGTTATCCTTGCCGAGCGCACTAACTTGCGCCATCAATGTGTCGCTTGGCCCTTCCTTGGCGGCGAGAATGGCAGCATACGTATCGTGGTCGCGCGATCGTATGGAAGCGAACTGCGCCATCAAGTCATCGGCCTGCTTGCTTAATTCCGGCAACGAGGCAAGTGATTCCTTCACAGTGTCAAGCGCCGTGGCCACTGCCTCCGCGTCTGTCTCCGCGCCTTTCAGCGACGTGGCGTCCTGCAACACAACAGCATCCCCGTAGTGTTTTTGCATCCGCTCAAAGGAGGCCTGCGCGTGCTGCATGCTCAACGCAGCGGGAAAAAGCGAGGAGGAGATCTGCGACATCCGGCTGTGCGTGGCTGTCGCAGTAAACTGCACCATCGCCACCTGGAGCAGGTAGCCGCCGGCTAGCACGGCCAGAATTCCTAAAATCCTCGTCTTGATTTTCATTTGTCCAAACATCGTGTCACCTTGTAGTGGGCGTAGACGCCATCACCAGAGTTGCTTTTATCAGGAAGCCAATGGTGCGAGGGCCGCGCATCGATCTATAGAGACGCGGCCGTCTTCGCTTCTGCTTACTTCACCTCAAGCGTTTTCACGCCAGAGGTGCTCGCGTCGCCACTCACATATCCAACGGCCCCCTTGGTCTTGGCCACGTACGCCACAACTTCCGCGTCAGAGCCAAGAGTTTTCGGCATGGATGCCTTTCCCGTAAACACCAGGCTGCGGTAGAAGGCTTGCAAAACCGAATCGCTCTTCCCCAAATACTCCTTGAGGAATGCCTCATGTGCAGGGCCGCCCTTGGTCAGCACCGGTTCGACGTGACTGCCTCCGAGGGAATCTTTGTCCAGCAGAAAGACGTCTTTGACATCTCCAGCCGAGATCGTGCTTGCAGACACACTGGAATTAGCGATCACTTTCACGCCGGCGGCTTGCGCCTGCCACGATAAGCACAACGCCACGGCCGCGGCAATTAGAATCAAACTCAGATGTTTCATATCAAGCTCCTTGGATTGCTATCCGCTGCCAATTAGAAGTTGTAGCTGGTCCGGAGGACAAGCATGTCGGTCTTCGGCTTTAGGCCCTTGGGGTTCCACTGTGCGTAGAATCCTTGTTCGGAATCGATATCTCCATAGCCATCCATGAAGTGGCCTTCGGCCTTAACATCCCAGTGGGAGTTAAGGTCATAGCGAACCGTTCCAACCTCATCGTAGATGTGGTTGGCTGCGGAGTCTGTCTTATTAGCCGGGTTATCGTAATGCACATTGGAGTGGTAGACACCCACCTGGATCTTCGGCGTGATCCGGTACGTTGCCGAACTGAACCACGCTTCAGTGCTCTGGTTGAGCGGCATATTGAACGGTATGGCGAGGAAATGGATATATTCAAGGTCGTTGTAAGAGCGATACTCGGCGCTGAACTCCCATTTCTGCACGCTGTAATTTCCGTAGCCCACCCAGGCGCGGTCCGGCCGGCTATCGACCGTGTAATAGAAGCCCGTATAGGGACCGCCGACGTAGTTCAAGTTCCGGTGCATGGTCAGGTTGGCCCATGAAGTGCCCAGCGTCAGGCCCTTGATCGCTGTCGCCCAGCGCAAGTCCCAGCCTTCCGTCCGCCCGTGCATCGAATCGACGTTTATTCCGTTTTGAGCCGAGAAATAGGTGTAGCCTTCACGGTCATCGACGGAGCGGAGGCCGTAATAACCGGTATAGTCCAGCTTTCCTGCTTTTTTCAGGTTGATCCGTCCGTATACATCGCCCCCCGTATGTGCGATCAACGTCGAGCGAAGATCAGTCGGATAGACACCCTGGGGCAGCAACGCCCAAGTGTAGAGGAACGCCATATCCTGCGTATCGTTGTAGAGCCCGATCGCAGTCTTCACCTTGCCGCCGCGCACTCCGAACCAGGGGGCGAACTTATAATCGCCGTAGGCCCAGTCGAGTGCCGGCCGCCCATCATCCAAAGACCCGATCTTGCGCGCGTATCCCTGACCGCCGACGCGGAACTTGTCCGTAACCGCCATGGACAGGTTGAGCGCGCCTTCTGTGAACGCCGGGCTGCCGCTGCTGGTATTCATCGTCAGAAAGTTGTTGTCGTTGGAATACGCGAACCCCTGCGATGCAAAACCATGCATCTGCACAGTGCGGCTTCCGAGTTTGAAATCCTGCGCGTGCAGGACCATCGAGATTGCGAACACTGCGAGTAATGCCATTGCGTTGCGCTTGTGGAACATAAGTCCTCCTTGGAATCCTGCCGTGCGAGTGGGCGCAGCCGATTGTCGGTTCGTCTATTTGATTGAAAGCACCTTGACGCCGTCATGCGGCGTCGCCTTGCCGATGTAGCCGAGAGCGCCGGCATTGTGTCCCACAAACTCGACCACGGCCGCGTCTCCATCCATGCTCTTGGGCATCGATGCCTGGCCGGAAAACACTAAACTGCGCCAGCCAGCGCGATATGCTGTGTCGTTCTTGCCGATGTAGACTTGCAGGAACTCCTCATGCACGGTGCCTGCCTTCAGCAGAATGGGCACCACGTTGCCACCACCGGGTAACGAGGTTGCATTGCCTGTGAAGACATCGCGCAGATCGCTCTTGCTGATCTCGCTGGCCTTCACACCAGGGTTAGCGATCACAATAACCTGGGCCTGCGCGTGGACGGCGACGATCGACGCGGCAGCCAGGAGCAGAATTGAACAACTTAGCTCTTTCATTTCAGTGTTCTCCTTTCTTCCGCGTTAAAAGCTGAATCCTGCCCGGACTACAAGCGCGTTCGTGTTCGGTTTTATTCCCTGAAGGTTAACCTGGGTATAGAAGCCGTCTGGATACATTGGATTATTGCCAGCGGCATTGCCGCCCATAAGGTGACCCTCCGCTTTCACATACCAATGCGTGTACATGTCGAAACGCGCGGTGACGACCTTGTCGTAAATGTGACGAGACGGGTCGCTCTCGCTTGCAGCTTCGACCTGACCCGGCACTGTGACGATCCAATCCTCGCCGAAATGAGAGTAGTAGCCGCCAAATTCGAACCACTTGTTGACCTGATAGGCGGCTGACTGATACCAGCCGTGCGTTCCAATCAGCGCCAGGAATTGGCCATCGAAGATCGTGAAATCGCGCCAGAAGCGTCGGTACTCGCTATCGACACGCAGGTTTCCGTGGGTGTACTCAGCGTAGTATTGCTTAGTGAACTGGCTTCGGGACTGCTCCCAATAGGGAACCAGGACATTGGGTCCGCCCAGAGCCACCGACGGGTTCAGTTCCCCGGTATTCCGCACATGATTCTCTTCATAGGAGACACCGGTCAGCAGGCCCTTGACTGGCATTTGCCAGCGCAGGTCACCTCCATACGTCAGTCCCCCGGTTTTGTTGATGTAGATGCCGTGGACTGTCAGCAGGTAAGGGTAACCGCCATGGGTGCTCTGTATCTGATCGCCGACATAGCCCGTATAACAGAATTTGCCGTACCTCTGCGCCTTGATCGTTCCATAGACATCCCCGCCGATGTGGGAGAGAGTAGCGTCCCGCATATCGATGGAATAGACGGACTGTGGGAGAAGAGCGAATGTGTGAGCGGAGTCCACATCCTGTGAGTCGTTATATAAGCCCAACACAGTCTTCACTTTGCCGCCGCGAAAGCCCAGCCAGGGCCTGAATCTGTAATCGGCAAGAGCCCAGTCCAATTGCGGATGCCAATCTCCCAATTGACCGAGCCTCCGGTCGTAACCCTGGCCACCGATACGCAGGTTGGACCTGACCTGCATGGTCATGTTCACGCCCGCATCTGTAAATGCGCCGCTGCCAATATTGCTCGTTTTCATGGTCAGCCAGTTGTTGTCGTTGGTATGAATGAAGCCCTGGGTTCCAAAACCGTGCACCTGCACCGTCTTCGATCCGAGCTTGATCTCCTGCGCGTGCAGACAGATTGAAAGTGTGAGAGCCGTAAGGATTCCTCCGGCGACATATCTCGAGAGCTTTCGCTTCATCGTGTTTCTCCTTCACTGGCTTTCCGAGATCAACTCCCTCGGCGCACTCGAGAGTCGACCGATTATGCAAGGGACGCGCGAGTGCATCATTCCCCCGGCGATGCAAAAGCATGAATCGTCCAATGCTCTTTTCGGCATGTACTCTGGCTGCTGTATCGGCGACAGGCCCAACGACTTGAGGCTTGATGCTGATCGAGACAAGAGATCGCGCGAGCAACAATTCAATAAGTTCAGATATGGAAGAGTTCCATTTCGGAAACCAAGTAGCCACGCTGAAATCCCCGTCAGAGTAATTACCCGCCAAGGCTGTTGGATTATCGATCTGAGGAAGATGACTTGGAAGAGCGAGCATTTACTATCAATTCGGGCGAGGTTTTGACAGTCGACCTGCATAGAATCTTTGTATTGTGACTGCCATCACATACGGCGTTTTGGATGATGTTAGTCTAAAAAGCGGCCTTGGGGGTCTTAAGAAAAGCACGATGCCATCATTTCCCGCTGTCGATCCCATTCCCTTGCCGGCTCCGATCTGGCTCCTGAAGCTATTGCATATCGTGACGCTGGCTCTGCACTTTGTCGCCGTCGAGATGCTGATTGGCGGCCTGCTACTGGCGGTTCTGTTGAGTCTCTTTGGCCACTCCTCCGAGGCCACGGTCGCTGCGCGTGCTTTGGCTCGCCGACTTACAACGGTGATGACATTCGTCATCAACTTCGCCGTCCCACCGTTGCTTTTTGCTCAGGTGCTCTATGGCCGCGCGCTCTACACCAGCAGCGTACTGATCGGCATCTATTGGATCTCGATCATCGGTCTGGTCTCGCTGACTTACTGGTTGCTCTATCGCTTCACCGCGCGCCTTGAGGCCGGCAAATCCGCGTGGTGGGTGGGCTTGACAGCCTGGCTGCTGGCTGGCTCGGTCGCACGGCTGCTCTCGACCAACATGACTTTGATGCTGCGGCCCGAGGTCTGGCGATCGATGTACTCCGCCTCGGCGATGGGCGCGTATTTGCCGCCCCGCGATCCAACACTGGAGCCGCGCTGGCTGTTGATGATGGCCGGTGGCCTCTTCGTCGGCGGATTGTGGCTGGTCTATCTGGCAGGCCGCTCAACCTTTACTGCAGAAGAAAAGAGCTATCTTGCCGGACTCGGTGGCAAGGTGGCCGCTGTATGCGGCATTGTCTATATCGCAGCCGGCATTTGGGCCGCAAGCGTGCAGCCCGATGCAGTCAAGGCGGGACTCACAGGCAATGGAGTCTATTCTTTCTACAAATTCTTCGGCTTGGCCGGATATGGCTGGCTCGTGCTGGCTGCGGCGGCTGTGCTGCTCGGAGCGTATGCGGGATTCGGCAAAGTGGCGGCCAATTGGCTAGGCTGGGTGGCCGCATTGGTCGTCCTGCTGATTGAGGTCATGCTGGTCGTCTACCGCGACGGCGTTCGCGACATAACGCTGCTCAGCAAGGGCTACGACGTGTGGGATCGTGCCGTAGCCACGAACTGGTGGGTCGTGGGCCTCTTTCTGATTCTTTTTGTCGCTGGCCTGGGCGTCGTCGGTTGGCTTATCTCCGTGGTAGCCCGCGCAAGAAAAGTAATGGAGGGCACGGCATAAATGAGCGAGCCAACAAATCTTCTCATCAATGAACAACCGAATCTTCCAAGGATTGTCGAGGAACCCGGCGAAAAGAATACTCGCCGAGCCTTTCTGGTCGCAGCCGGAGCCGCAGGCCTTGCCTACTCTGCCGCTCTAGCCTACCCAATTTACCGCTACCTCGCGTCGCCGCAGGAGATGGCCTCTGAGGCCGTTGCCGTCACTGAAGTGACTCTAAAGGATGCGCAGAAGCTTCCTATCGGTTCTGTCCTGATGTTCAAATTCGGCGCATCTCCGGCACTACTTATTCACCACGAAGATGGCCGCTGGATCTCGATGACTGCGGTGTGCACGCATCTAGGCTGCACGGTGCAGTATGAGCCGCAGGCCGACCGCATTCACTGCGCCTGCCACGGCGGGGTCTACAACCCTTATACCGGCGCCAACGTCAGCGGTCCGCCACCCAAGCCCCTCAAGCTATTCAATGTTGCCGTCAATGAAACCGGCGTGAATGTCTCGCGCGCATAGCGCAACGCTCGTAACAGAAAAAAGGACCAAGGGCATGAGTTCGAAGATCATCTATAACTGGATCGATGAGCGGCTAGGTTTGACGGAGTTGGCCGCATTTGCGCGCCATAAGACGGTCCCCGTCCACTCGCAATCTTTCTGGTACTACTGGGGTGGCATCTCGCTCTTCCTCTTCATCGCGCAATGCTTCACAGGCGTTCTGCTATTGGTATACTTCCGGCCCGGTGCTGAGGCCTATGAGTCGGTCCGCCAGATCACTTTCGTGATGCATTTCGGTTGGCTCATTCGTTCCGCGCACGCATGGTCGGCTAGCCTCATGATCTTCTCCATCATGGTGCACATGTTCTCGGTCTACTTCATGAAGGCCTACCGCAAGCCGCGCGAATTCGGCTGGCTGAGCGGCATGGCGCTTCTCGGATTGGCCTCGGTCTTTGGTTTCTCCGGGTATCTCTTGCCGATGGATGAGCTGAGTTATTTCGCCACCAAGGTAGGCCTGCAGATTCCAGCAGCGATTCCCTTCGTGGGCGAAGCCATCGCGAACATGCTGCGCGGCGGCCCGGATGTGAGCGAGTTCACAGTGCAGCGCTTCTTCGCATTGCATGTCGTGGTGCTACCCGCTATCTTCGTTCCGTTGCTTGGTTTTCATCTTTGGTTGGTCCAGCGTCATGGTAACGCAGCCCCGCCAAGCGTTGAGGTCCTGCCACCAGAACAGCGCAAGTCGATGCCGTTCCTGCCCAACTTCCTGCGCAAGGATCTGGCGATGTGGCTCATCTCGCTCAACATTCTCGCCCTGCTGGCTTCGGTATTTCCCTGGAGCCTCGGCAAGCCCTATGACTCGCTGGCGCCCGCACCGATCGGCATTCATCCCGAGTGGTACTTCATGAGCCCCTTCGAGATGCTCAAGATGCTAGGAAGCGTGCTTCCCGGCGAGGCCGGCGAAATCGCGGGCATTCTGCTCTTCACGTTCGGCATCGCGCTCTGGGTCCTGATTCCCTTCTACGACAACACCAGGGAATCCGGCCAGCGTGCACGCGCAGCGCACTACTTCGGATTGATTGCAGTGATCTTGTTACTGAGCACCACCGTCCTCGGTTACTGGACGATTCGGTAAGACAGCCTCAGTTGTTGGCTACGGGCCTTAAGGTTGGATAAGTCGATGAGAGAGGTCTCGACGCAACCAAGTTGGAGAAAGGCCTGGAGTCAGTTGTGAGAGGCAGGAGATAAAAGTGAATTATCCGTTCTGGGACATTCCATTTCTCGGCTCGGGCTGGGTGATCGGCATCATCGCCATCTTCCATGTCATGATCTCGCAGTTTGCGGTAGGCGGCGGCCTCTATCTTCCAATGGCCGAGCGCAAGGCCCTGCGCATGCCCGAGGGCCCGCTTCGCACCGCGTGGCTCAATCAACTGGCCAGCCACTCCAAATTCTTCCTGGTCCTCACCGCCGTATTCGGCACCGTCAGCGGCGTGGGCATCTGGTTCGCCATCGGCCTGACGCATCCCGAGGCCACCAGTACACTGATTCACAACTTCGTCTTCGGCTGGGCGATGGAGTGGGTCTTCTTCCTCGTCGAGCTTACGACCATCGCGGTCTATTACACCACTTGGGGCACGATCGACGATAAGTTGCACCTCAAAGTGGGCTGGGTCTATGCCGTCGCCTCTGCCTTTACACTGATCATCATCAACGGCATCCTTACTTTTATGCTCACCCCAGGGCAGACATGGCTTCTCGTCGCCGGAACAGGCCATGAGGCGAACAAGTTCTGGTACGCATTCTTCAATCCGACTTACTGGCCGAGTCTTCTGCTGCGTTGCTGCGTCTGCTGTTCTCTGGCCGGCATCTGGGCGCTCATCACCGCGAGCCGCATCGACGGCGACAAACTGCCGGAACTCAAGACCACCATGGTCAAATGGAGCGCCCGCTGGCTTGTGCCATCTTTTGTGGCTATGCCCTTTCTGATGATTTGGTACTACATGATGGTTCCGGCCTCACAGCAGGCGTTGCTTCAATTAGGCATCGACACGATCAACGCTGGAACGTTTTCAGCCGTCACACGCATGGCGTTGGTCATCATCATTACCTCGGCCACGATCGTCGGCGTTGTTTACTTCCTGGCATATCGCAATCCCACCGACTTTAATCTCTCGCACGCCATGGCAGTCCTGCTGCTGGCGCTGATCGCCACCGGAGCCGGCGAGTACTCCCGCGAGATGCTGCGCAAGCCCTACGTCATCGGCCACTGGATGTACTCGAACGGAGTCCGTGTCCCCTATGTCGCGCGCATTAATCAGGAAGGTTATCTGGCGCATTCAATGTGGGTATGGAGCAGCCCCGAATCCAATGCTCCACTCGTATCGCAAGAGCCAGGCGGGATCGATCCTGCCTCCAGTTACTCCCGCGGCGAAGCCATCTTCCGCGGCGAGTGCGGTTCCTGCCACACGCTGGCCGGCTATCGTCCGCTCAAGAACCTGTTAGCGGGCCGCGACCGCGCCAACATTGGCAACTTCATCACTATGCTCCACGACTACAAGCCCGACTCGCCCTACACCCGCTTCATGCCGCCAATGGCAGGCACAAAGCAGGACATCGACGATTTGACCAATTACCTCAACGCCCAGGTCAACCCACCTGCGCCTTTGCAAAAGCCCGTGCAGACCGCGCAGAAGTAGTGTTTTCGACCCAACCGTGAGTTCTCCGATTCCGCCATGAGCACGCGGTGTGCTAGAGTGAGTGCATTCGCAAGCCGCCACGGGAGGTGCGAATGCGAATCTATGGTTTGCTCCTGGCGTTCCTGGCGCTGGCCTCTGGCCCGGTATATGCGCGGCAAGAGTCGGCTTCCTCAACCACCGATGGGCCGACGAATGCCACGCCGGTCGCGCCCACACCAGACAAAGACGGCGTCTACCTGACCGGTCCAGGAATCTCATCGCCCGAGTTGCTCCGGACCGTCCCCGCCGCATACCCTCCTGACGCCGCCGAGACCGACATTCCTCACGTTGTGATCCTCTCTGTTGTTATCGGCGTTGACGGAGCCGTAAGGAACATCCATGTGGTCAATCCCAGAACCAGCGCATACGACGACTACGCAATCGCCGCGATAAAGCAATCCCAGTTTCAGCCAGGAACTCTGAATGGCAATCCGGTTCCTGTCCGGATCGCCGTGCGAGTGCGTTTCTTTCATCTCAGACCGGCGATTCCGATGCTTCAAGCCGCCCCAAGGGTTGTAGGCTCTGGATCTTTCGGGCATGACGATTCCTCCAGGCCGGACGACCCTTTCAAGCTGCGGCCGGGCGATACAACGCCCATGGCAATCAATACGGTGAATGCCGACTTTTCCGACGAGGCCCGACGCGAAAGGTTTGAGGGCGTCATCCTTGTCTCGCTGATTGTCAACGAAGAGGGCTTACCGGTCGATCTGCAAGTCGTGAGACCTGCCGGCCACGGCCTCGACGAGAAGGCGCTTGAAGCCGTCAAGCAGTACCGTTTTCAACCTGCGATACGCGATGGAAAGCCAGTTGCAGTTCGGATCAGGGTTGAGATCAGTTTCCGGCTCGGTAGAGGTAGCACCTGGCAATCTCGCTGACCACCTCGGGGAGACAGCCCTGACAGCCCAATCCATGCGATCCTGAAGAAGCCATGAAAATCCTTTTCGGCATCCTCGCTCTTCTCGCCGTCGCCGCCTCCTTCTTCGCCGACTATAAATGGCGCCAGTGGATGGCCGCCCACCGCCGCGACCACCAATAGCCAGCAATCTTCCTGAAATTCCTTCGATACAATAGCTCTCAGGGAGCCGTCCAATCGTTATGTCACACAATTTCGCTCTTACCCGTCGCTCTTCTCTTCTCAGCAAGCCGGTCAGTCTGTTGCTGGGTCTTGCTCTCGCCGCATTCCTCAACTTGGCCGCCTACGCACAGTTTGGAGCGCCGGCGGCGGGAACTCAGGTGCACGACACCACCCCCCTTAAGCCGCCCGCCGGATCCCGCGTGGCAATCGTCGAGTTCGAAGATATGGAGTGCCCGGACTGCGCCCGCGCCAACCCTGTACTGAAAAAGGCTGCCGCCGAATATCACATTCCCTGGGTGCGCCACGACTTCCTCATCCCTGGTCACGTTTGGAGCCCTATCGCGGCGGTCAACGCCCGCTGGTTCGACTCCCAAGGCAAAGGAATGGGCGACGAGTATCGTGATCAGGTCTTCGCCAATCAAGCCTCGATCTACGGCCCACCCGCTCTCAACCAGTTCACAGAGAAGTTTGCTGCGGACCACCACGTTGCCCTGCCCTTCGCCATCGATCCGCAGGGCAAGCTGGCCGCCGCAGTCAAGGCCGACAAGGATCTCGGCCTGCGCGTCGGCATCGAGCACACTCCCACGATATGGATTGTCACGGACCACTCCAAGGGCGCGCCTTTCATGGAGGTCATCGATCGCAGCAGACTCTACCAAATGATCGACCAGGCTAAAGACGACACCGCGTCGGCAACCGTCCCCGTCAAAACATCTGCCAAGGCACAAACTAAGAAGCCCACAAATTAGTGCCCTTACACGCACACATAATGCGGCGCATCCGGCTTTGGATGCAACGCATTTGCTGTCAATCCGTGGCTCAAATCTCTAAATGGCGGTCAACCATGCACCATTCTTTTGGCTCATCCAGGTAGATTTACACTCTTTTTATCTCTATCTCCCATTCGTTCCGCTCTGAATCTGGACCAGCACCGGCTCCTGATCACCATCCTCGCCACCGGTTTCACCCGGCGAAACCAGCCTCGTCTGCGGTGCGCGCCAGTGGTCGATGTGACTGATCCGATGCACGCAGCCGATGGTGCAATTGGGCGCGCAGCTTTTTGCGGTGAGGAACTCTCGTTTTACGTCCGCTATCTTATAGTCATATAAGGGGATGCCTGGGTAGCCGCGCTGCTGGCTGCAATAGTGAACTAAACCGTCTTCGCAGATGTAGAGGTAGCGGGAGCCGGCACGGCAGCGCCAGTCGTTGGGCTCGCCCTGGGCGATGGCTTCCTGGAATTTATCGAACTGGGCGTAATTGGTCTTGCGGCGGTGCGTCATTTCGAAGTAGACCTTAGCCTCGTCGGGCCGCAAGGGCTTCAGTTGGCCGCTGCCGTCATGGATAATTCCGATCGTCGACTCAAAGCCCAGTTCGAGGGCTCGGCGGCCTATCACTAAGGCATCATTGGGGTTCTTGAAACCACCGCCGACGACGGAATTGATATTCACATGGAACTCGGCGTACTGGGCCAGCATCTGAAGTTTCTTGTCCAGCACCTTGAGGCTTTTCTTCGAGACATCGTCCGGCTCAAGATTGTCGATCGAGATCTGCATGTGGTCGAGGCCGGCCCGGTTGAGGCGCTCTATCCTTTCTACATTGAGCAGATAGCCGTTGGTGATCATCCCGGCGATGGCCCCGGTTTGGCGCATGCGGCGAATGATGTCGTCCAGGTCCGGATGGGTGAGCGGCTCCCCGCCCGAGAGGCCAATCATCGCGGTGCCGAGCCGTCCCAGGTGGTCTATGCGGCGGAGCATTTCGTCGAGCGGTACGGGTTCAGAGACCTTATCGTACTCATTGCAATAGCCGCACGAGAGGTTGCAAAAGCGTGCCGGGATGATTTGGGCCAGGACGGGATGTGAAGTATCGGCCAGCGCGCGCACCACCATGGCGTATTCGCGCACCTTCCTTCGAGCTGCAATCCAGCGTCCGCGTACTGTCGCTCTCCGAGGAGTTGCCATCCTTCCTATTGAATCACAATATGCTTCGATGGCGATTTTCGAGGTAGAAGTGGAGTTTTTGATGAAACGCTGCTGATTTGCGTGGAGAGAAACGTGGATTGGTTTGCATATAAATGGAGGGATTGCAGGCAGAATGGGAGAAAAGGGCAAAGTTTATGTAGGTTTGAGGGGCTGCTAGAGGGATCTAGAGAGGTATTACCTTGCAGATTGGGCGTTCGTGGTAGCCCACCCTAGCCGCAAATACAAGAACGCGGCGAGGATGGGGCACCCGGCGGTCATGGGTAGCCCACCCTAACCGCAAAAACCCCGGCTTGCTCGGGATTACAGGCATGGGTGGGGAGTTGAGAGAGGGTGGAATGTGAATAAGGAACTACGGGAAAGGGCGCGGAGGGATCTCGATGAGGATCTTCGCGTCTTCAAAGGCAAGAGAATTCGACGGTCGAAGTGGGGCTGGCTGCGGGGAGTGCGGCAGGCGCTGGGAATGCGCGTTGAGGAGGTGGCAAAGCGGTTGAAAGTCGGGCGCTCGGAGATTTACAGGCTGGAGATGTCGGAGTTGCGGGAGACGATCACGCTCAAGAAGCTGCGCGCAGCGGCTGAGGCGATGGGCTGCGAGTTGGTGTATGCGGTGGTTCCGAGGGAGGGGACGCTCGAGGAGTTGGCTGAGGAGTTGAAGAGGGAACGGAAGCAGCACCGGACTCCGAGGCAGAAGAGCCTGGCGCGGAAAGATCCGTTCGGGCTCAACAATATGGTGAAAGCGGTTCTTACGCTGGCGGGGTGGCATGACGGGAAGAGCTGATGGTGTTTAGTATCGCTCGGAGTTATGAGGGGGCTATCAACGAAGGGTGAAGGTCAACAGTTTCCCAGGTCTCAGAATCGGGACCTGGGGCACCCGGCTTAGTCGTCCGACTGATGCGTGATTGAGACGATTAACCTCCATACAAAACGATGCAAAAAAATCTGATTACAATTCAGGGCAGCAATTAATCATGCAAATTAATATTGGCATTTATGGTATTTGCAACTAACAGATTATGAAGGATTCACATAAGAACTGAACCTGCAGTTAGTCGAATTCAAACGTTTAAGTAGGCATAATTCTCTTGACTATGACTCATTACTGAGGGCAGAATATAACCGTAGGGCGAAGTCTGGATGTAATAGTCATAAGAAATATCCTATGCTGATAATCCGCAGCATAGTGCTTCCTCCCTCACGCTCGTTCGACCTCGTTTACCAACGATCACTCCAACTGACACTCCCCCGGCTGCCATGGCCGCTCGACCCCTTGCCATGGTGGATTGAGACAACTTTTTTCACAAATCGAATAAGGAGCATCGTTATGAGACATTCATCGACGACAGGCAGAATTGTGTCTTCACGCATTGCAAGCGCAGTCATGTCAGCCACGCTTTCGCTGTTCACACTCTCGAGCCAAGCCGAACAACATTTCCAGACACTGCCCACCAAGATCGTCCGCCCGGCTGTTTCCACGGGGAAAGCCGCGCCAGTAGGCCCTCTTCCACTTACACAACACTTGAAGCTCCACATAGTTTTGCCGGTGCGGGACCAGGCAGGAGTGGATAGTACGCTGCAACAACTTTACGACCCGCAAAGTCCTTCTTATCGTAATTGGCTTTCAGTGAAGGAATTTACCGATAAGTTTGGGCCGACGCAAGAGGACTACCAGGCTGTGGTCGACTTCGCCAAAGCCAATGGCTTAGCGGTAGTAGGCACGCCTGCACCGAATCGCAGGATGGTAGCCGTCGACGGACCGGTGGATGCGATCAACAAAACCTTCCACTTGACGATGACCTCTTACCGGCATCCGACGGAGAACCGAAATTTTTATTCACCGGATCGCGAACCTACGCTGGACCTCAAGGTGCCCATACAGCACATAGAAGGTCTGGATAACTTCAGTCTGCCGCACAGCATCGACCTGAAGCACAGCACCACGGATAACACTCTACAGACCTTTGCAGTTGGCTCGGGACCGGGAGGACAATATCTCGGCAGTGATATGAGAGCCGCTTACTACGGTGGAGGTCCGCTTACTGGAACAGGCCAATATATCGGTCTGTTTGGCGGGCAGTACGACATGAACGACGTGAAACTCTACTTCAGTTCTGTCGGTCAATCGTTCAATCCCAGCGTGGTGCAAGCGGTCTCTGTGGATGACACGGAAACATCATGCACGGGCTGCGATGACGGCGAGATAGTGATCGACATCGCGCGTTCGTATTCAATGGCGCCCGGAGTAAGTGGGATTTTCGAGTTTGTCGGAGGGTGCGAAGAGGATACTCTGAACGCCATGGCCACGCATGATCCTCTTCCCATGCAGAATAGCAGTTCCATAGGGTGCCTCCCTGGTTCTTCGATCCCTGCTATCGAGTCAATCTTGCAGGAGATGGCGGCGCAGGGGCAGAGTTATTTCAGCGCTTCCGGCGACTCCGCGGCATTCAAAACCTCGGACGATAACACTGGCGACACTTATCCGACAGAATCCACCTGGTGCACGGCGGCTGGCGGGAGCGACTTGAACACCAATGGCGCCGGCGGCCCCTGGGTATCGGAAACGGCGTGGGCCGACAGCGGCGGCGGCCCCAGTCCAGATGGCTTCGCGATTCCGAGCTGGCAACAGCTACCAGGGGTGATTAACTCGTCGAACGGCGGATCGACGACATTGCGCAATTTGCCGGACGTGGCAAGCGAAGCGAACTTTGACAATTACTTTTGCGATGAAGGCGTATGCCAAGGGGGACTGGGCGGTACAAGCTTCTCGTCGCCAACCTGGGCCGGGTTCATGGCCTTGGTGAACCAACAGGCAGTGGCCAACGGCAAGCCGACTGCCGGGCTTCTGAACCCCACCATCTACGCCATTGGCACGGGGTCGAGCTATAACAGCGACTTCCACGATATCACCAGTGGGAATAACAATAACGGCGTTGGGCAGTCGTACAACGCCGTTACCGGCTATGACCTTGTGACAGGATGGGGCACGCCGAACGGGCAGAGCCTGATCAACGCACTGTCTGAATCCACAGCCCCAGAGTCAACGTGCCATGTCTCCTATACGATCAACAGCCAATGGGCGGGCGGTTTCAATGCGGGGCTCACGATTGAAAACACCGGTACGACCGCGTTGACACACTGGACACTAACATGGGCATTTGGGAATGGGCAGACAATTACGAGTCTCTGGGATGGTAATGAAAGCCAAAGCGGCTCGAACGTGACGGTGACTAACCTGGGTTACAACGGCAACATCCCCGCCGGAGGCAGTTTCACCGGTGTCGGATTCAATGGAACCTGGAATAACATCGCCAACGCAGCACCTACGTCGTTTGCAATTAACGGAAATCCCTGCGACTAGGCTAAGAGAATAACTTGTGTTGCATAACATGGGAGCGGGGAGAGTGTCTCCAGGAACCTGTTCGCCCCGTTTCCATGAAGCAAGTACTTATGTCCTATAAATGACCTTGAAGTGTTTTATTAACCATAGTCCGTTTCAATATATTGTGCTACTATTTGTTCGCTTCCAATGAAGACAAGTTCCCGTCGTCTGCAATGCCTTGCAGCATGGCCGGGTATTGTCTTGGGCCAGTGTTTATCCCAAGGAAGTGAACGGCGGCGAGCCAGACCGGCTCGTCTCAGGAGCGAACCAGCCATGATCTCAACACCTCCCTCGGTTGTCCCGGCGATCTCCGCCGCTGCCTATCTTCGCATCTCAAACCGTGCCGGGAAGCAATGTGATGCTGTGAGATCACGCAGGTGGAGGGCGGCGGTCACCTGCTTGATCATTGGTTTGTTGTTGGCGGTGCCAGGTTATGCGCAGCAATCGGCTCTGACGCGCCATGTGCGCGAGGCGGTTCTCAATGGACAGGCAAAGCCGCTCGGACATCTACCCGCAACGCAGGTGATGCGGTTGGATATTGTTCTGCCGCTGCGCGATCGGGCGGGGCTGAAAGCTTTTCTCAGCGAGGTCTATGATCCATCAAGCCCATCTTACCGTCACTTTCTCTCCGTGGCGGAATTCACTGCGCGGTTTGGTCCCAGCCGGGAGAACTATGACGCCATGGTTGCATTTGCAAAGGCGAAGGGCCTGACGGTCGTTGGCGGGACGCGGGATGGCATGGATGTGCAGGTAGAGGGTTCCGTCTCAGCAGTCGAGACTGCATTTCGGATCAACTTAAAGACTTACCATCATCCTACTGAGGACCGCGTTTTCTATGCGGCAGACCGTGAGCCTGTGGTCGACTTGCCGTTCCGGATTTGGCATATCTCCGGCTTGGATAACTACTCCACTCCGCATACGATGCTGGTTAGCAAAAGCGACTATGCAAAGGCTCATGGACTCTCTGCCGAGGCTAATGTTTCGCATGTTACAACGGGCTCCGGTCCGTCGGCATCTTTTTTGGGCAGCGACATGCGAGCGGCATATTACGGTGGAACGACGCTGACCGGCGCCGGACAAAACCTGGGTCTATTTGAGTATTGGGGCACCGATCTGGCGGATTTGACTTATTACTTCAATAGCATCGGCCAGACCAACAATGTGCCGATCAGTCTTTTGTCTGTGGATGGAACGAGCACGAGCTGTATGTTTTATGAAGACTGCGACGACACAGAACAGACGCTCGACATGACCCAGGCGATCGGCATGGCTCCGGGACTGTCGAGCTTAGTGATGTATATCGGGTCAACCGATACGGCGATCATCAGCGCCATGACTTCGAACAACCCACTGCCCACGACCATCGGCTGTTCGTGGAGCTGGATGCCCGCGGACCCGAGTGCCCTTGACCCGTATTTCGAAAGGATGGCGGCGCAGGGCCAGAGTTTTTTTGCGGCTTCCGGGGATAGCTCGACGTGGTCGTTGTCGTCGCCTCTAACATCCCCTTGGCCGGCGGACGATGCGAATGTCATTTCTGTTGGCGGCACTGACCTGACTACTACAGGCGCAGGAGACTCGTGGTCTTCTGAGACCGCCTGGTCGGGCAGCGGCGGCGGCATCTCCACGGACAATATCCCGATCCCCGAATGGCAGCAACTTCCAGGTGTAATCAATTCCAATAATCTGGGTTCGAATACCTTGCGCAATGGCCCGGATGTTTCAGCAAACTCGAATTCTAACTATTACACCTGCGCTAATCAGCAAGGCTGCGTGGCCAACCAATACGGCGGGACCAGCTTTGCCACTCCCCTATGGGCGGGCTACGTTGCCCTCGTGAATCAGCAGCTCGCGTCCAACGGCGAGCCAACGATCGGCTTCCTCAACCCGATTCTCTACGCGCAAAATGTGACTTCCGCATATAACACAAACTTCCACGACATCACCCGTGGTGTCTCCGGCAGCTATTTTGCGGTCCCAGGTTACGATCTGGTGACAGGATGGGGCAGTCCCAACGGGCAGAATCTGATCAACGCCTTGGCGGCATCTTCTGTTTCGGGCTTCACTCTCTCGGCTCCGCCGAGCAGCGTGAACCTCAACGCTGGCGGCACAGGCACAGCTACTATTTCGGTGGACGACTGGGGGGGATTCACCGGCACTGTCAGTCTCTCGGTCTCTGGGCTGCCAAGCGGCGTGAGCGCTTCATTCAATCCGAATCCGACTACGGAAAGCAGCGTGCTGACGCTCACGGCCAGCAACGGGGCTGCAACCAGCAATTCAACTGTTAGTGTTTCAGGCGTCTCTGGTACGCAGACCGAAAGCACAACTCTTGCCCTATCGGTGGTCAATCCTGTGCAGATCACCGCACCGTCGCCTGCAAAATTCGGAGCAGTCAACATAGGCAGTAGCAGTCCGGCGACACCTCTGGTCTTTACATTCGATAACGGAGCGACACTTGGCGGCGTTGCCGTGCTGACGCAGGGCGCGCCCAGCCTGGATTTTATAGACGCCGGCTCGGACACCTGCACGGTAAACACGACTTATAGCGCCGGTCAAAACTGCATTGTCAACGTGGCTTTCACACCGACGCGGCCGGGCGCACGCTATGGCGCAGTAGTCCTCGAAGATAACTTCGGCAATGCTCTCGTTACCGACTATGTTTCGGGAGTGGGAATAGGTGCGCAGATCAACTTCCTGCCCAGCGGCCAGAGCGTGGTGGGCAGCGGTTTCAGCAATCCGAGCGCAACAGCAGTGGACGGAAGCGGCAATTTGTATGTCACGGATCAGGGTGGCAACTCTGTCTATGAAGTCCTGGCCGTCAATGGAAGCATTCCTGCCACGCCGACGATCTTGACGTTGGGCAGCGGATTTTCTACGCCGACTGACTTGGCGGTGGACGGCGCCGGCAACGTTTTTGTCGCGGATAATGGCAGCAATTCGCTGATGGAGATTCTCGCAACCAATGGCAGCATTCCCTCGGCGCCTGTCATAAGAACTTTGGCAAGCGGGCTCAGTTTTCTTGAAGGCATCGCGGTGGATGGGGGCGGGAACGTCTACTTCGCTAACGATGGTGTGCACGAGATTCTTGCGGTCAATGGCAGTATTCCGCAGTCGCCCGCGATCAGGACGCTGGGTAGCGGATTTCTCTATCCCAATGGTGTGGCAGTGGACCAGAACGGCAACGTCTATGTTGCAGATACCGGCAACAACGCAGTAGAAGAGATTGTTGCAGTCAATGGGAGTGTCCCTGAGTCGCCCGCTATCGAGACGTTGGGCAGCGGATTCAACGAACCCGATGGCGTTGCTCTGGACGCGAACGGAGACGTCTACGTAACCAGTTTGGAAGACAACGAAGTGTATGAGTTACTGGCGGTGAATGGAAGCATTCCGGCTTCGCCGACGATCACGACTTATGGAGTTGGTTTCAACTTCCCGATGGGCTTAACAGTGGACAGCCTCGGCAATGTCTATGTCGCGGATTTTGGGAACGGCAGAGTGGTGAAACTGGAGTTCGCCGATCCGCCCAGCCTCAACTTCGCCAGCACGATTGCAAGCTCAACGAGCATCGACAGTCCGCAGACAGTTACCGTCAAGAACGTCGGCAATGCCGCGTTGAGTTTTCCGATTCCGTCAACAGGCAGCAACCCGAACATTGCTGCCAACTTCACGTTGAACAGCAGCGGGACCTCAGCTTGTCCGCTGGTGAGCGCGAGTTCCTCGACGGCGGGAACGCTGGCTGCTGGCGCTTCTTGCCAGTTACTTATCAGCTTTACACCGATAGGAGCAGGCGCAAGCAGCGGCGCACTTATGCTGATGGACAATAACCTGAACACCGCAGCACCCACTTACGTCACGCAGAGCATCGCGCTAAGCGGTACAGGGGTGGGCTTCACGCTTGCAGACTCGCCCACTTATTTATCTATACCCCAAGGAGGTGCGGGCTCGTCTACGATCACGGTAATTCCATCGACTGGATTCACCGGCAGCGTGAACTTAGCTGTTACATCCGCGCTGCCCAGCGGTGTGACCGCATCGTTTGGCACTGACCCCACAAGCGGGACAAGCGTCCTCACGCTTTCAGCGAGCAGTACGTCTTCACTCGCATCGTCTCAGGCTGTCGCCATCAGCGGAAGTTCCGGTGCATTGACGGAGTCGATCACCATTTTGTTGACGGTGTATGCGCCTCCCGACTTTAGCATCTCGACTAACTCCGCGAGTGGGCAAGTCATTGAAGGGAGTTATGGTAACTTCCTGGTTAACTTAGACCCCTTGAACGGGTTCGACGCGACGATCGCGCTGTCCGCGTCCGGCCTGCCCGCGGGTGACTCAATCAGCTTCAGTGCTGATCCTGCCTCGGGATATGGAGCCTATACTGCGACAGTTGTCGTAGGTACAAACACCGCCCCTGGGGTGTATCCAATTACGATAACGGGGATCGGGGGAGGCATCACGCACTCCGTCACTTACACGCTGACCATACCCACGCCCGATTTCACAATGACCGGCTCGACTGTTCCGCAGTCTATATATCTGGGCCAAACCTATTACAGCGCACTTAGTACATCTATTGTGACTTCGAATGGATTTAACTCGCCGATCTCGCTATCTGTCACCGGACAGCCGGATGGGTTATCAGTTAACCTTGCGCCTAATTCATTTCCGGCTCCGGGGGATGGATCGTCCTCGGCGACACTCAATGTAGACCCAAGCACGGTGCCGGGCACTTACACGATTACGTTGACTGGAACGGGTGGCAGCGTTACACATTCGGCGACATTCATTGTGGTTGTTCTCGCGCCTCCGGTTCTTTCGGCCTCCGCATCGCCGACCGCCCTCACCATCTACCAAGGCGGCAACAACACAGTCACAATTACGACCTCGACTGCGGGAAGTTTCAACGACGCAGTGACCTTGGGAGCGGGCGGAACGGTGCCGGGGATCAGTTGGAGTTTTAGCCCTTCCTCTATCGTAGCGCCGGGTAACGGCTCTTCCACCCTCACCATAGCGGTTGCCTCGACGATGGCGCCCGGCACTTACTCAATCGGTGTGGTTGCTTCAGGAGATGGCCTCGCTTCCACAATGGAGATCCCGCTGACCGTAGTGCCGCCCCCGGCGTTTAATTCGATCAGTGTTGGATCTTCGAGTACGCTGGTTCCGTTTGTCTTTACTTTCGCTTCGGCAGTCACACTCGGATCGACGTCGGTCCTCACTCAGGGCGCCGCCAGCCTTGATTTCGCAGATGCCGGCGGGGATACGTGCGTCCCGAATACAAGTTTTGCGGCAGGGCAAACTTGCAGCGTCAATGTCATCTTCACGCCAATACTTCCCGGCACTCGCACCGGCGCTGTCACTCTCACGGATCAGAACGGGAACTTAGTCATTACTGGCTATCTGCAAGGAGTGGGCGTTGGACCGCAGACGACATTCCTTCCCGGCACTCAATATCCGATTCTTACATCCGCCCTTTCTGCGCCGACGGGGCTTGCGATTGACGGGAATGAAAACATTTATATCGCCGATGCGAACAATAATCGCGTGTTGAAGGAGACGTACACGACAGCAGGTTACGTCGAGAGCACTGTGAGTAGCGATGTGTTACAACCCGGTGGTGTGGCGATTGACGGAGCAGGCAACGTGTTTATCGCTGACACCGGAAATTCCCGCTTGTTGATGGAGACGCCGATGCAAGGGGGCTACGGCGAAAGCACTATCGGGTCGAGTTCCAGTTTCGGCAGTCCGCTGCAGGTCGCGGTGGACGGTAGTGGGAATCTCTTTGCAGTATTCGCTGATTTCGGTTCCGTCGTGGAATTTTCGAGCTTAGGCTCTTACGATCAATTCACAATCGTCGGCAATGGCTTCAGCAATCCTTCAGATCTGGCGGTGGACGGCAGCGGAAATATATTTATTGCCGATAGTGGCAGTAACTCGGTGATGGAAATTTCGTCCGGTTCAACGACTACTCTGCTCAGCGGACTGTCAAGCCCTGGTGGGCTGGCACTGGATGGAGAGGGCAATCTCTACGTTTCAGATACTGGCAACGATCGAGTACTCGAGATTACTCAGGTGAGTGGGTACTCGACAGTAACTACGTTGCCGGGGATCTACGGTGCCCCGAATGGTCTCGCAGTGAGCGGCTCTCGAAACCTTTACGTTGCGAATTCCGGGAGTAACTTAGTTACGATGGAAGACTTCGCTGATCCTCCTAACCTTGACTTTGCCCCAACAGCGATTGGGTCAACGAGCGCCGACAGCCCGCAGATCGTTACTGTCGAAAATGTTGGCAACGCCGCATTGGTTTTTCCGGTTCAGTCGACCGGCAACAATCCGAGCATTGCGACGAACTTCACGCTGAACAGTGGTGGAGTTTCGGCGTGCCCGCTGGTCGGCAGCGGTTCCTCGACGGCCGGAACACTGGCGGCAGGCGCGTCGTGCCAGTTGCCCATCAGCTTTACGCCAACGACGGCGGGCGCTCTGAACGGCTCGCTCGCGCTGATGGATAGTAATCTGAATGCCGCGGGACCGGGCTATTTCGCACAAGAGATCTCGTTGAGCGGCACAGGGACGCAAACGACACCAACGATTACATGGACGGCGCCCGCTGCGATTATTTATGGGACGCCCCTCAGTTCAGCGCAACTGAATGCTACATCGAATGTGGCGGGAAGCTTTAACTATTTACCGGCTGCTGGGACGGTGCTGACGGCCGGGCAGCAAACGCTGGTGGCGACTCTTACACCGGTCGATTCCACGGATTACACAACAGCGACGGCGAGCGTTCCACTAACAGTGAATCAGGCATCTCCTATTCTGACGTGTGTGACGCCTGCGCCCATTTTGTTCGGGACACCGATCTCGGCAGCAATGTTTGGTTGCACGGCAAGTGTGCCGGGAACGATTGTCTATTCCCCGGCAATCGGAACCGTGCCCGCGGCGGGCTCGAACTCGATTTCAATTGGCTTCAATCCAAGCGATGCGGCGGATTACACGACAGCCTCGGCGAGTGTTCTATTGACGGTGAACAAGGCTACGCCAACGATCACATGGTCGACGCCGGCGGCAATTATTTTGGGGACCGCGCTGAGCGGGACGCAGTTGGACGCGATGGCGAGCGTGCCGGGGACGCTTGTCTATAACCCAGCGGCGGGAACCGTGCCGGGGGTGGGCTCGGATAACTTGACTGTCCTCTTCACTCCGACAGACACCGCCGATTTCACGACGGCAACCGGCAGCGTCTTGCTACAAGTCAATGCCGCACCGAGCTTCACACTCGGCGCCTCGCCTGCCTCATTGAATGTTGCCCAAAATGCTTCCGGACAATCTACGGTTACTGTTACTGGACAGAACGGTTTCACGGGCAGCGTAACGCTTGCGGCTTCTGGACTGCCTGCCGGCGTCACCGCGGCCTTCGCACCTAACCCAACAACCGGGAGCAGCGTACTGACGCTGACGGCAAGCGGGCAGGCCGCTGTCGGCCCGGCCACGATTGCAGTCAAAGGAAGCTCCGGCAGCCTCACAGCCAACACGACGATTGCCCTGACGATAAGCTGCATACCGACCCCCATCACGCCGTACATTTCTGTTAATGGAGGATCGAGTTGGACGGAGGAATCGAGCGCAACAGTCGGTTCCATCTTCACCTTTGTGGATCTCGGCCCGCAACCACTGAGGGGTGGGACGTGGAGTTGGAGTGGTCCGGGCGGGTTCACTTCCACCGCGCGCCAGATCAATGGCATTCCGTTGACCGCAGGCACCAACTCTTATTTGGCAACCTACACCAACGCCAACGGATGCAAGAGCACAGAGACCTTTGCGATCACCGTCAGGTAGACAGACTGGTCGAATTGCGGCCTGGGTGCAAATCTCAAAAGAAGGCCATCTGAGAGTTTCTCGGATGGCCTGGGAATTTATGTTTTCGTTGAACGATTGTTAGCACATGCCGGGAATTACAAGTGGCCGGTTCGTCGAGCCGCCGGGAGTTTGTCGCTCCCGGCGGCGGGCGTATTGTTAATTTACTTTTTCTATTTATAAATAAAGGGCGTTTCGACTTCTCTTGCGTGGGGCGCGTTAAGGATCTGAACCGGCATGGCCAAGCTGAAGTCGGAGAAGCCTTCCGGCTGATCGAAGTCGCTCGTACCGTCCGAATAGATCTCATCCTGACCGGCGAATACTTTCTGACCGGTCTTGATGGTTTCATACGCGTTGAGGGTATAGAAGTGGATCTTCATGCTCTCCAGATCGAACTGCATGAAGCGATACCACCCGTCGCCTCCAGCGCTGCCCAAAGTGGTGTTCCCTTGATAGTCGCTCAAGACCTGGTAGACAGGGTTGCCATCGTTGTTGTTATCGATGCGAACGTTCTCTCCCTTGGAGACGCCAGGCCCGCATGGTTCTACAACGGTGGTGAGGTTGGAGGTAGATGTCCACGAATGCCCACAGAGGACCAGGAAGATCTGGTTGTTAGGCGCGATCAAGTCGGTCCAGATATTTTGAGCGGCATTGTAGCCGTTTGGAGAACCGATCAAATACGAGGCGGCATTGCGTTTGGCGGGGTCGGAGGGGTCCAGAGGCGGATTGTTGTCGCCCCACGCCGGCGGACTGATGTACGAATGGGTGGTTACGATTGTCGCGTAACCCTTGTGGGTATCGATCACCTTCTGCGCCCATGCAATTGCGTCGTTGCCCGCCTCCATCTCAAGGGAGATGTGAAGGAATTGCTTGTTGGCGCCGGTGAAAATCTGGAAGCTGGACAGCCCATAGTTACAGGGTGTGCCGGCAGCGGGATATTCTCCGGTCCCCGCGCTCACCACGCCGGTACTTATATACCCCACTTCATCCGAGGCGCCACCGTACCATGGTTTGTCGCGAAAATATTTAGATCTCGATCCGAAGTGATCTTTCCACCAGGGTGCCGTGCTCACCAAAGGAGGAGAAGTTTCTCCGGCAATGGTGTAGTACATATTATCGTAGTCATGATTTCCAGGGGTTAATCCGAAGGGGATTCCCGATTCATGCAAAACGTCGAGCGCCTCTTCGGCATTGCGCCATTCGATGTCCTGGGGCAGGTTGTATTTTGTGGGGTAATCGATTGTGCTGCCATCGCCGTGCTCAACTACGTCGCCAACGTGCGTAACGAACTTCAGATTCAACTCATGCTTCTTCCTGGCCAGATAACGGGTCTGATCCAGAAAAAAGTTGACGTTCAATGGTTGGGGCTGAGTGCCATCGACGTAATTCTGTGTATCCGAAATCACGGCAATGGTGAAAAACTCTGAGCCGTGGCCGGCCAAAGGAAATCCTCCCAACATCTGAGACCTTGCGGTAGTGGCGAGAGTCGCCATACCCGCCGCGCCGAACTTAACGAAATCTCTTCTCGTAAGCTCCTTCACATTTTCCTCCTTGCACTCGGGGCTTGCTCGCGTAAATGTAAGACTGCAACCGGCACCACGCGGATCTCCGCGCAGACGGTCACAGCGTCGTCCGGAACTGCGAGGTGCTGGTAATTCGCATTACCGCATCCAGCCGTTAAGGGAAGATAAACGGACGGTGATTTTTTGTGACACAAGGGCGGCAGTGGGCCGGCAGCATTTTGTGGATGAGCGAGTTGGCTGCATTGACTTACATTGGCGGGCGCGCATGAAGGCCAATAGAGACTCGATGAGTCTTCGCAGATACCAACGCTACCACCATTCAGGCGTGAAAATCGTAGTGTTAGCGCAGGGGAAGCGAGAACATCAGGCCGCCTTGCGTCCAGAGGCTATTTGGCCCGCGGGGCAGCTTCATCGCCGAGGATGCGCCGAGGTCGCGTTCGAAGATTTCGCCGTAGTTGCCGACGGCATCGATGACATCGGCGGCCCAGCCGTCGCGTAATCCGAGATACAGGCCATATCCGCGGTGAGTTCCGAGCAGACGTTGAATGACCGGATCATCGCTCTTTTTCATCGCAGCGAGATTGGCCTGCGTGACTCCACTCTCCTCGGCCTGGATTAGAGCTTCGACGGTCCAGTTGACAATCGCGGCCCACTGCGGGTCATCGAGGCGGTAGGTGGGCGCCAACGGATCTTTGGCGATGACATCGGGAAGAATCTCAAAATCCCTCGCCATTACTTTGAATGCGATTCTCTCGTAGGCAAGTTGGGAGACATCAGCGGTAATGGCGGCGCAATTACTGGTGATGAAGGCCGCTTCCATCTCTCCTTCTTCCTGGAAGGAGAAAGGCAGCCATTCGATCTTTTCGCGCTGCATGTAACCTTGAAGTTCTATCTCAATCTCGGTGCCGCCTAGAAAGCAAATCTTTTTTCCAGCTAGATCTTTCGGGGATCGAATACCCATGGTCTTGTTGACGAGAAATCCCTGATAGTCATAGAAGACTGTCCGGGCAAAGCCGAATCCACCTTTGGTTGTATTGAAGTAATTAGGCGACCCGGTGGCGAGCAGCGCGATCTCGCCGGAGTTGAGCGCCTTTAGTGCGTCGTGCTCGTCGCGGTAGGGCTTGACGGTAAACTTGGCGTTCGGTCCCAGCGTTGCCACTGCGACTGCCTTGCAGATATCCAGATCGAAGGCGCCGTGATTGCCATGCGCGTCCTCAGTGGAATACTCGGGCTGTTCGGTGTTGACGCCGCACGCGAGCGAGCCGGAGGCCTTGATCTTATCCAGCGTGGTTCCAGCGTTGGCCGGCGTTGCGGCTGCGATGATCAGTAGAGCAATCGAAATCAGAAAAAGCGCTGAAATTCTGCGCATGGGCGCGTAGTTCCTTCCGGAGTTTCCTAATATTGCTGCCATCTATAATGTACGGCGGCTGGACGTTGAATCCAGCCGCCGCGGGAGGCGTGTTGAGAAGAGATCTAGTTTGACGGCCAGGTGCCGGAGGTGGGCAAGCCGGGGTTGGAACTGGGGCGAGGATTGAAGTCGGCCGGAGCCGGGTCGAGCAATCCGTGGACGGTTACATCGGTGGGAACGATTCCCAGAACGCGGCAGCCATTGGCGCCGAAGTGGGGCAGGCTGGTTACTTGTGCAGCGGGAATCTCAGCGTACGAGGCTTCGAGCTTCGGCGCGACACCCAGCAAGCGGGCATTCTCAAAGGCGGTGAAGAGGTTGCCGACACCGGGAGTGTGAGCATCGGAGGGCCCCAGGTATTTCTGCGGCGTTCCTTGAGGAGTGGTGTAAGTCTTCTCGCCGAGCTTGCGAGCGGCCGCTTCGTCAGGCAGATCGGCGAGCGGGGTGAGGTTGAAGAGCTCATCGATGAACTTGATGACCGAACCATGCTCGGTCGCTTCATGGGAGATGGCGTGGACTTTGCTGAAGGGCGAGATCACGATGGCGGGAATGCGAGGACCCTGATCGAGAGCGGTTGCGCTCGGATCCCAAGAACGAATCACAGGCTGAGTGTGATCGTAAAGGCCATCGGTCTCATCGTAGGTGATGATAATGGCGCTCTGAGGCCAATATTTGCTGCCGGCAATGGCGTTGATTTCATCGGCCAGTAGAGCTTCACTGATCTGCGCGTCGGAGTAGCCGGGGTGGTCGTCGTTGCCAGCGAAAGCGGCTTTGACGGTCGGGCTGGGTGAACGGGGAAGGAGGCTATCCAGATTGTCATAGCCGCCGCGAACATAGAAGACTCCACCGGCCTCGGGCAGCGCGTGGGCCGAGACCGCCGCAAAGAAATCGCCAAGGCCCTTCATGTGCGCCTTGGTCTCAACCGGGTTGTTGGCCTCATAGCCGAAGTATTGCGGCGCGTCGTGGTGAGCGATGTAGCTGGTATGGGTGGCCGTCGCGGTGGGATCGGTCGACTCGTGATCGTAGCCTTCCTGGAACCAGGCCCAGTTCACTTGCTTGTTGTTGTCGCCGGCAATCTTCTTGA
>CAYTJN010000007.1:0-44645 GCA_964438125.1 uncultured Occallatibacter sp.
AAAACCAGAGCCCGCAGGGTATTTTGCAAGTGGCTCAGCTTGCAGGTAATTAATTCGATACCCCGACTGCCCGCTTATGTTTACTCGGAACATCGGTCCGACAGAACTATTTCCACGCCCGGCCTCTATCTGATACCCTTGCCTGTCTTGGCAAGCCGCACGCAAACGGCAGGTGCAACGATGGGCTTCAAATTTCAAGGTTTCGACTTTCTTCACCTCGACTCCAGCTTCAGCCAGGAAGAACTGCTCGTCCGCAAGACCGCCCGTGACTTCGCTGAAGACAACCTCGTTCCCATCATCGAGGAGTGTTTTCGCACCGAGCGTTTTCCGCGCGAGTTGATCCCGATCATGGGCGAGTTGGGCTTCTTCGGCGCCAATCTTGAGGGCTACGGCTGCGCCGGCATGTCCAACGTCGAATATGGCCTGGTGATGCAGGAACTGGAGCGCGGCGACTCCGGCCTTCGCAGCTTTGTCAGCGTGCAGTCGGCGCTGGTCATGTATCCCATCTTCACCTTCGGGTCAGAGGAGCAGAAGGCTACCTGGCTTCCAGCCATGGCCCGCGGCGAAAAGCTCGGCTGCTTCGGCCTGACCGAGCCCGGCGCAGGCTCGAATCCCGGAGCCATGACCACCACTGCCCGCAAGGTCGGCGATGAGTTCATCCTCAACGGCGAAAAACTCTGGATCACCTCCGGCAATCTCGCCGACGTGGCCATCATTTGGGCCAAAGTCCCTGACCTGGACAACAGCGTGAAAGGCTTCCTGGTCGAGACCAACCGTCCAGGTTTTACCGCCCACGAGATCCACGGTAAGTGGAGTTTGCGCGCATCCGTCACCAGCGGCATTTCTTTGCAGGAGGTCCACGTTCCTGCTACTAATCTGATGCCCGGAGCCACCGGCCTGAAGTGCGCGCTGATGTGTCTCAATCAAGCTCGTTATGGGATTAGTTGGGGCGCTATCGGCGCGGCCATGGACTGCTATTCGACGGCACTTCAATACGCAAAATTCCGCAAGCAGTTTCGTGGCGAGCCCATCGCCAGCCACCAACTTGTCCAGGAGAAACTGGTCTGGATGGCAAGCGAGATTTCAAAAGCCCAGTTGCTTTCGCTGCACGTCGGCCGAATGAAAGACCTGGGAACTGTGGGCCACGAGCACATCTCTCTGGCCAAGCGCAACAATGTCTGGATGGCCCTGGAATGCACCAGCAAGTCGCGGGACATCCTGGGAGCCAATGGCATCACCGACGACTATCCCATCATGCGCCACATGATGAACCTGGAATCGGTAATAACCTACGAGGGAACGCACGACATCCATACACTGATACTAGGCCAGCAGATCACAGGAATCGCGGCCTACTGAGCGTTCGCTTGAATCGACCTCTCGTCGCGTCTGCGTTGTGAAATTGCTGTTTCTCAAATGAGGTTCAAGGGAGTACCATGGGCGGAGAATCAGTCCAGAGCTCACTGTGCATGATCAAGCGGGCGCGGGGGGACTGTTTCCGAATCGATGAGGAGCCGGGCTTTCCACGGGGTGGTTGCCAGTCCGGCGAAGCAACAATCTGGAGCCAGACAGGTGCTGCGAAAACCTACCATGAGCGACGTCGCACGCCTGGCCGGGGTCGGAACGATGACTGTTTCACGCGTACTCAGCGGAACGGTCAATGTAGCCGAAGAGACGGCCCGGCGCGTACAAACGGCGATCGATCAGCTGCAGTACCGGCCCAATGAATTGGCTCGCGCCTTTCGCGGTCACAGCAGCAAAAGCATCGGTCTGATCCTTCCCTTCCTTTACGATCCGTTCTTTGCCAACTGCGCGCACGCGGTGACGACCGTCGCCAAGGAGCGTGGCTACTCCGTGATCATTACGACTTCGAATGAAGATCCGGATGTCGAATACGCCGAAGCGGAACAGATGCTGCGCTGGCATGTGGACGGCATGGTTGTGATCCCGGGCAAATACCGCCGGTCGCGGCTTACCAAGTTCTTGTTTGGCAAGACCCCAGTTGTGGCCTTTGACCGTCCTGTCGCAGGCCCTGGATTCGATGTCGTGCTTGTCGAAAATAGCGCAGGCGCACGGCGAATTGTCGAGCACCTGATTGAACATGGACATAAACGCATCAGCTTTATGGGACTCAGCCGCAACCTGTTTACGATCAATGCCCGGTACCTCGGCTATCGCCGCGCCATGCAGGATGCTGGACTGCAAGTGGATGGATTCTTTGAGTGCGAAAGCCAGCCAGTCACTCTGAAGGCCGTCGAAGAAAGGTTGCAGAGAACCAATCCATCAACGGCCATTTTCACTTCGAATACGCTGGCGACGGGATATGTTCTGAGCGCGCTCCTGAATCTGGGAGTGAGTATTCCCCACGATGTTGCCCTTGCGGGCTTCGATGATTTCGATCTTGCGGATCTGACGTCGCCGCCACTGACCGTTGTTCGCCAACCTACGCAGGAGATGGGCCGCGTGGCGACCAATCTGCTCTTCGATCGCATCGCGGGCGGTAAACTGCCGAACAAGGGAAGTCGGATCGTTCTGCCCATCGAAATTGTCTTGCGCCGCTCCTGCGGCTGCAAACATCGCACGCCGGTTGTGATCCGCTAGAACCGCGCCGCGTGGCATTTCAAGTTGTCTCCGTGCATGATCGGAGTAGGATCATGGATCTGGGGCGGGTTTATCCTATCAGTAATACCGCCAGTTGAAAGGGCCTTATGCCTGCCGATTTTGAGAACTCAGTCCTGGTCTACGACGTCGGTGGGAGTCATGTCTCGGCTGCGGTTTGCCAGAGTGGCAGCTATCGACTCGGTCCGGTCGTCAGTGCTCCGCACCCCACTGAACAGAGCAGCGAAGCTTTCGTCGATCTCCTCTATTCTCTCGGGACTAGGGCCTCGACCGGTTCGACCGGCGTCAGTGGCGCGGAGTTGGCGGTACCGGGTCCCTTCGACTTCGCGGCCGGCGTCAGCCGGATGCGCCACAAATTGCCCTACCTCTACGGCGTTGACCTGCGCCGCCGTCTCGCCGAGCGCTTCAGTTGGCGGCCCGATCAAGTGCGCTTTCTCCTCGATTCGGCCGCCTTCCTGTGGGGCGAAATCGGCGCTGGTGAGGCTCGCGGAGTAGAGCGCGCCGTTGGCATTACTCTGGGAACAGGGATCGGCTCAGCTTTTTCCGTCGATGGCCAAGTGGTAACCGGCGGTCAAGGAGTTCCTCCCGGCGGCGAGATCTGGAATCTTCCCTACGAGGGCGGCATTGTCGAGGATTTTGTCTCGACCAGGGCCATTCAGCAGAGCTACAAATTGCGCACAGGCGCGCTTAAGGATGTGGCCAGGATTGCCGCCGAAGCACGTGAGGATGGGGACGGCGCGGCTTCGTTTATCGAGTTCGGAAGACATCTGGGCCTGGCGCTGCGCAAGAATCTGACCGAGTTCAATCCACAAGCAGTGGTGCTCGGCGGAGGCATCTCGCGCTCATCGCAACTGTTTTTGCCCGCCGCGGTCAAGGAGTTGGAGGGACTGAATATTCAATTGCGCGTATCCAAGCTCTTGGACCGTGCTCCTCTGGCAGGCGCGGCGGTGGTGTGGTTTGCCGGAACCGACGGCACTCACGCTCCGTGCTCGCCCGCGGCTGTCGGTGACTTCCAGGAACCGTAAAAGAAAGCATTGGCAGGCTATACGGCGACGACAAAACTGTCTTCAGTGCGCGTAACCGCCTTATAGAGCGTGTCGCGCTCGAGGGGAACACGCCCGGCTTCAGTAATGAGGCGACACAGTTCTTTGCGGGTCATGCCCTGAGGTGTGGTGGCACCGGCGTCGTGGTAGATCTTCTCTTCGACAACCGTGCCGTCCAAATCGTCGGCGCCAAAACGAAGAGCAATCTGAGCGATCTTTGGCGTCAGCATCTGCCAATAGGCCTTGATGTGCGGGAAGTTGTCGAGGAGCAAGCGGCTAACCGCGATCTGGCGAATGTCAGTTAGCCCTGTAGTGACCGGCAGATGATCGAGCGCCGTATTCTCCGGATGGAAGGCCAGGGGGATAAAGGTCTGAAAGCCGCCGGTCTCATCCTGCAACGCGCGCAACTTGAGCAGATGGTCCACGCGATCTTCGTCGTTTTCAATGTGGCCGTACAACATCGTCGCATTCGATTTGAAGCCCAGCCGGTGAGCCAGCCGAGCCGTCGTAAGCCACTCTTCACCGTCGATTTTGTGGTCGCAGATGATGGAGCGCACGCGGTCGGCAAAGATCTCTGCTCCCCCGCCGGGCATCGAATCCACGCCGGCCTCGCGAAGCTTGATGAGCGTCTGTTCGATGCTGAGCTTTGCCCGCCGCGCCAGATAGGCCACCTCGACCATGGTGAAGGCCTTCATATGTACTTTGGGAAAACGCTGCTTGAGACCGCGCACCAAATCGAGAAAGTACTCGAGCGGCAGATCCGGGTGCAGCCCGCCGACGATGTGAAACTCCGTGACTGCCTCCGAATAGCCCGAGGCTGCAGTCGCCCAGGCTTCTTCGAGAGCCATGGTGTAGCCGGCAGGGTCGCCCTTTTTCCGCCCAAAGGCGCATAGCTTGCAGGCGGCGACACAGACGTTCGTCGGGTTAATGTGCCGGTTGACGTTGAAGTACGTAACGTCGCCATGCATCCGTTCGCGCACATGATTGGCCAGCCAGCCCACAGCCAGCACGTCTGAGGAACCGTAAAGCGCGATGCCGTCGCTGAAGTCCAGCCTCTCGCCGGCCAGCACCTTCGCGGCAATCGGTTCAAGCCGTGGGTCGTAGGTTCGAAATGCCGCCGGCGGGTGGGAAGCCGCTGTATCGGTCTGCATATTTCAATGATACAGAAACGGATTCTTACCGCGCCAGGACCACAGATCTTGTTTCCAAATACAAGAGGCCGCCCGAAGGCGGCCTCTCTGTTTGGATTCGTGAATTCGTGACGAAGCTTTACGGTTGCGCCTGTGCCGCGGGAGCCGCTGGAACAGAGGCTGCGTCTTGGCCGCCCTTGGGAACAAACCAGTTGCTATCCCAGAGGTTCTTGTAGAACTCGCCGGTCAACTCAGCGGCGCGGGGGCCGAAGGTGGGCCTTCCGCCTTCGAGGAAGAAGACCGTGACCAGGCTACCGTGCGGAGAGTCGGAGAATGAGGCAAACCACCCGAAGCGGGTCCCTTTGTCCGAGCAGGTTCCGGTCTTGCCGAAGACCGGCAGTTCGTGGAAACTGGCGCGCAGGCGGCGGGCAGTACCGTATTCGACCGCGCCGGCCATGCCATCTTCGATGTCGGGCACAAAGCGCGCGATGTCGAGGGTGCGCTTGATTTTGGGCGCAAACTCCACAACCTCTTCAGCGGTGGTGGGGTGCTGGAGATAGTAGAGGATTCCGCCATTGGCGAGAGCGGCCACATAAGCGCCCAATTGCAGCGGGGTGAGCGAGACGCCCTGACCGAAGCTACACATGCGGGCTACGCCTCCCTCCGAGGCGGGAAGCTCCTGGTCGGGATAAACGCCCAACTGCTCGCCTTCAATGTTGTATCCGGCCAGTTCGCCTAACCCGAACTGGTTGGCGTAGTGGCGCACGCGATCGAATCCAAGCTCCCGGCCAAGTTCTTCGAAGTAGAGGTTATTGCTCTTGGCCAGTGCCTGAGTCATATTCATGCGGAAGCCCGCCAGCTTGACAGGTGTATCACGCGTGACCAAGCCCTCGGAGAGCGCAGCCATGGCGACGGTGAGCTTAATCGTCGAGCAGGGCTCGGCACCCGGCGATAGAGCCAGCTTCTGGTTGACCATGGCGAGAATACGGCCATTGGAGGGGTCAATGACCACAGCGGTGCCGTTCATATCGCCCAATGCGTCGATGGCCGCCTGCCGGACGACTGGATCTTCACCTGCCGTCAGGTCGCCGGCGATCATGCCTTCGCTGGCAAAAGAGCTGGCTGTAAACCGCTCATAGTATCGATGGTGGTGGCGGCCAGTGAGAGCTGCCTGGCGGGCCTGGGCTCTTGCGCTGCCCCTTGCAGTGAGCCGGGCTCCGGTATGAGCCGTCGTAGATCCGTGCACGATGGGGCTGGCATCGCGTACCGCGGAGCGATGGCCGGAGTGGCGGGAGCCCGAAAGATGAGATTCGGCTGACCTCGTGTGGTGCAGCGGATGCGGCGGCGCGTCCAGCCCCGCGGCTGCCAATGCGGCAAATCCGGGTGCGAGCAAAAGCATTGAAAATGCCGATATGCGAGACAGCTTCATCCAGTGAACGTCCTCTCAACGATGGACTTCGTGTCGTGCGTGTGCCTTGTAGGGCCACACTTTGCCTACCGACTTTCGGCGAAAACCTGCGTTTCACGCCAAGTGGGATAGACTCCTAAGTTAATCCCGTGGCACTTGACAGCGTGTGATCGAGGTCACTGTGGTTACAACAACTGAATCCAGTAGACCCGATTTGGTAGCAAAATGCCATTGCGCTGGCTCAAAAAGCCGTTTTTTTTTGAGCAAGTCGCTCATTACACAAACAAAAGGCTCATTTTAGTGAGTCCGAGTGAACCAAAGGTCTTTTAGAACTGCAAACGGCGGAGGAAGGCGGGTTTGTCCAGATCCCGCTGGGCCTCTTCATTCGCCTCAGTCTCCGGTTGAGCAAGGTATTCTCCCGGCACCGGCGGAGTACGTAGGCCGCCATTGAAGTCTGGAGCATAGTCCTTAGGCAATGGAGTGTACATCGGCTCCTCGGACAACTCTGCAAATTTCGGCCGTGCCGGGGCAGCTACCAGTTCCATTTCCTCCGTCTTGGCCGCTGTGACCGCTTGAGCGGCCGGGACCGCCACCTCAACAACGGGCGCAGGCGGCGCGGAGGCGGGGTAAAAAGCCGGCTTGAAGATCGTATCCGGCTCGGCCCAATGGTCGGCCCCTGATTCTTTGTGATTCTCGGTTGTCTGATTCTTGGGTGCCTCATCGGCGTCTTCGTCCTGCGAGAGGAAGCGGGACGGGGCGGCTTTCGGTTCGAGAAGCCGATAGTCGGGCGCTACCAACGGAACGGAGACGACTGGCGCGGAGGCCAGGGGGACCGAGAGCACCGGAGCCTCTTCGACACTCAACATGCGCGCGCGCCGCTCCGGCATCTGATCGCGAAAGCCGGTGGCAATGACGGTGATCTTGACGTCTTCACCCATCTTCTCATCGAGAACGGCGCCAAAGATGATGTTGGCGTCTTCGTGCGCGGCGGCCTGGATGAGCGATGAAGCGTCGTTGACCTCGGAGAGCTTGAGAGAACTGGAGCCGGTGATGTTGATCAAGATGCCGCGCGCGCCGTCGATGGCTCCAGCCTCGAGAAGCGGCGAGGCCATGGCTGCCTTGGCAGCTTCAATGGCGCGATCTTCGCCGGATCGGACGGCCGTACCCATGACCGCGTGACCCATGCCGGCCATTGTGGTCTTCACGTCGGCAAAGTCGCGGTTGATGATGCCGGGGATGGTAATGATGTCGGAGATGCCCTGCACGCCCTGGCGCAACACATCGTCGGCGATGCGGAAGCTCTCGAAGAAGCCTGCGTCCTTGGCCACGGCAAGCAACTTCTCATTGGGAATGACGATCATGGTATCGACGCTCTCGAGAAGTTCTTTCAAACCGCGCTCGGCCTGCTGTTGACGGCGCTTGCCTTCAAAGCCAAATGGGCAAGTGATGACGGCGACGGTCAAAATGCCCATCTCGCTGGCCAGAGAAGCGATGACGGGCGCAGCGCCGGTGCCCGTGCCCCCGCCAAGGCCGGCAGTCACGAAGACCATGTCCGCGCCTTCGAGCGCCTCAATGATCTTTTCCGAGTCTTCGAGGGCTGCCCGTCGGCCTACGTCCGGGTTGGCTCCCGCGCCCAGGCCGGAGGTGAGCCGGACGCCAAGTTGCAGCTTCACTGGAGCATGGGAGACTTTGAGCGCCTGCACATCGGTATTTGCGGCGATGAACTCGACTCCCTCCATGCGGGCCTGGATCATGCGATTGACGGCATTGCCGCCGCCGCCGCCCACGCCGATCACTTTAATGCGGGCTCCTCGCGGAGTCTCTTCGTGGTACTGAATGCGCATTTCCCCGGTTTCGTTCTTTTGCTGTTCCATCTAAGCTCCGGTCTTCTGGTACATTTTCAATTATGTCCACGCTTCAAAGTTGCCTGCAAAGATGGCCCGCAGCTTGGAGCGCAGGTTATTGCTTTCGGCAGCTCGATTAACCCTGGTACGGTGAGCATACAAGAGCATGCCAACTGCCGTCGAAAAGCCGGCGTGGACGAGTTCGCCAGGCATGTTGGAAAGACGGACGGGAACGCCGGTTCTGGCGGGAACCCGAAGCTGGCTTTCGGCGACGTCGAGTATTCCAGGCAACATGGACCCGCCGCCTGTGAGGACGCAACCGGCTCCCAGAGCTTCCATCACACCACCTTGGCGCAAAGTTTCTTTTACATAATAGAAAAGCTCGCGGGCGCGTGGCTCGAGGATCTCCGCAATGGTGCGCAACCGCAGCATCTGGGGCTGAGGGTTGGCGATCTCAATCTCCGCGAGCTGAGGCACGGCGGTCACCACGCATTGACCGTAATGGCGCTTAATCTCCTCGGCTTGAGCCACGGGCATCTGAAGGCCGACCGCCAAGTCGTTGGTAAAGTGCTGGCCGCCGATGGGAACTGAAGCAGTGTGCGCGACCGCACCCTCGAAAAAAACCACGAGATCGCTGGAGTGGGCGCCGATGTCGAGCAGGCAGACACCCAGTTCCCGCTCGTCGGCAGAGAGAGTGGCTTCGGCCGAGGCGATCGACTCCAGTACCGCCTCGGTGACTTCGAGCCCGGCCCGGTTGGCGCAGGTCACTGTGCTCTGAAGAGCGCTGCCGGAACAGGTGGCAATGTGCAGATCCACCTCAAGCTTTTTGCCCACCATTCCGACCGGGTCGAAGATGCCGGGCTGATCGTCGAGGATGAACTGGCGTCGCAGCAGGTGCAGAATTTCGCGGTCTGGAGATCTCTCCACAGCCCGTGCCCGCTCGACGGCGCTGCGAACATCCTCCTTGTCGATCTCGCGCATGCGACCGCCCAATTCGATTCCGCCGTTGGTATTGAGTCCTCGGATATGCGGCCCACCTACGCCCACAACACATTGTTCGATATTGGCGCGCGCCACTCGTTCGGCCTGCTCGTTGGCCGCCTTGACCGCTTTGGCAGCAGGCGCAAGATCGGAGATCAGTCCCTTGCGCATTCCCGCTGACTCCACAATGCCGTGCCCGCAATAGCGCAGGGCGCCTTCATTCTGTTCCGCCGCCAGGACACGGGTCGACGAGCTGCCGATATCCAGCACTACAATCATGTTTTCGAGATTCTGGCTCATCGCGCTCACTGTGCCTGCCCGGTGTTCTCTGCCGGAATTGCGGTTGGGGCGGTCTTCTGCTTGTTAGCGTTCTGCACCGCACGTCTGGCCTCGGCGCGCTTTTTGCTTTCCCTCGCCGCCTTGGCCTTCGCTGCGGCGGCTTTAACAGCTTTTGCTTTCTTCTGGGCCGGAGTCAGGCCTTTGGCTCGCGATTTTTCGCCGAGCTTCGCAGTTTTCACTTTTTCGCCGGATTGAGTCTGCTCAGGCGAGGGCTTCGCAGCCGATTGCTGCGTTTCTACAGCTCCCCCCGCAATTTGCCCGTTGTTCTGAACTTGCCCGTCCAACGGTTTCGGGTCAACGGCGTTGGCCGCGGCCTGCTGGTTGGCTGCGGTTTGCGCGACATCTGTTCCCGAAGCCATCTCCAGCACCACCTTCTGGTCATAGCGCAGATCCACTCCAGCCAACTTGGGATACTGTTGCCGCCACTCGGCGATGTGCGCCTTGAAGCGCTGATAACGCTCCAGAAAACGTTCATCTCCAAAATGGACCAGGATATCGCCACCCTGCTCGGGTATCAGCACCTGGGCATCTTCAGCATCGGTCAAGTCGATCTCGGAGATCTGCTCTGAGACGCGCTGGTTGTTGGAGTCCAACTCGGTGAGCAAACGCTGGTAGACCGCCATACGCGCTTTCCGTTCGACAAGCGGATCGCCAGCGCCAATTCCCGTCACAACAGGAAATGAATAATGATGCTGGGCCATCATGGCCGCCGGCATGGCAAGCAGAACGCCGTGGGAGTCGATCAGGCCGATCTGTTGCCCTTGCCGCACAAATGCAACCGGCTGCCGTTCTACCACCGAGACTCGAATCTGGTCCGGCAGCAAGCGCATCACCGTTGCTCTCTCAATCCAAGGAATCTCTTCCAGTTGTTTGCGCCGTTCGCCGAGCGGGACAAAGAAGATGTTGCGCCCGATGTCTTCGCCGAAGACCGGCAGCATCTGGGCGCGGCTGACTTCGGTAAGCCCGGCGGCCTCGATATGGCTCGCCCCGGCGATACGGAAGCGCCCGTCGCGGCAAAGGAAGGTCTTGAGGAGATAGGCTGAGGTTCCGAGTCCGCCCACCACCACCAGCAGGATCAGCCCAAGAAAAACACGCCCCACCTTGCTCGCAGGACGCCACCAGGGATTGCGTGAGCGATCTAGACGCGAGCCTCCCAGGCGCTGACCGCCGAAGCGCGGACCATCGTCGTCCTCCGTGTCCGCCGTGTCCGCCGGCTCCCGCGGCATTCCTGGCAGCGGGCGATCCGTGGGAGGCGCAGCTCGCTGCATGCGCCGGAGGCAAGGCTCCGCGGGTGCTTCGTCTTCCCAAATGGAGGGACGGTTTTTGGTAATGGTCTCGATGGTCACGCCTGAGCAAGGTCGTGAGATTCGCCAGCTTTCACTATAGCCCGGTCTCCGCCGGCTTTTTTCCGCGGCGGTGCACAAGGTACCCGCCGGGTTAATGGCGATTCCATTTTCAGACCCACAATTGCGCCCGCTTGCGAAACCTTGTCAGCTTACGACCACTGCAAGGTATGGACGGACTCCGCGGGCAGATCCAATTCGAGAGCCTGCGAGCCGAGCAGCAACTGAACCCGCTTCTCCGCTCCGCGATTGGCCAGGACAACGACAAAGCGGCCATCGGGATTGCGGAATCCGGTATGGGAGATTTGGTCCACCACTCCGTTGGCATCGCTCCCACCGATTCCATTCGTCTCAAAGACCTCTGCTCCCCGGTGCACATGTTTGGAGTAGTGTGCGAAGGCCCAGTATTGGCCGCTACGTGTAATCTCCTTGGTTGCATTGTCGACCGTGACCACGCCGCCGCAACTGAATGGTCCCACGTTCGGCTTGCCCTTCTCATCGAGGGCCAGATTCCATGCGGTGATCGAGCGCGCCCAGTTATTCAGAATGCCGTTGTAAGTCTCGGCCCATTTAGCAAAGTCGGTCTGGTAGTCGGCAGCGGTAATGTCGGGGCCGCCTTCAGTCCAATAGGCGTTTTTCTTCGGAAATGCTTCGTGAACGCGCGTCATGGCCGAGGGATCGCCGACATACCCGTGCCATGCGATGCCGTCGATGTACTCAGCCGCGCCGGGCACGCTCAATTCGCCGATGGCCCGTCCCCATAGATTGTAATTGTGGTCGAGCACCCAAATCTTGGTTGCGCTGCCGGATTTGCGCAGCGCGGGGCCGAGATACGTTTGGACGAACTCGATCTCGTGCTCCTGAGCCCAGAGGCAGGCGGGCATGTTGCCGTCTTGCTCGGCGTCGGTCTCGTTCTGCACGGTGACCGCATCGATGGCCACGCCTTCAGCTTTGTAGGCGTCGAGAAACTTGAGGAAGTAGCGGGAGTACGGCTCCAAGTTGTGCCTGCGCATCGCACCGCCGAGCATAGAGCCGTTCGCTTTCATCCATCCCGGCGGCGACCACGGCGACGAGAAGAGAAAGAGCTCGGGATTCTGTTTGCGCGCCTGGCGCAGAATAGGCAGAATGTAAGCCTTGTCGTGGTCGATCGAGAACTTTTTCAACTCGGGATCGGGCTCCGCGCTCTCGTCGAAGCTGTAGACACTCCGCGAATAATCGCTGGACCCGATGCAGGTGCGGCAAACATTCAGCGCCATCTCGCCCGGAGCGAAGAGTTCGTGCATGATTTCCTGGCGCGAGGCATCTGGCATCTGGCTCAGCACATAACAGGACGCGTCGGTGAGCGCCGCTCCGAAGCCGAGAATCTCCTGCCGCGTTGCGCTGGGATCGAGCGCGATGGCATCGGCCGCAATCCGCGTTGAGGGCTTCCAGGCCAGCGGTTCGCCAGGCGCATGACGCAGGTCGCGATACGTGGCCCAGACTTGCACCGGACTGGTTAAGACCGCAGCGTTTGCCCACGCCGGAGTGCGATGCGAGATAGACAACGCCGCGGCCATAGCTGATGCCGCTTTCAAAAACTTTCTGCGTGAACTTTGAACCATAGGAAACTCCTCGAATCGCTGAAGGATTGCGGGCCGAATCATAGCAGCGGGGATGAACGGGCGTCTAAACCGGCCGCAGCGCTGTCTCGATCGCAGCGAGGATCTGAGGGGCCAATTGGCTGACGCTGCCCGCGCCGAGGGTCAGCACCAGGTCGCCCTCATGAGCCTGAGCAGCGACGGCGGCGACGGCGGCAGGAGAGTTCGCGGCGAATTGAACCTGCGGGCCTTCGATCTTCGCGGCAAGGCGCTCGGCCGTCACGCCGGGGATAGGCTCTTCGCTGGCGGCATAGATAGGAAGTACGACGAGTGTGTCGGCATCGATGAAGGCGCCAACGAACTCGTCCATGAGATCGAGAGTGCGCGTGTACCGGTGGGGCTGAAAGACGACATGGATGCGTTGGTGGCCGCACTCGCGAGCGGCAGCCAGAGTGGCGCGAATCTCGGTGGGATGGTGGCCGTAGTCGTCGACAACCGTCACGCCGTGAGCCTTGCCGCGCAATTGAAAGCGCCTGTCCACGCCGCGAAAGTGGCCGAGGCCAAGGGCGATCTTGTCCGAAGACAGGCCAAGCTGGTGGGCGATAGCAACGGCGGCCGTGGCATTCAGGATGTTGTGGTGGCCGGGAACATTCAGTTCAAAGGGGCCGAGCGGACCGGCGGCGGTGACGACCTGGAAGCGGGCGAAACTTCCCTGCCCTACTTCCACAAACTCCAGACGGTAGTCGGCCTCTGCTGCGACACCATAGGTGAATACGCGGCGATGGGCACGGGGCAGAATAGCCGCCAGCAGCGGGTTGTCCACGCAAGCCGTCACCGCACCGTAGAACGGAAGCTTGTCGATGAACGTAAGGAAGGCCTGCTCGACGTCGGCCATGTCGTGGTAGCAATCCATGTGTTCGCGGTCGAGGTTGGTGACCACGGCAAGGATAGGCGATAGCTTAAGAAAAGATCGGTCGCTCTCGTCCGCCTCGGCAACAAGATACTGCGATTTGCCGAGCTTTGCATTGGAGCCGAGAGCGTCGACGCGGCCTCCCACAACCACGGTTGGATCGAGGCCGCCGGCTGCAAGCACAGACGCAACCATCGACGTGGTGGTTGTCTTGCCGTGCATGCCGGCGATGGCGATGCCGTATTTGAGGCGCATCAACTCGGCCAGCATCTCGGCCCGCTGGATGACGGGAATCTTGCGGGCGCGTGCTTCGACTACTTCTGGATTTGCCGGAGAGACCGCGGAACTGGTAACGACAACAGTGGCTCCGGCGATGTTGGCGGCATCATGGCCTTCGTAGACCGTTGCGCCCATCTGGGCGAGGCGATCGGTGACCGGCCCGCGACGCAGATCGGAGCCTGACACCTTGAAGCCGAGGTTCAGCAGAATCTCGGCGATGCCGCTCATGCCGATTCCGCCGATGCCGATGAAGTGCGCGTGCTGTGAGGTAGCAAACATTAGGGGTGAAACTTCAGGTTAACATTTGGCAGCTGCCGTGGCTGATGCTTTGTTCGGGGCGGGATGAGGTTCGTGGTATCCCACCCATTCCGCGATAAGACTGCGGAATGGATGGGGCACCGTGGCACCCGGCGAAATCACATCGGGTATTGCATTCCGTTCTTGGAATGGTCTACGAGAACGCCGTTCTCAAACATCATCGTCGCCAGTACTCTGCCATCTCGCCATAGCTCGAAGTACAAATAGCCGTCCTGGTAACCGATTGACTCTATATGCCAGATATCATCGACCTTATCCAGCAACGGAAAGTTCGGGCGCTGACGTTCGATCTCGGCGAATATCAATTCGGGATAGAAGCTGAACTGATCACGCTCAAGGAACAGAACATGTCGATCGGCCTTCGTATTCACCAGCTTCGGCACCTTGTTTTGAAGCGCCTTCTCGATTACTTTGTCGAGGTCATTGACAACTTGCTGCCGACGAACCAACAATTTCCCTGGATTCGGCCGCGAGGATTTGAATGTACTTCGCTTTGCGGTGAGCGTGACCGGGGACATTCCGTGAACACCGCATTGATACTTATGTTCTCCCTCAAGCAAGTTGAGCCGATTATCTACAATCCACGAATGGATTGACTTCACAATTACGTTCCGCATCTGCGGCCTCCGGCCATCGAGAATTCCGACCGGTACGAAGACAGTGATCCCAGTGTTCGGAATCGCAAGTGACTTGTCATCTTCGATCCTCAGGAATGTCCGTTCGAACATTGCAAAATCGTGCTTGTCGCCGAAGAATGGCTCAACGAGAGTGTGCTCAATCGCCATCGTTTTTCCGTCTTCCCGTGTGATCAGTGCCTCGACAGCTCCGTCGATGTGCTCATCGAGGCGGTCGATCTTGGACCCAACCCATGCATAATTTTCGTAGGCAGACACAAATAGTTTGATAAAAACCTGTTCGCTCTTTCCTGGCTTCGCGGGCATAGATTCATTATGCCCAAAAATGTGGCGAATTCTTCGAGTTATCAACCCGAGTTATCTCAATAGTTGCGGAAGTTTATTTTTCTTGTCACCCGCAACCTTTCTTCTCATTCCCTGTTGAATCAGTACATAACCGGCGTACCGCAGAGGCAGAAAGATCGAAACCTCAAGCGGAAGGAAGCCGGGCCGGAGTTACTGAATTATCGCCGGCGGGGACGGAGGAGTTATGGGCAGCATGAAGAGTTGGATGCTTGGAGCAGCAATGGTGGCCGCCGGATTGGGCGCGAGTGCGACAACGGCCCAGGCGGCCGAGTTTGGAGTTTACGTCCGCGGACCGGTCGCTTATGTTCCGCCCTCTCCTGGTGCAGGATACTTCTGGACCGCCGGCTACCGGGCCAACGGTCATTGGCTGCCGGGGCGCTGGGAATTTCGCGGTGACCGTGACCGGGGCGCTTTTGCGCGTTACGAGGGCAGACGCGACTTTGACCGGCACTATGATCGCGACAGAGATCGGGACCATGATCGAGACAGAGATCACGATCGCAGGTAGATCCCAAACCGGATCGTGGTGAATGCGGCCTCTCCTATTTGGAGAGGCCGTCGTGTTTCTAGCTGGCAATCAGTGTCGGGCGCACGCGATGGGCCAGCAAAGGCATCACCTGGGAATAAGCCGCATCGACAGTTAGACGGTATTTAGCGCGTAAATCATCCACCTTGCCGTGTTCGATAAACTGATCCGGCCAGCCGATGCGAACGACGGGCAGCGCGCTGCCTAACTCATCGAGAGCCTCTAGAACGGCGGACCCGAAGCCGCCCATCTTAACGTGATCTTCAAAGGTGACGAAGGCCGCCACGCGCGCGGCATATTCGGCGAGCATCTCGCGGTCAAGCGGCTTGATGAAGCGGGGATTGATGACGGCTGCGGAGAATCCTTCGCGCTCCAGGCGAACGGCCAGTTCTTTTGCCTGGGCTGTCATGGGTCCTAGGCCAAGAATGGCGACATCGAAGCCGTCCGTAATGATTTCTGCCTTGCCGACGGGGATGATCTGCGGTTCGGGTTTGCGCGCCACTCCGACGACTGCGCCACGCGGATAACGGATCGCGCTCGGCCCTGGAAGCTGGACCGCTGTAGCCATCATGTCGGCGAGTTCGTCTTCGTCTTTGGGCGCCATCAAGATCATCTCGGGGACGCCGCGCAAGTAAGCGATGTCGAAGAGGCCGTGATGCGTGGGGCCGTCGTCGCCGGAGAGGCCGGCGCGGTCCATGCAAAACAGCACAGGCAGTTTTTGCAATGCCACATCGTGAACGATGGGATCGAAGGCGCGCTGGAGGAAGGTCGAGTAGATTGCGCAGACCGGACGAAAGCCGCGCGTGGCCATTCCGGCGGCAAAGACAACCGCGTGCTCCTCGGCGATGCCCACGTCGAAATACCGCTTCGGATGATGCGGCCGGAAGAGGTCAAGACCCGTGCCGTTGGGCATGGCGGCGGTGATGGCCACGATGCGCTCGTCCTTGTCGGCCAACGCAGTAAGTGTGTTGGCGAAGACCTCGGCGTAAGTGAGTTGCCCAACAATCTTGGTTTCGCCGGTGTCGGCGTTGTAAGGGCCGAGGCCATGAAACTTCTTTTGCCCATTGAGCGCGGGCTCGTAGCCACGGCCCTTTTGCGTGAGGACATGAAGCAGAACCGGACGGGTCTCTGCCTTGAGAAACTTGAAGCTCTCGACCAGCAAGGGAAGGTTGTGACCGTCGATGGGACCAAAATATTGCAGGCCGAACTCTTCAAAAAGAATCGAAGGCCACAACATGCTTTTCGCGGCCTCTTCAGCGCGCCGCGCGACCTCGGCAGCGGTTTTGCCACCCAGTCTTTGAATGATGCGGTGCGCCGAATCGTGCAGGTTTTTATAGTGCTCGTTGGTGACGATCTTGTGGAAGTAACGCGCGATGGCGCCCACATTGCGATCGATGGACCACTCGTTGTCATTGAGCACAACAATCATTCGTTTGGTGTGTTCGACGATGTTGTTGAGTGCCTCAAAGGTGACGCCGTTGGTGAAGGCGGCATCTCCCGCGACGGCGATGACGTGCTCTTTGCCGCCGGCCAGATCGCGAGCGACTGCCATGCCGAGAGCGGCGGAAAGCGCTGTACCGGCGTGGCCCGCGCCGTAGCAGTCGTGTTCGCTTTCGGTGCGCAGCATGAAACCGTTCAGCCCACCCGGCTGGCGAATGGTCTGGAAGCGGTCTGCCCGGCCGGTGAGGAGCTTATGAATGTAGGCCTGGTGGCTGACGTCGAAGAGCAACTTGTCTTCAGGAGTGTTGAAGACAGTGTGCAGCGCCAGGGTCAGTTCGACGACGCCGAGATTGGGGCCGAGATGGCCGCCGGTCTTCGAGAGAGTCTGAATGAGGAACTCGCGGATCTCCTCGGCTAACTCACTCATCTGCGTGAAGTTCAGCCGTTTCAGATCGGCGGGCGATTGAATCGATCCGAGCAGTGTCCCCATGCAATTCCTTCTCCCGAAGAGGCGGGCAGCGAAGCAATGAACCCCTTCAGGCCGGGGGCCGTCAAAACCAGCTTTGCCAACCGTTAGTATACCAACCCGGCAGATTGGCGGGTTAAGGGTTAGACGGTCAGGGCTGGGCAATCGCATGGCGTGAGGGGAAATTCCATCACAGTTCCACAGTTTCACAGGAAATAGGGGGGGGGTGGGGGTACCCCCTTCGGGGAGGAAAGCTGAGCCGCCCTTTGGCTTGTGCTCAATGACTGGAAAAAGGCGAGATAATTTCAGGGTAGCAGGTTGCGAGGTATTATCTGCAAAATGCATTTGCGCAAGTGTCCTGGATAGCGATCGGGCGCGATAGCAGGCTATTCGGTCGCACGGCAGCAGGCCAGGCCGTTGCGCGGCAGAGGCTTCGCCGTTGTAGGATGGGCTTTATCGACCTTTGTTTGATCTTTGTTGGTTGCAGGAGGGCTTTGAACGTGACTGGAAGATGGAGAGTTTTCGTTTGTACGGCAGTGTTGGCGGGGGTGGGACTTGGTTTGGCTCCGCAGGTGGCTCTGGGGCAGTTGACGATTCAGGACCCGAATGCGCAGGCTGCGCCCAATCCGCTGACCGATACGACGGTCAAGCCGAGCAAGGTTCTGCTCTATGATCTGGAAGCGCGCTTTGCCAAGGATGTGCTGGAGCGGGGCGGGGCCGGTTTTACCGATTGGTTTGCCGAGGATGGAGTGGCTCTGGGCAACGCGGCCGCTCCGCTGGTGGGGCGCGTGGCGATTGCGAAGTCTGCAAACTGGGATCCTAAGGTGTATCAATTGACCTGGACGCCGACCGACGCGCTGATGGGGCCTTCGGGAGATATGGGGTATACCTGGGGCCACTTCGAGGGGCACAGCAAAGATGCGAACGGGAATCCCGTAACGACGACCGGGCGGTACATGACCATCTGGCGCAAAGGCGCGGACGGGCAGTGGAAGGTGGTGCTGGATGCGGGGGCGAATGAGCCAGTTGCCGCCGGGGATTGCTGCAAGATGCCCGGCCACTGACATCCTCCCCGGTCCCTCGCACTTGGGGACCGGGGATAGAAGACTCACACTTCATAGCCGACGGACTCACAATTGGAGTATCCTCTCGGGGTATGAGAGGCGAGCGCATCCGTTACCAGCAAACGGGGGATTTCCACTTCCTCACTTTCAGTTGCTTTCGTCGCCATCCTTGTTTGGCTACGGTCGCGGCCACGGAGCTTTTTGAAGATGCGCTTGAGCGCGTTCGCCGGCGCTATCTCTTTGTGATCGCCGGTTACGTCGTTATGCCAGAGCATGTGCATCTGCTGGTCAGCGAGCCTCAGAGCGCGCTCTTATCCAAGACTATCCAGGCCCTCAAATTGTCCGTTTCGATGCGGGGTCTGGAAAGGCCCTACTGGCAGGCTCATTACTATGATTTCAATGTCTCCTCGCACTCCAAGTTCGTGGAGAAGCTGCGCTACATTCATCGCAACCCGGTCCGCCGCGGGCTTGTCGCGAAGCCGGAGGACTGGCTGTGGTCGAGCTATCGCCACTATCAAACGGGAATGCGTGGAGCCGTGGAGATTGAATCGGAGTGGACAGCCCGGCACAGAGGCTGGCAGTTGCCCGAGTGGATGCGTTACCGGCAGGTCGAATCTTCCTCCCCGGTCCCCAAAGGCGAGGGACCGGGGGCACCCTCAACAGAATAGAATCCCTTTTGAGATCGAGATCACCGTCAACTTCGGCTTTTCAGATTCCCAGGTCCGAAAATCCGGACCTGGGGCACCCATATATCGAACGCGATTCTGGCTAATAGGCCTTCAAATCGACGATGGCTTTAAAGATCGTTTCTGGCTGGGGGAGGATGGCGTCTTCCAGCACTGGCTGGTAGGCGACGAAGGTGTCCATGGCGCCGATGCGGCGGACTGGGGCGTCTAGCGAATCGAATAACTCATCGCCGATGCGGGCGGCGATCTCTGCGCCGTAGCCCCAACTTATCCTGTCTTCGTGGGCCACGATTACTCGGCTGGTCTTTTTGACCGACTCGGCAATCGCTTCCCAGTCGTAGGGATTGAGCGTTCGCAGGTCGAGGATCTCTACGTCGATGTTGTGCTCGCGGCGGGCGCGTTCGGCGGCTTGCAGGGAACGCGGGACCAAAGCGCCATAGGTCACGATGGTGAGATCTTTGCCGGCGCGGACCATGCGGGCTTTGCCGAATGGAATGGCGAACTCCGGGCCGGGATAGGGCGCGCGGTCGTGGGTCTCGCGATAGAGGCGCTTATGTTCCAAAAACAAAACTGGATCGTCGCAGCGGATCGCCGTTCGCAGCAGGCCGTTGGCGTCGAGCGCATTCGAAGGAAAGACAACGCGCAGGCCGGGGATGTGCGTGAAGATGCTCTCGCCGGATTGCGAGTGGTAGATGGAGCCGCCGGTGAGATAGCCGCCGATGGGCGCGCGAATCACGACCGGGCAGGCCCATTCGCCGTTCGAGCGCCAGCGCAGGACGGAGAGTTCGTTGTGAATCTGATGCATGGCCGGCCAGATGTAGTCGAAGAACTGAATCTCGACGACCGGCTTCATTCCGCGCACTGCGTAACCCAAGGCCCGGCCGACGATGTTGGCCTCGGCCAGCGGCGAGTTGAAGACGCGCTCGGAGCCGAATTCGGTTTGCAGGCCGGCGGTGAGCTTGAAGACGCCGCCCTTGCCTTTGACCTCGGCGAGCGCCTCTTCGCGGCTGGCGTCGGCCACGTCTTCACCGTAGACGACGATGCGCGGATCGCGGCGCATCTCATCGTGCAGACACGCGTTGATGAGGTCGGCCATGGTGCGCGAGGGCGCGTCGGGCGAACGCTGCTCTTTTTGCTCAGTGGCGAAGGCCGTGCTTGTGGGATCGAGGTCTTCGGAGTAGACGTGGCGGGTGATGCTTTCGACTTTGGGAAGCGGAGCCTGGAGGGCGCGCTCGGCGGCTTCGGCGACTTCGCGATCCAAAGAGTGCTCAAGCGCCGTGATCTCTTCGTCGGTCAGAATACCTTCGCGCAGCAAGCGCATCTGCATCTTGGCGATGGGATCGCGCAGGGCGTCAGCCTCGCGTTCGGCCTGGGTGCGATAGAGGCGATCGTCGTCAGAAAGCGAATGGGAGTAACAACGGATGCAGTGGCCGTGAACGAGGGCAGGTCCCTTGCCGGAGCGGCAGTAAGCGACTGCGGCTTGGAAGGCCTGGAGAGTGGCCTCGGGATCGGTGCCGTCTACCTCGGCAAAGTGGAAGTTGGGGAAGTTGGCCACGAGACGGGAGATGTTGCCGCCGGGCGTGTTGACCTCGACCGGAGTGCTTATGGCGTAGCCATTGTCTTCAACGCAGAAGATGACGGGCAGCTTACGGTTGGAGGCCGTGTTGAGCGCCTCCCAGAACTCGCCTTGTGAGGTGGAACCCTCGCCGAGCAAGGTAAGAACAACCTCGTCGCCGTGGAACTTTACGTCGCGAAAGGCGCGATAGTCGCCAGCCACTTTCTCTGCCGCTTCGGGATGGCGGCTGAAGTAGCGGCCAGCCTCGGCGCAACCTACGGCGTGGAGCACTTGCGAGGCCGTGGCAGAGGACGAACTGACGATATTGAGCGCGGGGCTGCTCCAGTGGGTGGGCATCTGGCGGCCGCCGCTGGCAGGATCAGTGGCCGCGCCGACGGCCTGCAGGAGCATTTCATCGGGCGTGACGCCGAGTGCCAGACAAAGCGCGCGGTCGCGATAGTAAGGGAAGAACCAGTCGTAACCGGGACGCATGGCCAGGGCCGCGCCCACCTGCAGCGCTTCGTGGCCGGCAGCGGAGATCTGGAAGTAGATCTTCTGCTGGCGCTTGAGCAGGATTTCGCGGTCGTCAATGCGCCGGGAAAGCACCATGAGACGGTAGATTTCGACCATCTGCTGGGGGCTCAGTGGGCCGGTAAAGGTGTCCGACAGGGATTCACGAGCGCTGGAAGTTGCCAGTTCCATTCCCTTGACTCCTAAATTCATGTGTAAGTGCGCGCGGGGATCTTTCACGTTCCAACTTGATTGTAGCAACCTGCCGAACTCGATGGGAAAGCGGCGGCGATTGAGCGCACCAGCGACGTGCTGCCGGTCTCGTAAAACACCTCGGCCCATTGTCTAGACCGGCGGCATGATGGAGCGAATCGAAGATGGTTCGATGAAGCCGGAAGATGGGCACAATCGAGAGATTATTGAATCTGAGGAAAACGAATCGGTGGGATGTCGGTGTTTCCTCGCACAGAGGTGCTCATCTTTTCCTTCACCTTGTGCGCTAATTTCTCAATCTCGGCGAGTTTGGCCAGTTCTTCGGAATCGAACGAGGCAGTATCGTTTTTTTTGACCAGGAGATCGAAGTCCTGGGCGAGTTTGAGCAGCTTGTTCGTGTCGGAGACCATGGACCGATGACGTTCAGCATTAAGAGCGCGCAACCGTCGCTCTTCCTCGACGTAGTCGCGGTCACTTTGAGAACTCTGAGAATCGGCCGAGGCCTGGCGTCCCCGCGAACCGAACGGATCGGAGAAGCGGGAATTCTGCGCGTCGCCATGCAGCGAAAGGAGCAGGGCCAAACCTAGCGCATAGCGAGTCGCACTACTTAGCTTCCAACCTTGAGTCCCCGTCGTACACTCCCAATTCAACTCGATGTGCGGAACAACGCAGCCAAGAAGTTGTGTAAGCGATCGACTGTGGATTCGCTTTGGGAGCACCGGATCCCTTCAATTCTGCTTGATGGCTCTTTCAATTCGTACCAACCGAGAGCTTCATCTTGTCTTTCACATCGTGGGCCAGCTTTTCAATCGTATCAGCCTTGCGTATCACGGAGACAGAGAGTGTGTCCTTGTCGGTCTTATCCACTTCAGTTTTGAGCTCTGTGGCCAATTTTAGCAAAAGTGCGCTTTCATCCGCCAACAGCTTCTTCCGCTCTGTGTTAACCAGCTCGATGTTCTGCTTTTTGGCTTGCTGCTGCTGCATGATCATCTGTTGGTTGGGGTCGGGCAGTATATCGCGCTGGCTACCGGGCATCACTGTGCCCTTGGGCGACCCATTGGCATTCGGATTCCCAGCCTGCTGGCTAGTTCCGACTACGCCGGCAAGAGCCGCCGCAATGGCGAAACAAGCGAGAACGCGCCTCCGATGACGAGTTAAGGACTGTCTGATTACTCTCGCGCCGCCGGGCGGGCTTGAGTCGTTCTGGCTCTTTGTGAACTGCATGGTGAACCTCCTTGGCGATCGCGCCGCGATTCGAGTTTCATTCCAGGTTTCCGGCTCAATGCGAGGAATTGGCTTACTGCTAATCCTGCGCACAGTCTAGTCTTATGAGAAGGGTTTGAGGAGTTTTTGGATGCATTTATTCTTGTCTCTGGCGGCGGCACGGACCGGGGTGTTTGCGGAAGAGCGGTTTTTGGGACGCTTGATCGATGGGTGGGCCACTGATGCCGAGGGATTCACCCGCAACAGGCTGCCCCACCTGCTTGTTGTGGTGGTGATCGGCTTTGTTCTCAGTCGCTTGCTGGGTATCGTGACCTCCAGGATGATTTACGTCGCCGAGCAGCGCGGCCCGGAGCCGGTGCACGTTGCGCAGGTCAAGACGCTGGCTGGCGTCATCCGCACCACGGGCTTGGCGATTATCGGCCTCATCGTCAGCCTGCAGCTCCTCGATGCAGTAGGAATTAATCTTGCTCCGCTGCTGGCCTCGGCCGGAGTGGCTGGAATCGCTCTCGGTCTGGCGGCACAGAATATTGTCCGAGACATGCTCAACGGAGTACTCATTCTGATCGAAGACCAGTTCAATGTGGGGGATACCGTGCGCCTGGCCGGCCTGGCGGGAACCGTGGAGGCGATGACGCTGCGCAAGACTACAGTCCGGGATGCGGATGGGACCTTGTACGTAATTCCCAACTCGCAGATCACCACCGTGGCCAACCTGAGCGTAGGTTACTCGGTGGCCACAGTGAACGTAAGTGTGGACTTCTCCGCGAACCCGGATCGCGTTCTGGAGTTGCTGAAGCGCATCGCGATGGAGATCCGCCAGAGCGAGCAGTTCAAGGATCTGTTTGTGGCTGATCCGCAGATTCTGGGCGTCGATGCGATCAAGGGCTCGGAACTGATCTTTCCCGTGGTCTTTAAAACGCTGGCGACGAAGCAATATGAGCCTGTGAGGGAGTTCCGCCGCAGGGTTCGTCTGGCACTTGAGGAGCAAGGGTTGCTGCCCGGAGACCCCAACCGGGTCTTCAACACGTTCATGGACAAGGTGCCTGGCAATCGCCCCCGTCCAGATGCGGAGGCGACGACAGCGCACGACCCCACCACACTCAAACCCCAGGAGGCAAACCTCTTCCACAGCGAGTGATCGAGTTAGCGCGTCACTGAACTGGCCAGTGCATCTTGAAGCGCGCGTGGATCGGTAATCGGCGGCAAGCAGGTGTGTCCGCGGCAGACCAGGGCCCAGGCTTGCGCTTCGACCGGCTTGGGAACCTGAAGGAGCGTCTCGGCCAACGATTCGGGAAGGCCGCCGGGAACCAGTCTTTCAGGAGCGAGGCGGATCACGGTTTTGTTCACGGCGAAACGGCCAACCGCCATGGCTTCAAGGCTTTCGGCTTCAGCTCCGGAGCCGATTACAACAACCTGAACCGGATCGAGCAAAAGCCGTTCAAGAGCCAGTCCGTAAGAGCCTACGTAAAGGCCGAAATGCTCCACGATTCCGGCGAACGAAGCGAGTGTGTCCTCGGCGATCTCGCGGTACTCCTTGCGTCCGCCGAGCGTCTCAAGGCGTAAAAGCGCCGAGGCTGCGATGGGGTTGCCGGCTGGGGTCGGAGCATCCTGTAAGGGCTTACGCCTGGCAACCAAGGCGCCAAGGGCCGAGGCTCCGCCGGCAGAGGCCGCAACGTCAAAGAACGCTCCCGCTGTTCGGTCATAGAAACGGGCGATCAGATCTTCGGCCAGCTTGACGGCGGCGCGGTAGTAGCTCATCTCGCCGCTCGCAAGCCAGGCGTCGATGCAGGCGTGGATGGTGAAGGCGTAGTCGTCGAGCGTGCCCGGCACCTTTTCGAGTGACGGCGATTGCTGATTCCCGCCATAGGCGATGACGTGGCTGAGCGCCTGCTCGCCATACCATGCGTCGCGAAGGAGCCGGTCGAGCGAGCGCAGCGCGAACACCTGCGCCGAATCCATGTGGAGTACACGCGCCGCTTCAAGATAAGCTGAGATGGCCATCGCGTTCCAGCCGGTGTAGAGGGTCTGGTCGATGAACGGCGTAGGCCGCTCTGCGCGCGCCGCCAGCAGAACGCGGCGAGTGGACGCAACGAGGGCGCGAAGCTGATCAGGCTGGCGACCCGTTTCTGCCGCCAGATCTTCCATCGTCTCGGTCAAATGCAGCACGTTCTTGGCCGGATTGTGGTGCATATCTCCCAGCTCGCGAATTCCCCAGTAGCGCAGCACCACATCCGAATCAACCAGAGAAAACTCTGCCGCACGCAATGCTTCGCGCGCCTCGGCCAGCGTCCAGGTGAAATAGTCGCCATCGTCGTCCAGGTTGATGTCGGCATCCTGCGACGCATAGAAGCCGCCACGCTCGCGATCGCTGAGGCTCGCGTCCATCCAGGCCACGATCTCCCGTGCCGTGACCCGGAAACTCTCGCGGCCCAGGCTCTGGAAGCCGTGCAGATAGTTGCGCAGCAATTCGGTATTGTCATAGAGCATCTTCTCGAAGTGCGGAACGCCCCAATGATCGTCGACACTGTAACGGTGAAATCCGCCTGCCAGCTGATCGTAGACGCCTCCGCGCGCCATCTTTTCAAGTGTGACGGCGAACGCCTGGGCAGCCGCTTCATTGCCGCGATTGGCGCCCACCTCCAACAGCAGATCGAGAGCGCCGGTGTGAGGGAATTTCGGTTGCGAGCCAAAGCCGCCATTGCGAGGGTCAAACAACTTCAGGATCGACGCGGCGATCTTGTCAACCAGCGCCAGCGTCAGTTCCCCTCCCCGCCCAGAGAAGGATTCATTGTGTTCAATGGCAGCCATCGCGCTTGCGGCAGTCTCCAAAGCCTCGTCGCGCCGCTCCCGCCAGACCTGGGCTAGCGCTTCAAGCACGCGCGGAAAGCCCGGCCGCCCATAGCGTTCGTCGGGTGGAATATAGGTGCCGCCAAAGTAGGGCATGCCATCAGGAGTAAGAAAAACGGTCAGCGGCCAGCCGCCCTGACCGGTGATGGCCGAGACAGCCGCCTGATAGCGCGCGTCGACATCGGGCCGCTCGTCACGATCGACCTTTACAGCGATAAAGTTTTCATTGATGAGTTGGGCGATCGTGGGGTTTTCGTAGGACTCCCGGTCCATGACATGGCACCAGTGGCACCAAACCGCTCCGATGTCGAGCAGAATGGGCTTGTCTTCCGATTGCGCCTGAGCAAAGGCCGCCTCACCCCAGGGATGCCACCGAACGGGCTGATGACGCGCTGAAAGAAGATAGGAACTCGATGAGTCTTTGAGCAGGTTGGCGTGGCCAGGCTCGTTGTGTGGCGTCTTAGAGCCGTGGGGCGTTGATGAGGCGTCCTCGTGCATGGGCTTAGGATACATCCGTTGTGCGAGGGCTGGGGGGAGGGCTTCCGAGTCGGGCCACAATCGGGTAAGCCACCTTACCTCGTATTGCATTCATAAATCTTTGACAGGATGCCGAAGAAATTGCAGCATCGCTCAACTATGTCGGCAAGAGGTTGGTGAGCAGCCTCGCAGGATCGACTCTGTAATGGTCTGACGCACAGAATTTATGGCCGCTGGAATCTCGTACCCACGAGAAATTGGCCCATGTCCGGCAACAACGACCTCGGGCTTGAGAAGTTCGATCCGTTCCAGCGATTCGAGCCAGATCTGCCAATCCTCCTTTGTCCCTGCGTCCAGATTTGGAAGGTATTCACGGATCAAGCAGTCTCCCGTGTACAAGACGCCATCGTCCGGAACCCATACAGAAATATTCGTTGGCGTGTGCCCGGGAGTCAGGAGGATCTCAACGTTCAGGTCACCCAGATTGAAGGTTTTGTCGTCGTCTATGAGACGATTCGGGTGTGACAGGCTGGTGCCATGGAAAAATGCGCGCGCTTCGAAGTTGGCACGGCGCGCGGGATTGGGAATCGCGTCATTGAATTCGGCGATCTCGGTCTGGAATTCCTCCGGAGTTCGCCTGATTTTTGCGTGGCCCCAAACATCTATGCCAAGTTTGCGAAAGTAACCGTTTCCACCGATGTGATCGAAGTGCATTTCTGTGTTGATGACCTGCAGCTTGTTAGTCGGCCTCGTAATCGACGCGTAGCCGTGAACGGTTTGGGCAGCTAAGACATTTCCGCCGGTATCCACCACCAAAGTCATCTCATCGCCGACAATAAATCCAGCGTTGACGCACCATGGGGATACATATCCGAGCCCGGTAACTGCAAAGCAATGATCGGAAAGCCGCATAACACCAATACTACCGATTTCCAGCCGCCGAAGTCACGGGCTCAACTTGACTTGCGGTTCGGCCGGCCAAGGAAGCATCCCGCTCATTCTGAAGCAGAAAAAGGGGATGGCCGAGGCCTATCCCCTTTTCATTTCACCGCAAAGCTTGACGGGCTTAGAAGTGATACGCGACGCCTACCACCGGCATGTAGATGTTGTACCACTTGTTCGTGTTCAGATCGATTTGAGGACCGGTCGCTGAACCGAGGCCAAAATCTGGCACCTTGACCACGATGCCACGATATTCGGCCCGAATATCGAAGCTGGGGCTGATTTCGTAAGCGATGCCGGCGCCATAAAGACCTCCCGGCTTGGTCTGCTGGTGAGTGTCCTGAGTAGTGGTGCCGGAATTGAGGATCGGAAGAAAGACGAGTCCAGCCGCGCCTGCCTCAACGAAGGGATTGAACTTGCGGAAGTTGAAGGTATGAATGTAGGCGGCGGAGATCTCCTGGGTGCGGGTCAGCACTTTAGGTGTAAGGGGGTTGGTCGTGAAGTGAATCGAGTTCTGGTAGGTAATGCCGTAATTGGCCTCGACAGCGTTGGAGGGTGACAGCATGAAACGATAGCTGACCAGCGCGCCATAGGCGGCGTTTGCGCCGACATAAACGTCGTTTGGCGAGCTGACGTGCGGCTCGATGAGCGCTGTTCCGCTAATGCTGATGTCCTGGCGGCTCTCCTGGGCGCGTCCTGCTGTCACACACACGGCCAGCAAAAATACAATGATGGCGATCTTCTTCATTCGGTCTTGATCCTCACGACTGCTCAACCGTCCGGCTGGCAAAGAGCTTGTCTGTTCCGGTGCTCCGGTTCGAGCCGGGCCCCACTCTCAGCATTGTAAATGGCCGGAGCGGTTTCCCCGACTACCCCAGTTGTAGATCCGTAAAATGCAGGGAAACGATCCGGGCCTTGAAGGCCGCTGCTCCCTCCGTCCCCACACTTCCGTGCCCCGTCCAGACCTGGAAACCCGGAGTTGAATTATCGCGAGATTGAAGGCCGCACGACCCCGTCGCCCGTCATAAACCCCGCCACGCCGTTTCGCCCGGTTTTTCGACAAGAAGCTTCTTCTTGGAAACAGAGCATAATCGGCGCGGTTCCGTGCATGGATTTCGCATTCTTGCCCCCGAAGTCGGCTCGGCTCTCCCCACGTCAAAGAGCACCAAAACTGCCAAAACCCTCACAGTGATATTCTGAGAACCAGTAAAGATCATCAAGCGCCACATTTCAATCCAAAGTCAGGTCTAGAGCCAAGCATGTCGATCAACGATCTCGAATTCGCTTATGCTCCCGTGCGCGATCAAGTCCGCGACCTGCGGGAGTATCTTTGACCCGGCTCGCATCCGCAGAGAACTGGCCGAAATAGAAACCAAGCTGGCCGATCCCGCGCTCTGGTCCAATCCAAACGCGACTAAACCTTTAATGCGCGACAAAAAACGGCTGGAAGTGATGGTGGCCGACGACGAAGAATTGGTCCGCCGCACGGGCGACATTGAGGCCTACATCGAACTCGCGAAGGAAGGCGAAGATGTTCTCGCCGATCTGGAGCGCGACATCAAGGCTCTGACCGTTTTCAACGAAGAGCTCGAAGCGCGGACGATGTTGAATGGCGAGGCCGATCCGCTTAACGCAATCGTCACGGTCCATCCGGGCGCGGGCGGCACGGAGAGCCAGGACTGGGCCGAGATGCTGATGCGCATGTATCTGCGCTGGGCCGAGCAGCAGGGCTTCAAAACCGAGATGAACGACTATCAGGACGGCGAAGAGGCGGGCATCAAATCCGCCACATTCACCATTACTGGCGAGTACGCGTTTGGGCAGTTGGCCGGCGAGAGCGGCGTGCATCGGCTCGTGCGCATCTCGCCCTTCGACTCTGCGAAGCGCCGCCACACGTCGTTCGCGTCCGTCTATGTTTCGCCCGAGATCGACGAGACGATCCATGTGGATCTGAAGGTTGAAGACCTGCGCATCGACACCTATCGCTCGGGCGGCAAGGGCGGCCAGCATGTGAACACCACAGACTCGGCCGTGCGGATGACCCATCTCCCGACGGGCATCGTCGTTCAATGCCAGAACGAGCGCTCGCAACACAAAAATCGCGACAAGGCGATGAAAATGCTGCGGTCGCGGCTCTACGAGTATGAACTCGAAAAGAAGCGTGCGGTGAGCAAGAAAGTCGAGGACTCAAAGCTTGAGATCAACTTCGGCTCGCAGATCCGCTCGTATGTGTTGCAGCCCTATCGCGTTGCCAAGGACCATCGCACCAAGGTCGAGGTGGGCGATGTAGACAAGGTGCTGGATGGCTATCTGGAGCCGTTTTTGCGCGGCTATCTGCTGGCCAAGCGAAGGGGTACTGCCGTGGCCGCTGCTCCTGACGACGATATGGACCTGTAGCAGCCATGGCTGCCGGCGTTATACTTTCAGCGGAATATGTTCCAGAGGTTAGCTCCCGATGAAGATTATGAACAAGGCTTTTTTCAAGGTAGGTGGAATGGGTCGTGCCCTTGCTTGCGCAGCATTGCCCGCGTTGATGATGATGTTCGCAATGGGAAGCGCGGTTTGTGCCGCCGAGGATGAGAATGCTCACCCGACGCTGGCCATCGATGCCGCCGCGCCCGACTTTTCGTTGCCGGGGATCGACGGCAAAACGCATACGCTGGCGGAGTATAAAGACGCCAAGGTGCTGGTGATCGTCTTCACCTGCGACCATTGCCCGACGGCGCAACTCTACGAGTCGCGGCTGAAGAAGCTGGTAGAGGACTACAAGGACAAGAGCGTGCAGTTCGTGATGATTCAGCCCAACGATCCGAATGCCGTTCGCCTTGACGAACTTGCCTGGACCGATGTCGGCGACGACCTTGAAGGCATGAAGATTCGCGCGGCTCACCGGCACTTCAACTTTCCCTATCTCTACGACGGTGCGACGCAGGCCACGGCGAATGCTTACGGGCCCAAGGCAACGCCGCATGTTTTCGTCTTCGGTCCACACCGCAAGCTGCGCTATGAGGGACGCGTGGATGACAACCAGCGCGAATCGCTGGTGAAGATCCAGGATACCCGCGACGCGATCGATGCACTGCTGGCAGCCAGGCCGCTGCTCGAGGAACACACGGGCGTCTTCGGCTGCTCGACGAAGTGGAAGTCGAAGATTGCAAGCGGCGAGGCTTATCTGAAGAAGATCGAAGCCGAGCCGGTAACCATTGACGATGCCACGGCGGACACGCTGAAGAAGCTGCGCGCCAACTCGACCGGCAAGCTGCTACTGGTGAACTTCTGGGCGACATGGTGCGGCCCTTGCGTGGTTGAGTTCCCCGATCTTGAGACGACTTATCGCATGTTCAGGACGCGCGACCTGGACATGGTCACGGTGGCGACGAATATGCCCGATGAAAAACCGGGTGTCGTGAAGTTCCTCGAAAAGCAGCACGCCACGAGTCGCAACCTGATCTTTGGGTCAACCGATACGTATGCCATGCAGGCGGCCTTCGATCCAAAGTGGGAGTCGGGCGTGCCTTATACGATCTTGCTCGCACCCGACGGCAAGGTGCTCTATCAGCAGACGGGCGATCTGGATGTGCTGGCGCTGCGACGCGCGATCCTGGCAAATCTGGATGACTCCAGCTACCTTGGCCACCGGGCTTACTGGGCGAGCAAGTGAGTTTTTGCGCATTTCGGGCGGTTTACCGCGTCCAACAAATGGGTGGGTCTTTACCTGCGATGCGCCTCACGCGACTAATCATTGCGGTCTTCCTCCTGCTGTCCCCGGGGCTGACCGCGCTCGCCGCATCGAGCTCAGCGGATGCCGATCACGTACATGTACAGCTTGTACTTCGTCAGGCAGAGCGTTATCCGGGCGCTGGCGATCACGGCGGCCTCTACTTCAAGCTGGAGCCGGGCTGGCACGTCTATTGGAAGAATCCGGGCGACGCCGGCCTGCCACCGCACATTCATTGGACGCTTCCCGAAGGGGTGACGGCGGAGCCGTTGCAATTTACCGCGCCGAAACGTCTGCCGCTCGGGCCATTGATGGACTACGGCTATGAGGACGAGGTCCTCTACCCGTTCAGACTCGTGCTGGCAAAATCGGTGAGGCCGGGAACGATCGTCCTCCACGCCAAGGTCGACTGGCTGGTCTGCCGCGCAAGCTGCATTCCGGGCAAGGCGGAGTTGGAGATTACGCAGAAGGTTCTAGCAGCGGCCCCTGCGACAGAGCGGGACGATGGGGCCGGCGTCGAGATTTGGAAGCGGCTAGCTGATTTGCTTCCCGATGAACTGCCGCGCGGTGATCACGCATTCTTCCAACCGACAAGGGAAGGCTTCCGGGTCACTGTCGTAACCGGACGCCGCGAATCTTCCGCCGTGTTTTTTCCGGAGGAGCCGGACATCATCGACAACCCCGCAGCGCAGAAGTTCACGGCGACCGCGAATGGACTGACTTTGGATTTGAAGAAAGATGCAAATCTTACTGAGAATCCCAAAGAGTTGAAGGGGCTGTTGGAGCTTTCTGGTGAACGGACGTATGAGATTTCTGCTTTACCTTCGGACGTGGCGGCGGCCTCGGGTGCAAAGGCGAATCAGGCTTCGGGGGAAGCTGCCTCAGGGACTAAAGCTCCGGCCTACCAAGCGTCGGCCGCGTCGGTGCCTGCGAGCGGTCCGTCAGTTCCAACGTCAGCGGCTCTTCCCGCAGGCAACGGAATTCCGGAACGAGATCATACGACGACATTGCTCAATCTGCTGCGCATCTCAGGCCTGGCATTTCTCGGCGGGCTGCTGCTGAACCTGATGCCGTGTGTCTTTCCGGTGCTCTTTTTGAAAGCGCTGGCGCTGGTCAACTCCGGCAATGAAGAGCGAGGCAGGCTGCGGGCGCATGGACTGGTTTATGCGGCGGGGATACTGCTTTCATTCTGGGTGCTTGTGGGCGTGCTGCTGGGTCTACGCGCGGCAGGGGCGACACTGGGCTGGGGATTTCAGTTTCAATCGCCGGTCTTTCTGGCGCTGATGGCTGAGCTGCTGTTCTTCCTCGGCCTCTCGTTGGCCGGCCAGTTCGAGATTGGGCTGACGCTGACCTCGGCGGGCGGATCACTGGCCGCCAAGCAAGGTTATACGGGAAGCTTCTTTACCGGTGTGCTGGCTGTAGTGGTGGCCACCCCTTGCACGGCGCCTTTCATGGGAGCGGCGATCGGCTATGCGCTGGCTCAGTCGGCTGCCGTGACCTTTGCTGTTTTCACGGCGCTTGCGATCGGGCTGGCCGCGCCTTACGTCGCACTGACGCTCCAACCGGCGTGGACTCGCCTGCTACCGAGGCCCGGCACCTGGATGGAGGTGGTGCGGCAGGCTGTGGCTGTACCGATCTTCGCGACCGTCATCTGGCTGGCTTGGGTGCTGGCGCAAGCTTACGGGGCAGGCGTGCTGGCGGCGCTGCTGGCGAGCTTTTTATTGCTGGCGATTGCCGGATGGTTTCTGGGGCGTTGGCCGACTCGACGATGGTCTGCTGGAGTCGCAGCAGTAATTCTATTGATGGTGGTTGGTGTTTCAGTCTTCGCGCCACAGCATCTGGTGATTGCTTCAGAGGCTCAGGCGCGGAACTACACGTTGAGCCAGTGGGAGCCGTGGTCAGCCGAGGCGGTCAGCCGCTACCAGGCGCAGGGGCGGCCTGTGCTTGTGGACTTCACTGCGGGTTGGTGCCTAAGTTGCCAGGTGAATGAACGCGTCGCGTTGAATCAGCCGGAGGTTCAGCAAGTCTTTCAAACGGCAAATGTCGCGCTGCTCCGGGCCGACTGGACGCGCCACGATGAGGCCATCACAGGAGCCCTTTCCGCGTTGGGACGCAGCGGCGTTCCGGCCTATGCGCTGTATTCCCCTGGCCAGAGCCAACCGCAGATGCTACCCGAGGTGCTGACGCCGGGAATCGTGACTGATGCTGTACAGAAAATGCCAAGGGCATCGCGCTGAGCGGAGCGAGGTTCGTGGTATCCCAGGTCCGTTAGCCGCACCTGGGATACCCCGTTGAATTCCGTGCATCCGAGTTTCAGGCTTTCAATGTGCGAAGACGGTCTTGGCGGCTTCCTCAATCTCGGCTTCAGTGGGTTTGGAGATGGTTTGGCCGATGGACCAATAGATGCCGAAGGGGTCTTGCAACATACCGTAACGATCGCCCCAGAACTGGTCTTTTAGAGGCATCTTGACCTTGGCTCCGGCGGCGAGAGCCTTGGCCCAGGCTGCATCGGCGTTTTCGACTTGCAGGTGGAGGGTAACCGGACAGCCGCCCAGGGCCTCGGCGGTCTCAGACTTTTGGCCCATCTCGGCGGAGAAGTCGTCGTTGAGCATCAGGTCGCGGTTACCGATCTTCAGGCTGGCATGCATGATCTTGCCGCTGTTGGGTGCGAGGTGGCGAACGGCCTCGACCGCTCCAAAGGCCGCCTTGTAAAAGTCGATAGCCGCAGCAGCATTGTTGACGGCAAAATGCGGGGTAAGATTGAGTGTTTCGCTCATGTTTGTCCTCCATTTGTGGGGAATTTTGGGGAAGTCGCGAGGCCATCAATACAGCCCACGCTAGCAGATTCTAGCACCTCTCGAGATCGTTTTGGATCACAGAATCTTAAAGATTCTTGCGTGTGCAGTTGGTCAATCTCGGCCCTGCTTGGCGGTGCGGATTTTTCTTATCTCTTCCATGCGCTGGGCTAACAGCTTTTCGCGGCCCTCTTGCGTGGGCTTGTAATAACTGCGGCCTTTTAACGAATCGGGCAGGCAATCCATGTCGGCTACACGGCCCTCTTCGTCGTGCGCATAACGATAGCCCTTGCCGTAATCGAGCTGCTTCATCAGCTTTGTCGGCGCGTTGCGCAGGTGCAGGGGAACAGGCTCCTGGCGGGTGTGTTCGATCTCCTGCTGCACCGCGCCGTAGGCGGTGTAGACGGAGTTCGACTTAGGCGCGAGACAAAGATAGACGACGGCCTCGGCGAGCGCCAGATCGCCCTCGGGTGAGCCGAGAAAATCGATGGCTTCTTTGGCCGAGAGACAGAGGTTGAGTGCCTCAGGCGCGGCGAGTCCAATGTCTTCAACGGCCATGCGAACGACGCGGCGGGCGAGATAGAGCGGATCTTCTCCGGCGGCGAACATGCGGGCGAGCCAGTAAAGCGCGGCGTCGGGGTCCGAGTTGCGTACGCTTTTATGCAGGGCCGAGATGAGGTTGTAATGCTCTTCTCCGGATTTGTCGTACATCAGGACACGTTGCTGTACGGCGTCGCCCGCCACAGCTTTATCGATGTGTTTCGTCCCTTCGATGGCCAGTTGGGCTGCGACTTCAAGCGTGTTGTAGGCCGAACGGCAGTCGCCGCTGGAGTAGCCGGCGATCATCGCGAGCGCTTCGTCGTCGGCGGTGATCTCAAGCGCGCCGAGCCCGCGCTCCTTGTCTTCAAGAGCACGCCGGAGCAGTGCTGCGATCTGCTGCTCGGTGAGAGGCTGCAAAACGTAGACCCGGCAGCGGGAGAGCAGCGCCGAAATAATTTCGAACGACGGATTCTCTGTCGTTGCACCAATCAATCGTATGGTTCCGCGCTCGACGTAGGGCAGGAAGGCATCCTGCTGCGCCTTGTTGAAGCGGTGAATCTCATCGACGAAGAGGATGGTGCGCGAGTGCATCTGGGAGGCCTGCGCGGCAGCGGCCATCACCTGCTTGATCTCCTTGATGCCGCTCATGACGGCGGAGAACTCGATGAAGCTGGCACGAGTGGTCTCGGCGATGATCTTGGCCAGCGTGGTCTTGCCGACTCCCGGCGGACCCCAGAGGATCATGGAGCCGGAACCTGAAGCATCGAGTCCGTCGCGCTCGATCTGGAGGCGCAGCGGCTTGCCGGGACCGACGAGGTGCTCCTGGCCGCTGAACTCTTCAAGACTGCGGGGACGCATGCGCTCAGCCAGTGGCGCGGTGCGGAGCGGGGCGCTGGGGCCTTCGGGTTCGCCGTCAAAGAGGGTCATGGGCGGTCTTTTGGTGAGGGATGCCGGTTAGGGTTTGAAGTATCCCACCCTTTCGCCGGAAAAATGGCGAAAGGTTGGGGCACCCAAGAGGATACTCTATCGATGCAGAATCCCGGCCCTCTGGCGGCTGGCCTCGTAGAGCAGGATGCTGGCGGCGACGGCTGCGTTGAGGCTTTCAACGGGGCCGGGGCAGGGAATCGTGAGTGCGCCATCGGCCTGCGCGGCCAACGCCTTTGGCACGCCGTTGCCCTCATTTCCGATGAGCAGCGCCACGGACCCGGCGAGGTCGATGCGGTTGGCCGGTTGAGCTCCGTGGACGGCGGTCGTCCAGATCTTGACGCCTGCCTTTCGCAGGCGGGCAAAACAATCTTCTTCGCCAAGGGTGAGCAGCGGCAGGCGGAAGACGCTGCCGGCAGAGGCGCGCACTGCTTTTGGGTTCCAGGCGCTGACGGTTCCGGGCAGGCTCAGGATGCCGGTTGCGCCGAAGGCCTCGGCGGAACGAAGGATCGTTCCCAGGTTGCCGGGGTCCTGCAAGGCGGCCAGGACGACAATCAGCGGTGCGGTCTTTGCATGGCGCGCGAAGAGATCGGCCCAGGTCCAGTCAGGTAAGTCAACTAGGGCGGCGACCGGCTGGGGCGTTTCGGTGGAGAGGGCCGAGTTCAAGAGTTCCCGGGGCATGAGCAGCACCTCGGTCTGGGCGGGCAGATTCAGCCCTTCCAGCAGATGCTCCGATCCTTGCGCAACAAAGACACAGGCCACATGCAAACCGGCGCGAAGAGCTTCCTCAAGCAGATTTGGGCCTTCGATGCCTGCCAGAATTCGGCTGTTGCCCCCAGCGGGAGAGCGAGCCTCCTGGCCGGGGTGGGCGAGCGCGCGGCGCAATTCTTTCAAGCGGGAATTCTGCTTACTCTGTACAATGCGAAGAGGCATCTCGTGCGAACCATTCACTCTCTAGCGCGATTCTAGAGCAAAACCATGGAAGCTGTAGCTTGATTCGCAACCTGGAAGGCCGCCGCGTTCCCCAACCCGGCGACCAGAACCTGTCGCAGCGGCCCCTTGGACTGTTGGTCGCGTGGACTTGTGAGTTGGTTTCGGAAGACGCCCTTCGTGGTGTTGCTATAGAACTCGGGAACTGAGGTAGACCCTTTTGTCAGCGGAGATCTTGCGCGTCCATCCCGATGAACCAGAGCCAGACCGGATCGACTATATCGTCTCTTGTCTGCGCAAAGGCGACGTAGTCGCACTACCGACCGACACCTTTTATGGGCTGGCCGTCGATCCGGTCAACCTTCATGCGGTCGAGCAGATTTACCAGATCAAGACTCGCCAGAAGCACAAGCCTCTGTCGCTGCTGATTGCTTCGGTCGCTCAAGCATATGAGTTGGTGCGCAATACCGAACCGCTGATCGACAAGTTGGCCGACCGCTTTTGGCCCGGGCCGCTCACCATCATCGTGCGCGCCGGAACCAAGCTGCCGCTGCGCTCAACGGCAAACACCGGTAACGTAGCTCTGCGCGTGCCCGATGCCGCGATCCCTCGCGCGGTTGTGGAGCGATTTGGGCTGCCCATCACAGCCACCTCAGCTAATCTGCATGGGGCTTCCGAGTGCACCTATGCGGCCTGCGTCCGCGATCAGATCGGCGACCGGATTCCGCTGATCATCGATGGCGGTCCGACTAGCCGCGCGCAACCCACGACGATCGTCGATCTCTCGCTTGGGCCGGGACGCTGGGAGATTCTGCGCGAAGGCGCAATCCCTACACATGAGATTGTGATGGTGCTGCAGAGGTGACGGAAGACAGTGATCAGTGAACGATGAACAATGACCTGTGAGCAGCTGATTACTGGCTACTGGACACCGCGCCGAAGGTTTACATGAAACGCCGGAACCCATCAAAACGCCGTAACTGGCCACTTCGCGCTGCGCTCTTGCTTGCGCTTGCGCTGGCGGCTGGAACTCTGGGATGGTGTTATTGGGTCTACGTTCAGATTGAGAGCTATGCTGGGCGAGACCAGGCAATCGAGGCGGGCGAGGTTGTGCGGACGGACGCTATCGGGGTCTTTGGCGCGGCGGAATACGATGGGCGGCCTTCGCCGGTCTATCGCGCTCGCCTTGACCACGCTCTTGAGCTTTATACCCGAGGCGTCGCTCGGCTCATCATCACGCTCGGTGGCAACGGAGGCGATCAGTACAACGAGGGCGCCGTGGGCCGCGAATACCTGATGGGCATGGGCGTCGCCGAGAGCGCCATCATCGCCGAGACCGAGAGCCGCAATACGGAGGAATCGGCGCGCCGCATTGCTGTGATTGCACGGGCCAATGGATTGAAGCGGCTGGTGATCGTCAGCGACGGGACGCATTTATTCAGAATTCATGAGATCTGCGCCGCCGAAGGATTGAATATCCTGACCTCGCCTCGACCAAAGACATCGATCGACGCCGGGACCGGCAACACGGTTGGTGAGTTTGAACGCGTCCTACACGAGATCCTCAGCTATACGGCGTGGCGGATGCATTTGCATTGACGCTCTTATCATGCGGTGAAGTGAGGAAGGATCGCAAGCAAAGTTAGTGCAAATGCCGCGGCGCCGGCGGTTGAGATGAAATTGACCGCGTCATTGTTGAGCCATCCCCGGCGTTCAAGCGTTGCACCGAGCAGGCTGTCGAACAGCAAGCCGAACACGCCACCGGCACAACTGATCGCGAACACGGTCCGATCGCTGCCCAGCGCAAGCGTTCCAGCAAGGGCGACGAGGACAGCGCCTGCTACTCCGGCCAATGTTCCGGCCAGGCTGATGGCTCCATCGGTGCCGGGTTCGACTTGGCGTAGGGTCGTAATCAAGCGCGGACGGCCACCCAGCACCTGTCCCACCTCCGAGGAGACAGTATCTGCCGCGGCTTCTGCAAGGGCCGCGAGCATCGGCGCAAATAAAGACATCGGCGCTATGCCCTGGGCTGAAAATCTGCCCGAATCGATCAGCCAGGATTGAATAAGTTCGTTGGAGACAATTGCCGCGACTCCCAGATTGGCAGCCACCTGGGCAGCGTTGCGGCCTTGCCGATTCTCTGCCATTCCCAGCCGCTCCTTGCGCTCCCGTCCCAGGCGGGTTGCGAGGAAAGAGAGCAGAAAGACCGCCAGCACGGGAGCGAGGGCTGTTCGCCACGGTTGATAGGGGAAGCTGGCACTGGAAAACATCTGGTCGGCGGTGACAACTGCGCCGGTGAAGGCCGCTGCGGGAGTTGCGGCTCGCATCTGAAAGACAATCAACCCGAAGATGAAACTCAGACCCAAAGTCCAAATGGCCACGGGCGCGGCGTTGATCGACCACCAGTGGCCCTCAAGCACAACGCTAGCGGCTGCAAAGGGCAGTACGAGAAGCAGGACAAGTTTCGATTGCCAGTGCAGATTGATTCGGGCCACGGTCCATCGTAACGCGCGGCCCGAGTCCTCGCTCGGCATTCGTGCAGTTGCGCGCCGGCCACTGACAACATCGACGCATCCGGTTTACACTCGACTTCGCACCCCTTCAGGCGTTTGCGAGAGATTGCGGAGTTTTCCATGAGAAGGTTTTCAGCTTTCCCGGTAGTTTTTTTGGGAGTCGTGCTTGCAGCAATCAACGTCCCGGCCCAGTCTTCCCATCAACGACTCGAACTTGACCGCGCGGGCGAAACCATTGTGCTGGAGCCTTACGCTCCAAATATCCTTCGTGTCACTCTGAGCGTGAATCGTGAACCGGCCCAGGCCGCGCCCGGTTATGGCTTTGTCGCCTCTCCGACGGCCGAGGGCTGGAGCGCCAGTCAAATGGAGTGGGCCGACACCTACAAGTCGGCGAGCATGGTTGTCACCGTAGGACGCGATCGTCCGAGCAACAGACCGCCCGATCCCAACCAGGCGGCTCTTGGCAAATACTTCAGCGGCTCGGTGCCGGGAGCGCATATCACCTTCACAACGCCCGAAGGCAAGAAGCTGCTGGAGATGACAGGCTGGGAGCAGGCAATTCTCAATCAGAAAGACGGTACCGCCGAACCGCTGCACGACAGGCGCGCGACGGACCCGGAATTCTTTACCGTCGGCGCAACCTTTGTTTCGCCGGACGACGAGCACTACTACGGACTGGGCCAGAATCAGGAGGGGTTCCTCGACCACCGCGGCCACGTAGTGCGCTGCTGGCACGATTACCTGGCATCGGCCGGCCAGAGCGTCTGCGTGCCGTTTTTGATCACCAACAAAGGCTACGGACTGGTGTGGGACAACCCGTCGAAGACAACCATCGAACCCGGCTTTAACGAGCAGACGAAGTGGACTTCGCAGGTGGGCGACCGGGTGAGCTTTTTCGTCATCGCCGGAGCCACGGCCGACGAGATCTATGCCGGCTACCGGCTGCTGACGGGGCCGACGCCGATGCTGCCCAAGGCGGCATATGGCTACATTCAATGCAAGCAGCGCTACGCAAGCCAGAAAGAGTTGCTGGACGTGGCCGAGGGCTATCGCGACCGCCATCTGCCGGCCAGTGTGCTGGTGGTGGATTGGTTCTACTTCACCAAGATGGGGCAATTCGACTTCGACCCGACGCACTGGCCCGATCCCGCGGCGATGAACAAAAAGCTGCATGAGATGGGCTTTGAGACGATGATCAGCGTCTGGCCGCGCTTTGTTCCCGAGGATCGCTACTACGACGAATTGCGGAAGAAGGGCTGGTTGTTCGCGACGGCCGACGGCAAGCCAGTCGATGGATTACCGTACGACCGCGCCGGCTCCGACATCGACACGACCAATCCCGAGGCAGCGCAGTGGTTCTGGAAGACGATCCACGAGAACATCATCAGTCAGGGCTTCGATTCACTGTGGGCCGATGAGACCGAGCCCGACCTGCCGCCGAATGGCGCATATTTTCATGTCGGACCGGGCACGCAATACTTCAACGTCTATCCGCTCTTCCATACGGCCGCGCTTTACGATGGCTTCCGCAGGGATGAGCCGGGACGGCGGGCGTTGATCCTGTCACGGGACGCATATCTCGGTGCGCAACGCAACGGAACGATCTTCTGGTCTTCGGACATTACTCCCACATGGGATACTTACAGGCGGCAGATACCGACGGGCCTCGACTTCGCCGCTTCCGGGCTGACCTACTGGTCCAACGACACCGGCGGCTGGCAATATCTGCCCGGCGAGCATCACCCGGCGCACAAGCCACTGCTTGACCCGTCGGATGCGCGGGACACGGTGGGGGGCTACGACGACTATCCGGAGCTTTATACGCGCTGGTTTCAGTATGCGACCTTCCTGCCGATCTTCCGTACGCATGGCAGCCGGCCGGCCAACGAGGTCTGGTCGTATGGCAAAGAGGCCGAGCCGATCCTGGAAAAATACCTGCGCCTGCGCTATCAACTCATGCCGTACATCTATTCGCTCGGCTACCAGACCTGGAAGACGGGAGCGCCGTTCATGCGTGCCCTGCCGCTGGACTTTCCCGACGACAAAAACGTGACCGACCTGAGGGACGAATACATGTTTGGGCCGGCCTTCCTTGTGGCTCCGGTGACGGAACAGGGCGCGACCAGCCGGCAGGTCTATCTACCCGCCGGTGCTGACTGGTACAACTTCTGGACCAATGAGCGGCTCAAGGGCGGCCAGTCGGTCACCGTTGCCGCTCCCATCGACACGATTCCGCTCTTTGTGCGCGCCGGCTCAATCCTTCCGCTGGGAACACCGGTCGAGAGCACCCATCAAGTCCAAGCCATCTCAAAGGTGCGCGTCTATCCCGGCGCAGACGCCGACTTCACGCTCTTTTCCGACGACGGCACAACCTATGCCTATGAAAAGGGCGCGGGCAGCGTGACACGGGTCCATTGGGATGAGGCGCGGCAAAAGCTGACCACCCAGGGCGACCCCGCCTGGAGCGGGCCAGAAAGCGCCATTGTGGAGATCGCAGGCCATTGATTACTCGTTCTGTAGACTCGCATGGCCGTACTCTCACATCCTGCTGCAAGCTCTGGAGCCATCGTTGCCGCCCCGCTCTGGACCTGCCCTGCTGATTTACAATCACGAGGTAAGCAGGAAAGAATTGAATGAGGTTTTTCAGCATGAGTTTTGGCTCCGCGCGTGTGCGGTTGGTTCAAACGGGTGTGGCACTTGCGGCTGCCGTCCTGGTTGCCGGCTGCGGCAACACCTACCGTCCTGTGGTGACGCCCATCAATCCCACCGGGCCTGCCGCGCAGCCGACGTCCTATGTGGTGACAGTCTCCGCCCCTCCAGCCGTTACTTCCGCCTCAAGCAGCAACCCGCTTTGCCCGGTCGCAAATGCCGGGATCGCCACGGTTATTGACTACGCCGGCGATTCGATCATGGCTTCGGCTTGCATTGGGGTGGGGCCAACCACCTTCACCATCGACGGCACGGGCAGCAACGGCTACACCATCAATAGCGACCACACCCTCACCAACTTTCCCCTCGCCGTTACCGGCGGCGGCAGTTTGCAGCCGAAGAACGTGAATTACACCACGCTGCCAACGACAGCGAAACCAGTGAACCTGTCCCTTCAGACAGCCGCACTGTGGGCCGCGGACCTCGATGGGGACGTAGCCGACACTTTCACAGGATTTCCTCAGACCTTCCAGCGCTCCATTCCCGTGGCACCCACGCCGGTGATGGTGGTCGGCGCCGGCACTGGCGCCGCACGTTTGTTCGGCATTAGCCAGGGCTTTTCCAACTCTACAGGGCTGGAATGCAATGCTACGCCCACCGCGGTTCAGTTAAACGGAGTGGCGGACGGAATCGAGGTCGCAAGTTCGACCGTCTCGGCAAAGATTGTGCTGGACCCGACCAATCCCACCAACGACCTCGCCGGGACCACGAATGCGCTGTGTCCGGTTTACGCGGTAAGCAGCAGCGATGGCAAGCGGCTCTTTGTGCTCAACCGGGGCAGCGACACCGTCTCGGTGATCAACATCCAGAACGACACGCTCGATCAGTGCGTTTGCCCGGCCACGGGCTGCGTGAACCAGGACAACCAGACCTATACCTGCCATCCCATCCTGCCGGTGAGTCCGACGGCGGGTTTGACGCATGCCGGCCCCGTTTATGCCGAATATAGCGCGGCGACCAACGAACTCGTTGTGGCCAACTACGAAGGCAATTCGATCAGTGTGATCGATGTATCCCTCGACCAGTTCGGCAATGACAGCCCGACCTTTGGAACCACTTACACCATCCCGGTGGGCACTAACCCCGCCAGCGTCACTGTTTTGAACGATGGCAGCCGCGCTTATACCGCCAACCAGGCCGATCAATCGGTGACCATTGTGAACCTTACCAGCCACACGGTTGAAAAGACGCTGCCTGTCACCGGCTATCCGCGTACCGTGGTCTCGACGCAGAATTCAAGTTATGGCAAGGTCTACGTGGCCTCACCGAACAGCGATTATCTGACCATCATCCGCACCGATAAAGACATCGTCGACAGCACTGTGCTGTTGCAAGGCGATGTTGTGGATGTGCGCGTGACCTCACAGAACGCCGTGAGCGGAAACAACAACACTGTGAGCCGGGTCCCAGGCTACGGACAGCCATGCAACCTGCCCGATTTGCCTGGAGGTTATCAGGTCGTCGGAGCCTCGCCGGGCACAACTGTCGAGCCCTCATCCTCGCTGGCCGATTGTCAGACTCAGAACCCGGCGACGCTTCAATAGCGAGTCTTCGGCAGAGGTGGGATTGAATAGCCAAAGGTGGCTTCCCGTGAGGGCAACACCTTTGGCTGTTTTTGCGCCGCTTTTGAAAGCAGCGGAGCGGCCCCTTCAGGCGTGTGAAAACGAGGATCGAGATGGCGGGCAGCACAAAGATGCGCGTGGACCTGTTGCTGGTCGAGAGAGGGCTTGTTCCCAGCCGAGAGCGGGCGCGTGCGATGATCCTTGCCGGGCGGGTGCTGGTTCGAGAGCAAAAGGTGGAAAAGGCCGGTGCGGCCGTTCCCGAAGATGCCCCGATCCGACTGTTAGGCGAGGAGCAACCCTATGTAAGCCGCGGCGGCTTCAAGATGGCGGCAGCGCTCAAACACTGGCCGATCGACGTCCAAGGACGCGCCTGCCTGGACGTGGGCGCATCGACGGGGGGCTTTACCGATTGCCTGTTACAGCACGGCGCGGGGCATGTCACCGCTGTCGATACAGGCTTTGGCCAGATTGCAATGAAGCTGCGCAACGATTCGCGTGTCCGCTTGGTGGAGCGCACGAATGCCCGGTTTCTTGCACCCACGGCGCTCGAAGAGGGGCGTCAAGGGGCGCCGCTCACACTGCTGGTGATGGATGTGTCGTTCATCTCGGCCACGCTGCTGCTGGGGCCGGTGCTGGCCGCGGCTCCCGGACTCACCGAGGCTGTCGTTCTGGTCAAGCCGCAGTTTGAGGCCGGCCGCGGGCATGTCGGCAAGGGCGGTATCGTGCGCGACCCCGAGGCGCATCAGTTGGCAATCGACAAGGTGGCTGATTGTGTCCGCTCGTTGGGCTGGGAGGTGGTGGAGACGATTCCGTCGCCGATCACCGGCATGGAGGGCAATCGGGAGTTTCTACTGTATGCGCGGCAGCCGGAGAATTCAGTCTCCGCAACCCCGTCCAAGAGCGAGGTTGCGGAGGAACCAAAGGGACTCGCTTAGATGATCCCTGCAGACTGATTGGCGAGCTTTGGATTTGGGCCATATACGTTCGGGCCCGGTTCGCTGTCTGACACCAAAAAAAACAGCATGACAATGGCGCCCACCAGAGGAATGAAACTGATCAATAACCACCAACCGCTTTTGCCGGTGTCGTGGAGTCGGCGCACACTGACGGCCAGCGACGGAATGATGCCGGCCAGCGCGTAGACCAAGTACAGGAGCATGAGAATTATGCCCACACCGATGGCTCGTTTGAGTGAGATAGCAGCGGCAAAGAGCACAATATAGGCAATGAAGTTGAAAAGAGTAAACATCCAATACTCGGTGCGGCGCGACCGCCCGCCGAACTCGGCAAATTTCTTCCATACCATCAGATACCAATCCATCGCGTCCTCCACTTTCGGTTGCTCATTCTTAACAATGGCGCAGGCGCCCCAACGACACTGGCCGCCTTCCGCTCAGCCGACGATCAGCAATTGCTTTTCGGCGTCGAGCCACTATACAAGCGAAGACGATGCACAGTCATTCGCAAATTTCGTGCCAATCTTGGTGCGTGTTGGTCCCACCGCAGGTGGTCCGTTACACTGGGACCGCATGGCTCGTGTCGCGATCGTCTGTAAATCACGGAAAGAAGAGCTAGTCCGGCTATTGCCGGAGTTGATTGGATGGCTGCGCGACCACTGCTACGAACCGTTGCTCGACCTGGAGGGCGGAACCTACACCTCGGCGGCGCCGGCGGTCGATCGAGCGGCAATGCCCGAGCAGGCTCCGGGGTTGGTGATCGTATTGGGCGGCGACGGAACCCTGCTAGCCGCGGCGCGAATCTTCGCCTTGACCGGCACACCGATTCTCAGCGTGAACCTGGGATTTCTCGGCTTCCTCACTGAGGTCCGCCTGGCCGAACTCTATTCGACGTTGGAGGGTTGGCATAGCGGCCGCCACGATCTTGACACGCGGGCCATGCTGCACGCCGAACTCTGGCGAGACGGCCAGGCCTGCTCGACCTATCGGGCGCTGAACGACGTTGTAGTCTCCAAAGGCGACATTGCACGCATGGGGGAGTTCGCCGTCGAACTTGACGGCAAGATGGTAGCCCGGTTTCGCGCCGACGGGGTCATCGTGTCTACCCCTACCGGATCTACGGCCTACACGCTGGCTGCCAACGGCCCCATCCTGACGCCCGACGTGGACGCATTGGTGGTCACGCCCATCTGCCCGCATCTGCTCACGCTGCGGCCGATTGTGGTGCGCGGCGACGCCTCGCTCATCGTCAGGGTTGAGGGAATTCAGAATCAGGC
>CAYTJN010000008.1:0-43422 GCA_964438125.1 uncultured Occallatibacter sp.
CTGTATCTCATACTGCGATCCGCCCGTCACAGTGGGAGAAATGATGTAATCCTCACCCAAGTCACCATCCATCACGGCAGGGGTCCATACACCGTTGGCAAGGTACTGCACCCCGGTAATGCCGTTTTGCAAGTGGGTGATGGAAATCGCTCCCCAATACACACTCGCGCTTGTAACGAAGCCAATGTTGATGTCTCCCGTGTAATTGGGAGCCTCCTCGAAGTGCCAGCTGATTTGCCGGTTTTGCCAGGAGTTTGGGAACATGTTGCCGACGGGCACACCATTCAGCTCAAATAAATTAAGAGATCCCTGCGCCAGATCAAGATGGTAGGGATCGTCGCGGCACCATGCATTGCCGTCCTGGCAACTGTCGGCAACCACCATATCAAGTTCAGCTCCAGTGAATTGGTCAGTCACCCAACCATCGGCTCCCTGGCAGAACGGGAAATCCTCTGCGCCATTGTTGATGCCAGTGCAGAAGTCCCCGATCGTCACGTGCACATAGCGGCCACAGTTATGTCCGTTGTCGAAAAAGCCCATCAATGCGAGTCCAGCCCCGGAGATCGGACGTGGCAGATAGTCATCATAAGTGCCGGGGTCGTTCTGCACATTCAGGGCGACAAAGTTCTGCGTGTCAAGATTGGCTTGTGGAACACCGCATCCGCCATACGGCTGACCAAGCGAACTAAACCATGTCGAGTTGCCGGTGTTCATTTGTGGATTGGGTGCAGTGGAAGTGATTGTAAACGGCAGTGCATTGCTCGTCACGCCGCTCGTGGCCACAGTTACGTTGTAACTTCCTGCCGCCAGGCTCGGGACCGTGACGACGATGGCATCGTCTACCCATGCGGTTACAGTGGCTGCTGTCGTGCCGAAGTAAACCTGGCCCGTCCCTTGCGACGATCCGACGCTCATTCCAATGCCGGCAGGCATGATAGTCATTGAGCTGCCGGCAATACCGGCGGCTGGACTGACCCATACAATCTGCAAAGGAGATGCAGCGACTGTGAGTGCAATCGTGGTGGTCTCTATCAGCGTGCCGGAGGTTCCGGTGACGGTGATGTTATAGCTTCCGGCTGTTGCCGTGCTGGTGGCTGTTAGTGTCATTACGCCAGTCAAGGATGCGGAGTTTGTGTTGAACGCGGCAGTTACTCCACTCGGCAGCCCCGAGGCGGTAAGTAAGACCGTACCGCTGAATGGACTCACGTCAGTAATCGCGATGGTGTCGGTCGCCGTGCTGCCGGGAAGAATTTGCAATGTGGCCGGCGAAGGCGCAAGCGCGAAGCTGCCTGCTGTATTCACAGTCAGGCCAACGCTGGCGCTCGAGGTCAGCGAGCCAGAGGTTCCAGTGATATTGATCGTGGAGCTACCGGCAACCGCCGAACTGCTGGCTGTCAGCGTAAGCACACTGGTCCCGGTGGTGGGATTGGGCGAGAAGGCGGCCGTTACACCGCCAGGCAGTCCGTACAATCCCGATGCGGACAAAGTGACGCTGCCCGCGAATCCGTTGATTTCCGTTACCGTGATTTTGTCGGTGGCGCTGCTACCTTGCGCAATCGACAGATTGGTAGCCGAAGAAGCGATCGTGAAATTCGGTGTCGTAGCGACGCCACACGCCGAGCCGTTGATCGCGAAGGAGGTTGGCACCGCATTGGTGACTCCATTCCACAGGCCGCTAAATCCAATGCCAGTGAGAGTGCCGCCGGCGGGAACGGCGCCGTTATACGCCAGATTGGTTAGTGTCACATTTGCGCCAGTTTGTATCTCCGACGCGTTCCAGATGGAAGAGATCGTTTGCCCGTTGGCGAAAGACCACGTCAAAGTCCAATTGGTCCAGGCGGTCGTGCCCGTGTTGTTGATCGTGATGGCCCCACCGAAGGCGGTCGCGTTTTGAGGTTGGATCGTGTAAACGATGCTGCACGTGGAGCTGGACGTTCCTGGTGTGATGGTCAGCGAGATCGAGGTACTGGCAGAGATCGAACCGGAGGTTCCGGTGATGGTCACGGTAGCCGTGCCGACCGTCGCTGTGCTGCTGGCAGTCAGCGTGAGCACGCTGGTCGCCGTCGCAGGGTTCGTCGCGAACGCAGCGGTAACTCCGCTGGGCAGGCCTGTTGCGGCCAGCGTCACAGAGCCGATGAATCCGTTCAGGTCCGCCACTGTGATGGTATTGGTGGCGCTGAGGCCTTCGGCAATCGATATAGCCGGCGCTGACGGAGAGAGCGCGAAGGTTGGAGTCGGTTTGGCACTTACGCTGAGAGCAATGGAGGTAGATGCCAAGAGGTTGCTGGAGGTGCCGGTGATCGTGATCGTCGACGTGCCGATCGTTGCCGTGCTGCTGGCCGTGAGCGTCAGAATGCTGGACCCAGTGGTTGGGTTAGTGCCAAAGGCGGCAGTAACTCCGCTCGGCAGACCAGATGCTGCAAGAGTCGCGCTGCTGCTGAAACAGAATTCAGTCACCGTGATGGTGTCGGTTGCAGTACTGCCCTGAACCAATGAGAGAGTTGGCGACGAAGGAGCAAGGGAGAAGCCCTCTGTGTCGCAGCCGCCAATGACAAGACTGACAGTGGTCGTTGCGGTCAGGGAGCCGGAGGTTCCCGTGATGGTTACTGTGGAGGTGCCGGATGTGGCTGTGCTGCTGGCCTTCAACGTGAGCACGCTTGTCCCAGTGGTGGGGTTGGTGCCGAAGACCGCCGCTACGCCAGTTGGCAATCCGGAAGCGGCAAGTGCCACGCTGCCGGTGAATCCGCCGATATCAGTTACTGTGATTATGTCAGTGGCGCTGCTGCCCTGCGGAAGAGACAAAGTAGACGAGGACGCAGCCAGCGTGAAGCTCGGCGGAGTCTTGGCCAGGACGGTGAGGGCAACGGTTGCGGTTTCGGTCAAAGTGCCGGAGGTTCCAGTAATGGTGACCGTAGAGGTTCCAACGGTTGCTGTGCTGCCGGCCGTCAACGTAAGAGCGCTGCTGCCGGTGGCGGGATTGGTGCCGAAAGCGGCCGTTACGCCGGTCGGCAATCCGGATGCGGCAAGAGTCACACTGCCTGCAAACGGACTCACATCCGTTATCGAGATGGTGTCAGTGGCACTGCTGCCCTGAGTTACTGACAGAGCGGACGCCGAAGGGACCAACGCAAAGCTGCCCGTCGTGGTGTTGCCGCAGGTGTTTCCATTAACGGCGAAGGATGTGGGTATCGCGTTCGTAGTGCCATTCCAGGTGCCATTGAAGCCCAATCCACTGGTACTTGCGCCGGCGGCGACGCGGCCATTGTAAGTTTCGCTGCTCACCGTTACGTTGGCGCCACTCTGGGTTTCCGCGCCATTCCAGAAGGACGAGATCGTTTGGCCGTTGGCGAAGGTCCAGGTCAGAGTCCAACTGGTCCAGGCGGTAGTTCCCGTATTGTTGATGGTGACTGTCCCTCCGAATGCGCCGGAGTTCTGCGGTGAAATCGTATAGACCACGCTGCACGCAGTTTGAGCATGTGCGCACGGCATAGCAAGGGCTAGCATCAGAGCTGCGAATACTGCAAAGTACCCGCTGAATCGGCGAGCGATTGACCACTCACAGGGGGGATCGAACTGCTGAGACATGGTTTCTCCTTTACATCACCCGGCCGCCCACTGTTACCACTCAATGCCCGAGCGCTTATTGAAGAGTGATGCCGAAACAAGATTCCTTTTTGAGGTAGGCGCTCCTCGGAGTCTCATATGATCGGAGCAGTTTCAAAAGACCCGCTCCGCATGCGTCGCCTTTGTTGCGGTTGTGCGTTGTAATAGCTTGTCCATTCACGAGGCAGATCGTTCCGTTAATGGAGAAGCCAATCGTTATGACATTTGTAGTCCCACTCCAGGTTCCATTGAAGCGTGCCCAGTTTGTCCCGGAGGAGGTCGTTCCGGTCTTCGCCGGGTTATGGAAGTTCCGATGCCGCTGCTATCCCGCTGAGAAGAGACACGGGGTAGTCGACGTAACAACAATCGAGGCACGAGGAAATAAAGTCCGAGAAGAGGGTGGATTTTTATGATCATCTTCGTTCGACCGGGATGTGCCTCGAACTAGGAACAAGGCCTGAATGATGGAAAAAGTAAAGAACCAAATGAGGCAACGATCAATACAAATAGCCGGATCGCAGGTGAGAACAGTGAGGGCAATCTGAAGCCCTTAAGCCGAGGTCTGTATATGCGGGACCGTAGATAGCAGATAAAACGTTTTATCGAAGCGCAGTCAAATTACCTTAGTGCACTCCAAAGTAACCCACGTAACATGTCTGTATCCCTATGATTTTGTTACGGAAGTATCGTGCCAGCCAGCGATCCTGGCTTCTCGTCGCAACAGCCAAGAAAATTCGCCGCGGCCAAGCCGATGCGGTCTTCTATGACCGCCATCCTTACCGACGACGAAATGGCAACCGCGCACTTGTAATTAATTCGTAGCTTAGCGGCAACGATGCGAGAGTCCCGACGAGCAATTTTTCAAGGCCGATCAAATGCCAATCGAGTATGTCGCGCAAGGGCGCGGTTCCATCGAAGGGTTCACTTGAATTTGTCGATCTGCTGATAATGTGCACCCGGCGTTCTGGATTATCGTATGGCAACGGCGCAAGGAGAAGAGTGCGCACAAGGATGAATATTGGTGTGCTGATGCCGATTCCCACTTCTGATTCCACCCATCACCGTCCGGCGAAGACTGGAGCGTTTCGTATCTGACGACAAGCCTGGTGGAAATCGTTAAGAAACGTCTCGAGCGAAACGATAGGGCCGATCCTGTTGAGTGTCATTGGCAATGTTCCTGATATGGAAAAGGATTTTGACGCGAAGCAAGTCTGAACTCGGGAAGCCGATACGGTGATACACGTCTAGTAACTCTAAATTACTGGATGAAAAGGATTCATGAGGGTATTAAGACGGAGATAGCAATGGAAATACAGTTAGCGTCTAACGTCGCACAAACCTTTAACAAATATCTCTAAATCTTTTTCTCTTGACAGGAAACCTAAGAGACCTCAGAATCACCTAATGGTAGCAGCGGGTCGAAGGCTTCCGTTACCGTAAAAGTAGATACGACAGAGAAAATCCCGAACCGCCGGACTGGAATTTCCTACCAGTCATCACGAGCCACCGAAGCGCGGGTATAGTTGTTGTGAAGTCACAGGGCAGCGTGAATTCACTAGACAACTTTTCGGGTGCGGTCAATCCTAACGCGCCGATCTTATTGCCACTGTCAGTGGGCCCCCATCAACTTGATAGATCAAACTGGATATTGCCTTGATCGGCCTTTTGGATTGGAAATGCAAGTTCAGACGAGGGTGGCTTGTGTACGTGTCCCTCTTCCCAGAGGGCACTTTTAAGCCGATTTTCAAAACGTAAGGCTTGGTCTGCTGTCAGCGCGACCAACGAGAACGCCTGGTTTTGCCGAATGTGGAGTTCCCCCCTTTTTGGCCGTTGCGAAACTGCCGTCCAAGAAGTGCTCGCCACATTTCAATAAGCCGTGGCCCTGCAGCACGCCCTTAACGCTCGCCACACAGCAACGCGAACGCACGTCCGTCTCTCTGCATTTGCAGGGTGCGCAGGCATGTGTATCACCAAATCATCTCTGATCGGAGGAAACTCCATGAATGCAGCGGTGTGTCCGCCTATGGATCGAATGATCCTCAGTCAACTTCTACGCGTGGCCGTGGTGGCTGTTCTTTCACTCACAGAGTTGCCCGTGATTGCGATAGCCCAGACCACGCCTCAGACAACAGTCGGAGGCCATGTCGGTTTCGTTCTTCCTCTTGTTACTCGGGCGGGAGGACAGACAACTAACTTGGCTGACAATTTTTCGATAGGTTTTCCAGTCGGAATTACAGTCAAGGGAACGGGCAGAATGGCATTCGACCTTGAGTTTATCTCGTCAGTACAGGACAGTCCGCGCGACGTATCACTTACGGTTCATCCGGGGTTCTTATGGAATGTTGGACGGGGCTTCGCTCCGGGAATTCGCGCTGCCTTCGTCGTCAATTCTGCCGAGTACGGTTTTACTCCACTGTTAAACAAGAGTTGGCCAATCAAAAATAAAAGCAGTTTCTTCAAGGCCTACTTTGTGGAGGCGGATCTTCCTGTGCGGTTCAATCGGCCGGTCGGCGGCCCAAACACAGATCCAGTGACCTTTGCTATGCACTTCGGATTGGGATTCTGAAGATAAGCTTTACAGTTCCCTGTAAGTCGACGCTGACGGTAAGTGGAACGGCAGCGGACAAAGACGAAGGAGAGTGTCTGATGAGGCTTATTGTGGCAACTGTTAGAAGACTACGCGTCGGGTGGTTGGCTCTGTCGTTTCTGCTGATGCACGACGGGATCTCTCAGTCTGTTCGCGCCAGTGATATCGATAGCGGCTACGCGGGCACGACGGCCAAATTCTCGGCCGAAGCTGCGTTGACGTTCAATAGTCGGTGCACGGCGTGTCACACCTACGGCAAAGGAATCAAAGTTGGGCCTGACTTAAAGGGTGTCACCGAACGGCGGAAGCGCGACTGGTTATTGAAGTTCATTCACGGTTCCTCCGGTGTAATTAAATCCGGGGATCCAACGGCGAAGGCCCTCTTTGCGCAGTTCAAACAGCAGCGCATGCCCGACTGGGTGGATCTGTCTGAGAAGCAGATCAACGACATCCTTCATTATCTTGCCATCGGCGGACCTGATATCAAGCCTGCCGACGAGCGCAACGCAGCCACCGCGACTTCGGCAGAAATCGAGGTTGGCCGCAAACTGTTTTACGGTGAGAGGGAAACCATCAATGGCGCGCAAGCGTGCATAACCTGCCATAGTGTGCGCGGAGCAGGATTGCGCGGCGGCAGCCTCGGTCCGGACCTAACAGGCGCTTATCTGCGTTATCAGGATCCCGAGTTGACCCAGTCGCTGCGCCATCGTTGTTTCAATTGGCAAACCACAACGCCAATGAAAGGCTACCTGACGGCGAATGAAGTATTTGCCCTTAAGGCGTTTCTCCGGACGACAGTTATACCAGTCAAGCAAACTGCAAATGTCGCGGGCAGCCGCCCACAGCGAAGGAAGGCGGAAAGTGACTGAGAATAGCTCGTTATTTGCACTTTGGCCCTATGTAGCAACTGCTCTGTTAATAACGGGAATTCTCATACGTTATTTGCTGGTGTCGCGGCAGCCCTCGGTTCTTGCCGCGGAAGTGGCCGACGCAAAATCAGTTTTCGGAGGTCGGCTCTTTCGCGTCAGCATGGCAGTGCTCATCGCCGGGCATCTTGCGGGATTAGTGTTTCCGCACGCAGTTCTTTCGTTGAGCACCAGCGCTAGAGGTCTTTACGTGCTGGAGGGCTTGGCTTTTATTGCCGGATCGGCAGGTGTTGCCAGTAGCGCTGTGATGATTTGGCGGCGTCTTGAGCGATCCAGCCAGTCTCGCGTAACCGAATTGTCCGACATGCTTTTTCTAGGATTGTTCTTTACTGTCTTGGCCTCGGGACTGTTGGTCGCAGTCCTTTATCGTTGGGGTTCGTTGTGGGGCGAAGTAACACTAGTGCCATACATGATTTCCCTTTTGCGCGGGCAACCGGCGGTCCAACTTGCAACTCAGTTGCCGGCGCTCGTGCAACTCCACGTGCTGGCCACGTTCGCGGCGATTGCGGTGCTGCCGCTGACTCGGCTGTCAACATTTCTAGTAGCCGTGTTGCAACGTTGCGCGATGTTGATCACACAACAATTGCGCGCGGCAAGCAACGCTTTTGCGGAGTGGTCCAACAGGCACAATCCAGGCAGCTGGTTCTGGCCAGACGAGGATTGATCGCATGCAGACGCCACTTACTGTTTTCGCGGTCCTGATGCTGCTGCTCGCGGGTGGAGGCGGGGCCTGGGAAATATCGCGTATGGGAATCAACCAAGGCTATTCGCCCGAGCAGCCCATTCACTTCCCGCACAAGGTTCATGCCGGAGATAACAAGATTCCCTGTCTTTATTGTCACTATGCGGCGCGTACTAGTCGCCATGCTGGAATCCCGCCGGCGAGCGTGTGTATGAACTGCCATAGCATTGTCGAAAAACAGACTGTGGAAATCGAAAAGCTCAAGGAGGCCGTGCAGCAACAGGTACCGATTCGCTGGATCAAAATCCACAATCTGCCCGACTTCGTGTATTTCAACCACAGCCAGCATGTGCTCTCAGGCGTTGCATGCCAGCAGTGTCATGGGCCGGTGGAAAGCGTGGAGCGAGTCAGCCAGGTTTCTCCGCTCACCATGGGATGGTGCCTGCAATGCCATCGCCAGCACGCCAACATTGCGACCAATGACTTCCAGCGTTCACTTGCAAGCCTTGCGCAGAAACAGAAGCCAACAGCCGCGCTGGATTGCTCAAGTTGCCACTATTGACCCGGCGAGCAGGCCTACAGCGAGAAGAAAGGAAGATATGAGCCCGGACCTCGAAGGCAAACCGCCCTGCAAAAGCGCGAAGGCGCCACTCGTGCAAATCGGACAACGCGCCGAGCCCACTTATTGGAAGAGCGTCGATGAACTGCACAACGGTCCGCGCTTTAGCGGAGAGTTTCCGGGCGGCCTTCCTGCAAAGTCAGCCGTCGGCATGAGCGGCGCGACTCGTCGCGACTTTCTGGCAATGATGGGATTCAGCGTGGTCGCAGCCGGCGTGGCGGGATGCCGCGGACCCGTGCAGCACGCCATCCCGTTGCTGGCTGGAGCCGACGATATCGTTCCTGGAGTAGCAAACTATTACGCCACCACCTGCCGTGGGTGCGCATCGTCGTGCAGCCTGCTGGTGAAGCAGCGTGATGGCCGACCGATCAAAATTGAAGGCAATGATGAATCCACTCTCTTCGGCAAAGGAACCTGTGCCACGGGGCAGGCAACTGTACTTTCGCTCTACGACGAAGAGCGGCTACGCGCGCCGAGTTGGAAAGGACAAGCCGCAACTTGGCAAGAGGTGGATCGCCAGATCTCGAAAGGACTGGACCAGGCCCGCGCTAACAACGGAAAGGTCGTGTTGCTCTCTGACACCATAACCAGCCCTTCGACGCAAGAGATCATCGCGCAGTTCGGCAGCACGCTTCCGACGTTTGAGCATGTAGTTTACGACGCAATCTCCTACAGCGCATTGCGCGAAGCCAATGCAGAATCCTTCGGCCGCGCGGTCATTCCACACTACGCGTTCGACAAGGCGCGAGTCATCGTCGGGTTCGATACGGATTTTCTGGGAACCTGGCTCTCTCCTGTCGAGTTTGCACACCAGTACGCGATCCATCGTAAGTCAGAAGCAAAGCCCATGCTCCACGTCCAATTTGAGCCGACTTTGAGTGTGACTGGAAGCAATGCCGACGTGCGCCTTCTCATCGCGCCATCGGAGATTGGTGCAACAGTTGTAGCTTTGCTTGGGCGCGTAGTCCGCATGAGCGGTGCACCTGTCGTCCCTGATTATCCAGCCCCCCCAGACCCCGTGGATGCGAATAAACTCGACGCGATTGCAGAAGCACTTTGGAAGCATCGTGGCGAGTCCCTCGTCGTCTGCGGACGCAACGATCTTTCATCGCAGATCGTCGTCAATGCTCTCAATGCCCTGCTCGGCAACATAGGCAAAACCATCGATCTGGATCGCCCTTCGAAACAGCGCGGCGGCGATGACGCGGCCATGGCAGCGCTTGTCGAGGAGATGAATCGAGGCCAGGTGCACTCGCTCTTGCTCTACGGCGTCAACCCCGCCTACGACTATGTCGATGGCGCGCGCTTTCTAAGCGGAATGGAAAAGGTCGCGCTCTCTGTTTCATTCTCCGACCGTACGGATGAGTCCAGTTCTCACGCTCATGCGATCTGTCCGGATCACCATTTCCTGGAGGCCTGGGGAGACGCTGAACCTATTGACTCCCATTTCAGCCTCGCGCAGCCGCTCATCGCTCCGCTGTTTGAGACCCGCGCAGCACAAGAAAGCCTACTCGTCTGGTCGGGCCGGCCCGATACGAACTACTACACATATCTTCGCGACTTCTGGATCAAGGCGCTGTTTCCGCGGCAAAATGATTTGCAAGATGCCACAGCATTCTGGGAGCGGTCTCTGCGAGACGGCGTCGTGGTGTTACCCGCGAAGGAGACCGTCTTCACTCCTGTGCACCTCGGCAATTGGAAAGCGGCCGCCGAAACCATTGTGAAGGCGCAGACATCACGGACAGAAGGCCGCTATGAAATGCACCTTTATGAGAGTGTGAGCGCCCGCGACGGACGTCACGCCAACAATCCCTGGCTCCAGGAACTTCCCGATCCAATCAGTAAAGTGACTTGGGGAAATTACGCAGCGATTAGTCCGCAACTGGCGAGACAACTGGGACTGTCGGAGGGCGACGTAATCAGGCTGACAGCCGATCAGGGCACCATCGAAGCGCCTGTCTTTGTTCAGCCAGGGCAAGAAGGCCGCACCGTTTCTGTGGCTATGGGTTATGGCCGCACTCAGGTTGGCAAGGTAGGTCGGAACGTCGGCGTGAATGTGTTTCCTCTAACGTCGACTGTCAATGGGACGCGCCAGTATTCATCGACCAACGTACGCATCGAGAAGACCGGACGACGCGAGGATATCGCAAGCACGCAAAGCCAATTCTCCATGGAAGGTCGCCCAATTGTTCTTGAAACCACGCTGGAAGAATTGAGCAAACCCGCACAGGAATCTCAGCAAGCCTTGCCAACGCTGTGGGCCGAACGGCTTCACGGCGATCACTCCTGGGGGTTGGCAATCGACTTGAACGCATGTACAGGCTGTTCCGCCTGCGTGATCGCTTGCCAGGCAGAAAACAACATCCCTGTTGTCGGCAAGGAGCAAGTGCGGCGTATCCGCATCATGCACTGGATTCGCATTGACAGTTATTACAGTGGCTCTGAAAACGATCCGAGAAGCGTTCATCAGCCTATGCTCTGCCAGCATTGCCAGAATGCTCCGTGCGAAACGGTATGCCCAGTGCTGGCCACGACTACCAGCTCCGACGGACTAAATCAGCAAGTGTACAACCGCTGCATAGGAACCAGGTATTGCGCCAATAACTGTCCGTATAAGGTCCGGCGCTTCAATTGGTTCAACTTTACCGACAATCCGGATTTCGATTTCAATATGGCCAATCCGCTGGGACGCATGGTGCTGAATCCTGACGTCGTTGTGCGCTCCCGCGGAGTGATGGAAAAGTGCAGCATGTGCGTTCAGCGTATCCAGCTGGCCAAGAACATCGCGTTGCAGGGTAAGCGTGATCTGGCCGAGGGCGATATTCAAACCGCGTGTCAGCAGGCCTGTCCGACCCAAGCCATTGTCTTCGGAGATCTGAAGGATCCTCACAGCCGCGTTTCGCAACTGCACCAAAGCCGACGGCACTACCACGTGCTCGAAGAACTGGGTGTGCGGCCCAACGTCGGATATCTGAAGAAGGTTCGCAACCCACTCAACACTGCTTAAGGAGCGAAATGCATGAGTGCTGTGCCCGCTGCATCCGCACGAGTTTACCCGCAACTGCTGCCGCCTGCGCGCTGGGTCGACGAAAGTGCATCTTTTAAGCAGATCACCGATGACATTGCTCGGCCGATGGAAGCCAGACCGGGAAGAGGCTGGTGGATCTGTTTCATGTTTGCTTTCGCCGGACTGATTGACCTCGGTGTTATGGTTGCTTATCTGTTTGCCAAGGGTATTGGCGTTTGGGGTCTCAACAACAGTGTGGGCTGGGCTTTTGACATTACCAACTTCGTCTTCTGGATCGGTATCGGACATGCAGGCACGTTGATTTCAGCCATCCTGTTGCTCTTTCGGCAGCAATGGCGCACGTCAATCAACCGCTCGGCGGAGGCCATGACGATCATGGCTGTGATGTGCGCGGGCATGTTTCCTCTGCTTCATCTGGGCCGCCCATGGGACGCATTTTTCATCTTCCCTTACTTCCCTAATCAGCGCGGCCCGCTGTGGGTCAACTTCCGCTCTCCTCTGGTTTGGGACGTCTTCGCCGTAAGCACTTACTTCACGATCTCGTTGGTCTTTTGGTTTCTCGGTCTGGTTCCAGATTTGGCAACGTTGCGCGACCGCGCCACTGGACGGATCAAGAAAACTATCTTCGGGTTTCTGAGCATGGGCTGGAATGGGTCGTTCCGCACTTGGTCCCGTTATGAGATGGTCAGCCTGATCCTCGCCGGATTAGCGACACCGCTCGTGCTCTCGGTGCACTCGATTGTCAGCATGGACTTTGCTACTTCGCTGGTACCCGGCTGGCACACGACGATCTTCCCACCTTACTTCGTTGCCGGCGCCGTCTATTCAGGCTTCGGCATGGTCCTGACTCTGCTGATCATTACTCGCCAAACCATGCACTTGCAGCGGTACATCACGATGAGGCATCTCGATAAGATGGCCAAGGTAACCATGCTCACCGGCATGATTGTGAGTTATGCCTACGCCACGGAATTCTTCAGCGCCTGGTATGGCGGGAATATCTACGAGCGGTATCACTTCATTAATCGCGCAACGGGGCCGTACGCCTGGTGTTTCTACCTGATGGTGCTATGCAATGTGATAACGCCGCATTTTCTCTGGTCAAAGAAAGCGCGCAACAGCGTGGCAATTCTTTTTATTGTCTCCATCCTGGTAAACATCGGAATGTGGTTCGAACGCTTCGTCATTATCGTGGTGGGACTGCACCGGGCCTTTCTGCCGTCGGGCTGGGGCATGTTTTATCCCACGCGCGTTGACGTTGGAATTCTGGTGGGCAGTTTCGGTCTCTTCTTTACTTTGTTTCTCCTCTTCATTCGTTCGCTGCCCATGATCGCAATGTGGGAGATCAAGGGCGTGTCCGCGGACAGCGCTCATATCGCCAAACTAATCGAGATACCAAAGCGCGACCCAGCCCAGGAAGATAGCGAGGTAGCCGTGAATGCCTAGCCGATTTGTTATCGCAACCTTCTCAGATCCAGACAGCCTGCTCGCAGCAGTGCGCACAATTCGGGACCACAGTTTTCCGATTTACGATGTCTATACTCCCTATCCGGTTCATCATCTGGATCGCGCGATGGGCCTGCGTAGAACCTATCTCCCGTGGGTAACGTTCTTCGCGGGAATGCTCGGACTGACCCTCGCTCTCTCCTTTCTTTCTTACACGACGGTTCTGGATTGGCCCATGAACGTCGGCGGCAAACCCGATAACTCGACGCTCGCTTTCATTCCTATCAGCTTCGAATTGACGGTGCTGATCGGCGGCTTATCGACGGTGGCGGCATTGCTTTTTCGCGCTCGGCTTTTCCCAGGAAAAAAAGCGCGTTTGCCGGCGCCTAACATCACTAATGATTCTTTCGCAATCGCGCTTCGCCGGCGCACCGAGCACTTTGATCCGGTTCTTGTATCGCGGCTGCTTTGGAATAGCGGTGCCTGCGAGGTCCACGAAATCGAGGCTCAATTATGACGAGGGGCTCCATGGCTTCGTTCCTGGCAACCGCGATTGCTCTCGCAGGTTGTGGATCTTCCGGGCGGCGAGCCTACGAATACATGCCGGATATGGCGCGCGACCCGGCGTACAAGGCGTTTGCTGCCAATTCAGTGACTCGTGACGGTCTGACCCTGCAGCATCCCGTGGCCGGCACCATCGCGCGCGGCTATCATCCATTTCACTACGGACCGGGTGAACTGGAAGCTGCGCGCGCGGGCCTCGAGCTTAGGGACCCTTATGATCCGACCGCCAGAACCCTCGATGAAGGCAAGGCCCTTTTTGAGACCTATTGCGCTGTATGTCACGGAGCGCAAGGCAAAGGAGACGGCCCCATCTCGTCGAAGATTCCTCCGCCACCTTCCTACCACTCCGATCGCTTGATGCAGTTCGCGCCCGGCCGCATCTTCCACGTCATCACCCTGGGCACCGGCAAGATGCCGTCTTACGCATCGCAATTGAGCGCAGACGAACGGTGGAAGATCGTCACGTATGTCTATACGACCTTGCAGCGGCGGAGCAAAGAGCCGGACCTCGCTTTGGCGAAAGGAACCCCATGAGCGAAGATCTTTCATCCTCAGTCTCGAAACGGACTCGGCTATCAGCGACTGGTCTGGTCTTCCTGGGAGTCGCCGCAGCCTTCTACGAGTTGCGCGTAGATCCGCAGCAGGCGTGGCCCACACTTTTATTGAACAGTTTTTACGTCACTTCGCTGGCGGTCTCGGCCATCTTTTTCCTGGCTACCCAGCGCGCCACTGGAGCGAGATGGTCGGCCCGTCTGCGCAGGATTCCAGAGGCATTCATGCTCGCATTGCCCGTCGTCGCGCTGCTCATGATCGTGCTCTTTGCCGGGAGGCATACGATCTTTCCCTGGGCGCACCAAGGCGCATTTGACGACACTCCATCTTTTGCGGGAAAGATTCATTACCTGCAGATGCCGTGGCTGATCGCACGCACAGTGATTGCGCTCGTTCTGTGGACTATGTTTGCCCTGCTCATGCGCCGTGCTTCGCTCGACCAGGACGATCGCCCGGCGGCAACGATGATCCTGCACCAGCGCCTTACACGCTATGCAGTCCTCTTCATTCCCGTCTTCGCGCTGACTTTCACTCTGATGTCTTTCGACTGGATCATCAGCCTCGAACCGGATTGGTTTAGCACGATGTTTGCCGTTTACGTCTTTGCAGGGACGTTCGTGCAGGGGATTGCTGCTATGACTCTCGCCGCAGTCTTGCTTAGAAAATTTATCTCCTCGCCAAATGGCAGCCCTACCGAGGATCAACTCCACGACCTAGGCAAGATGCTCTTCGCGTTTTCCACCTTCTGGGCGTACATCTGGACATGTCAGTACCTGCTGATCTGGTACGGAAACATTCCCGAAGAAGTCACGCACTACATACCGCGGACAAACGGACCGTGGCTCTATCTCTTCGCATTGAACCTCATCGTGAACTGGGTCATTCCGTTTGTTGTGCTGCTATCGGCGAGCCGCAAGCGATCGCCGAAGATTCTCGCAGCGATTAGCATCCTTCTGCTGCTAGGGCATTGGCTTGATCTTTATCAATTGATCATGCCCACGTTTCGAACCATGCCCAGTCTAGGAATGCCGGAGATTGTTATCACCGTGGGTTACATGGCTCTGCTTTTTCTCCTGTTTGTGAACGCTCTGAGGCGGGCGCCGATCGTTCCATTGAACGACCCCATCTTGAATTATGAAAAATTAGTGCTGAATCACGAGATCATCCATCGGCGATTTGGAGCGAACTTATGATTTACGGAAACAAAAGTGCATGGGCCCTAAAGGCGGCGGTGTTTCTGGCGTCTATTGCGGCTATCACTGCAGTCGCATTTCGGCAGCCCAGCCAGCACGATTTGAACGACCTCCCGAACCGGATTCCGGAAGCCGCTCCCTATGTGGTTGCCGAAGCTCAAGTATTGCCGCCTCCTTATCACAGCCATTGGGAGGCCGAGGACAGCCCGGGCCAGTGCCAGACCTGCCATCAAAAGATATTCGATGAATGGAATGGCTCAATGATGTCCAATTCCTGGCGCGATCCAGCTTGGCGCGCAGCATTCCTTCTGCTGTCGCGAGCGACGTCGGCCAACGGAGAGTGCGATACGCCGCAACCTCCAGATGGAACGCCCAAGGCGACTCACAATCCATTTGCCGACAAGGGACAGTGCTCTTCCACCTTCAACATCGGCACTCAAAACTATACGGTTTCCAGGCCCGGATCTCTGCTGGATTTCTTTTGCTCACGATGCCATATGCCCACCGACTACACCGACAACATTCCCTTGCATAACATAACATACGATTCGCACCATCTGGAGTCAGCGCCGGGCGATCCAAACTTTTTTCCCACCTCAGACAACGGAACAGGCATCGCGTTTGCCACGCTCGAATCGCAGTTCCGCAACACTAACTCGGGCAAGAGCGGCATCATCTGCGCGGTCTGTCACACTTATGCCGAAACTCGCGATACACCGTACCACAATTATGAACGGAGTCAAAGTGCCTATGCGCCGGCTCCAAGCACGCGATCGCGCTCCGATCTGTTCGCCTCGGTGGGAAAGCCGCCGGACATCTTTAACGTTCCGGATAACGCCAAGCGGAATCTTGGATACAGTATTGGCGCAGGAGCGTACCGGCTCTCCCCTCATGCAATCGTTTTCCCTGAGAGATTCGGTCCCTTGGCTGCGAGTAAGCCGCCGGACCCGGTGGACCATTACACCAGTGGAATATTCGGCCAGACGATTGACTACCAGCAGATCGATTCCGCCAAGCATAAGGGATACCACCAAGCCATGTTCATCCGTGCGGAGATGTGCGCCGCCTGTCACGATGTAACTAGCGCTCTGCCTATCAAGAACTCGATCGGCAAGTGGGTTGGAGGATTTCCTATAGAGCGCACGTATACGGAGTGGGCCAACAGCGCGTATGCCGACCGCCCAGGGAACAAGAACTTCGATCCGGGCTACAAGCGCGATTGCCAGAGTTGCCATATGCAGCAGGACTACGGCCAGCCCGGAACTGCCCAGACTTTATATGATCACGGAAGACCGCTACCGCCACCGGAGGATCGCGTCGTCAACGAGGGGGGATCGCCGCATCCATTCTTCACACACCATTTTGTAGGAGGCAACGCCTACGTCACGGGACTTATCGGGAAGGATGTTGACGAACACGGCGCTATCTCGCCTTATCCCGAACTCTCAACTTTCAGCTTTTCTTCCGCGGACCACAAGAGTATTTACTCCAGGGCTTTCTACACACACTTGGAACGACGCGGCGCCTATGCCCAGCAAGCTCGTCTAGCTTGGGATCGTCTGCGGCATGTGCTCAGCATGGAATTGCACGGCCCGGCACAGGCGAAAGCAGGAAAGGAAGCACCGATCTCTATTAGCATCGCCAACACCGGCAGTGGTCACGATTTTCCTACCGGCTTTCCGGAAGGACGTACAGCGTGGCTCGCGATCCATGCTTACGATCTGGCAACCGGCAGTGAACTGCCCATTCACGACAAGGTTTGGAATCGGACCTCGATCGGCGTAGGGAACCTGACCTCCGAGGACATGATCGACCCCAACTTCCCCGGATGTAAATGGAAGATCCCGCCAGGGTCAGCCGATCCATACGCGATGCAGTTCAAGGCGATCGCCTCGTTGGGCGACGGTTGCCCCACGCTCGATTTGCCGTACGCGACGCCTCTCAATCTCAAGACCAACAGCGACGGTCTGCCTATTGATAAGGATGGCCGAGTAATCGACAATTCAAATCCCACTGGCTTACCGATATTTATAGATAAAAACAGAAATGGTGATTTGTTTGATGACTCCTTCCTCCGCGACACTCGATTCAAGCCCCGTGGACAGCCCGAATACCAGAAGAAGATCGACCGTTACTCGGTGGTCATTCCGTCGGGAACTCAAGGACCTATTGCGGTGACCACCGCAGTTTATTACCAATCGCTCGAGGCCATCGTTGCTTTGAAATTTCTTGGCAACATGGCGGACACCAACAACAATTTCATACTCGAGCCTTGCGTGCTGGGCGGAAGGTGCGATGGGCGGACGCCGTCGACGGAGCCGCCGGTGGTCGAGGGGGCCCCGCCCGTCCCCATGGTGCTGCGCAATTGGGTCATCACGGTCGATGGAATGCCCGCGGATCGCACTCCCCTGCAAACAGCTATGTACCCCGGCGCCGGCTCATCCAGCGTTTATCAGAATGCCGTCGTGAAGCTATTCTTTTCCAAGCCGGTGAGCGGAGTTGATGCACACAATTTCACTCTGACGGATTCACATGGCGTGCCTGTTCCAGCGTGGGTGGACCAGATCGGAGCCGGCGCATGGGGGCTTTTCCCAAACCAGGTGATTCTCCAAGGAGGCGAAACCTACACCGCACGTCTCAGATCGGGCATCTGTGACTCCGGTGGAAACTGCACAAAGCAGGACCTGGTGTGGGAATTCAAGGTCGCCAAGGAAGTTGGTCAGGGCCGTGGCAACACAACAATTCCACAAGGCTTCTCCCTGCCCTCTTCAGCGAACACCGTGCAATCAGCTTCTTTGGTTGATCCAAATCGCCGCAGAATTCGATCGCGCTGATTTTTACTATCGCGCGGCGGAATACGTTCGGATATCGATCATGGAATCCACTCGACTTATTCCCGCACACTGATGCCGAGCGTCTTCATCTTGCGGTATAAGTGGCTGCGCTCGAGACCTAATAACTCGGCGGCACGGCTTACGTTATTGCGGGCTTCTTCGACCTTCTTGAGGATGAACTCGCGTTCGTAAGCGTCGCGGGCCTGTTGCAGCGTTGAAAACTCTTCGGTCGAGCGCGTACCCGCCTTGTGGGTCAACGGCGGCAGATGCTTGCGTTCGATCCGCAGGGTGCGGGGATTAAGGATGAGCACCCGCTCGACGACATTCTTCAACTCGCGCACATTGCCCGGCCAGTGATACTGCGCCAGCGCATCCAAAGCCTCATCGCCAATCTCCATGCGCGGGCGTCCATACTGGCGGCCAAACTCGGTGAGAAACTCGCGCGCCAGCGGTGGAATATCCTGCTTGCGCTCGCGCAGCGGCGGCACAAAGAACGGCACTACATTCAGCCGGTAAAACAGGTCTTCGCGAAAGTTGCCCTTGGCGATCTCTTCTTCGAGGTCCTTGTTGGTGGAGGCGATCAGGCGCACATCGATGCGAATCGGTTGTGTTCCGCCGACCGGAGTGAACTGCTGATCGTCGAGCGCACTGAGCACCTTGGATTGCGTTTTAAGGCTCATGTCGCCGACCTCATCGAGGAAGAGTGTTCCTCCGTCGGCGCGCTCCAGCGTGCCCCGTTGTTCGGGAAGGCCGCCCGGCTGTGCACCGTGTCGATAGCCGAAGAGCTCGGCCTCGATGTGCGCCTCGGGAATGGCGGCGCAGTTCAGCTCGACAAAAATCTGATCTTTGCGCAGGCTCTCGGCGTGAATGGCGCGAGCGATCAGTTCCTTGCCGGTACCCGACTCGCCGTAGATGAGCACGCGGCCATTAGTCGGCGCCATCAGACGAATCTGCTGGCGCAGGGCTTTGACGGGCACGCTCTCGCCGGTCAGCACAGAGCCCACGCTGAATTGGCGTTTGAACTCCTGATTCTCGGTGCGCAGTCGGCGTGCCTCGACCGCGTTTTTCAGCACGATCAGCGTGCGGTCAAGCGAAAGCGGCTTTTCTAAAAAATCGTAAGCGCCCAGCTTGGTGGCCTTGACGGCGGTCTCGATCGAGCCGTGGCCGCTGATAATGACTACCTCGGGTCGCGTTGCCGCCGTCTGACGGTGAATGTCGCTGAGCACGTCGAGTCCATCGCGATCGGGCAACCAGATATCGAGCAAGACCACATCGTAGGCGGCGTCTTCGAGCAGCACCATCGCCTCGGCGGCGGTGGCTGCGCTGGCCACGCCATACCCCTCCTCGCGCAGAATGTCTTCGAGAGAGGTGCGAATCTCCGCCTCGTCGTCGACCACCAGAATGTGATTCATCAGAGAGGCCCTCCGGGCGACGCGTCAGAGTTGATGAGCGCGGTGGCGCCCGGATCCTGGAGCGGCTCCATAAGGGGCAACCGCAGCAGAAAGCGCGCGCCCTTGGGGCTGTTGGCCTCGGCGCTCAGCGATCCGCCATGCTCCTGGACGATCTTTGCTGCGATGGAAAGTCCCAATCCCGTGCCGCGTTGTTTGGTCGAGTAGAAAGGCAAAAAGAGCCGTTCGCGAATCTCATCCGTAAGCCCGTGTCCGGTATCGGAGATCTGGAGCTCGACCGACGCATTATCTTCGCTGAGCGAGCTCGAAATGCCGAGCACGCGCAAAAGACTTCCCTGCATGGCCTCGGCGGCGTTGTCAATAAGGTTGGCCAGGGCGCGGCGAATCGCTTCTGGATCGGCCAGCACCGGCGGCAGTCCAGGCTCAAGGTCACGTTGAATCGTGATGCCGTCGAGCCGGCCGGCAAATAGCGCCAGCGCCTCTTCGGCCACCTGATTCATCTCGCAGGCGCGGGGCTGCGGCGCAGGAAATTCGGCGAGCGCCGAGAACTGATCGACTAATGAGCGCAGCGTCGAAACGCATCCGAGAATCACCTCGCTGCACTTGCGGATGACGGCCGGCGAGTCGGGTTGGCTGCGGTCAAGATGACGTGCTATCCGCTCGGCCGAGAGTGCGATCGGGGTCAGCGGATTCTTGATCTCGTGGGCCACGCGCTGGGCTACCTCTTTCCACGCCAGCTGCCGCTGCGCTCGCAGCAGTTCCGTCGTGTCTTCGACCACCAGCACGGTTCCCGGCCGGCCATGCGTCAGCTCAAAGCGCGCGCTGGTAATTGCCAAATGCATGGTGCGCCCTGAGGCGTGGATCTCAATCTCAGTAAACGCGGCGCCCATGCGGCGGCTGCGGCGAATGACACCGGCCAGATCTTCCGCGCACTCCGTGGGGAAGAGCGAATCAACCTTTTCCCCGCCCAGCGCAACGTCGACGCGCCGACCCATCAGCGCGGCAAAGGCGCGGTTTGATTGCAAGATTATGCCCGATCCATCCAGCGTCACTACGCCGGAGGGGATCGTCTCAACGATCGTCTCCAATTCGCGCCGGCGCTCTTCAATGGCCAGGTTGGCCGCGGTCAGTTGCGCTGAAGAACTCTCGGCAAGCTGCCTGCTAGTATCAAGATCGGCCGCCATGTGGTTGAAGGACCGCACCAGTTCGCCCATCGCTCCGGTCGCATCCAAGGCGACGCGATGGTCGTACTTTCCGGCTGCAATCTCGGCCATGGCAACGCCCAAAGCCTCCACCGGACGTGTGATTTGGCTGGAAAGAAATCGCGCCACCCAGACACTGAGGAAAAGCGCGAGCACGGTGACCACCAGCAGGATAAGAAAGAACCATGTGCGAATTTGGTTTCGTTTGTGGAAGAGAGCCCAATAGGTGGCCGAGCCGGAGCGAATGCGCATCGCGGGCTGGCTCAGTCCCTGCGGCATCAGTGCCGCCACCACCACCATCCTGCCGGAAGGCGCGGTCGCCATGCCCAGGGCATACTCCTGGCCGGCAATCTTCATCACCGGTTCGTCGCTCCGCTGCGCGGCGGCAAGCAGGCTAGCCGAGAGCGGCCCATGCAGCTCAACAGCTCTTCCCTGTTCGGCCTCCTCAGGCCAGGGGGTCAGGCTGGCCGCGCTTGATTCCGCGGGTGCCTGAAAGCTGGCGAGCACGCGCATATCCTTGTCATACACCAGGGCAAAGCCGCCGGCCAGTGTGATGCGGTGCTTGCTCAGCTCGTCCTGCAGAACGGGCAGTTCGTTGTCCGGCGCGCCCGAAGCGGCAATGACTTCAGCCTCCTGGCGGGCGTTGTCGGCGACGTAGTGCGCCAGTTCCACCACCACGCGAGTCGAATCCTCGCGCAGTTCCGAGGTGTTGGGTGAAAACCAGCGGTCCAGCGAGCGGTTCATCAGCAGGAAGCTGAAGAGAAACATGAAAACCACGGGCGCCAGCGCAATCAACACCGCGCCCAGCACCATGCGAGAGCGCAAGCGTGCGCCGAGGCCGCTGCTTCCCTGCCCTGCGTAGACCTTCAACGTGTCCCGCAGCAGCAGGACCAGCAAAAGTAGTAGCAGTAAGAAAGCCAAGACGATCAGACCGGCGGAGAGCAACGTCTCGCCCGCCGTCTCGGGATTGAGAAACGCTATGTGCGTGGTGTTGAAAGCCTGCAGACCGCCCAGCGCCACAACAATCAACAGCACCGCAGCTGCATACAAGGCAATCGATCGCCACCGAGGATCGCCGCTAGAGGCCATGGGGCGATTATAGAACTGCAAGCGGGCACTGGAGAGCCCAGTCCATGAAGATTGCCATGAGGTAGATAGGAATCGCATTGCGGTGGCTGGCTAGCTGGCCGCGCGCAGTTCCGCCGCTTCCGGCGGGGACGTGCTGAGCCAAATAGCACGTCTGCTTCATCTGCCTGCATGTTTCTTCTCCTTTTTTGTTTCCAGAAGGCTTTGCTGTTTCTTGGCGATCTTTCGCAATTCGCTCAGTGTTTCTTCTCCCCAGCGCAAGTGTGCCTTCACTTCCAATTGCCCAAAGCGGGCTGCCATCTTCCAGTAAGGCGCATCGAGATACTGTTGGTTTTTATCGATCTCCTCGTGCTCGATGCGCTTGAATTCGCGGAGAGCCACAGTCTCGTTCGCCACCATGCGCTCGATGTGCTGAATAACAGTTCCCGGCGAGGCCTGCGCACCGAAAAAGAGCTTCAGCAGCAGTTCATTGCGGGGAATCTCAGGCTGTGGATTGACTGCCAACCACGTCGTCAGTCGCTCCCGCCCCTTTTTCGTGAGGGAGTAAATATGCCGGTCCGGCTTGCCTTTCTGCCGCTCTTTCTCCGACTTCACAAACCCTCCGGCCTCGAGTGCCTTCAGGTTGGGATAAATCTGCCCGTAGCTCTCATTCCAGAAATGCCCGACCGAGCCGCGGATGGTCTGCCCCAGGTCGTAGCCCGACATGGGCGCAATGGTCAAGAGGCCGAGAAGAACTTCCATGCTGGAGCTTGAACGCTTTGTCATATGACTAGTAGATATATTACTAATAGTATTTATGTCAACCCTGCTACGAGGTCTCTAACGCCGTGCAGCGATACCATCTCATGAAAGTGGCAAACCGCATCCGCACTCCGATGCCGATTACCGCTCCGGAGAGCGAGCAGTTCTCTCCCGGACAGGCGCAGAAGCTCTACGAAGCATTGACCTGCCCCAAAGACGATGGTTCAGTTTACCCGTGAGCAAGGCGGGGATCAGCACTGCGAAGTTGCCGCTCCGGGTTATCGAGATTACCGCATGTATAACTGGCTGGATGAAGTGCTGGCGTAATCCGAACCGGGCTTCTGTTTCACCCAATTGCGTCCGTCGCCGCGGTCCAAGGCCGTTGCTGGCTTTCGGCCACGGCACGGCAGGTGAGCTTGCCCAGCCAGGTGTTCAACCCCTCGGCCAGGCCCGCATCCTGGCGCAATGCATCGCGCACCCCAAGGTTGGCCATGCGCAAAAGGTATTGGAAAGTCGAATTGGTCAGGGCCAGCGTTGAGGTATTCGGCACCGCGCCAGGCATGTTGGTAACGCAGTAGTGCACCACGCCATCGACGAGATAGCTCGGGTTGGAGTGGGAGGTGGGCCGCGCCGTCTCAATGCAGCCGCCCTGATCGATGGCCACGTCCACGATCACCGCGCCCTTCTTCATCTGGGACACCATGGCTCGGGTGACGAGCCGGGGAGCCGTTGCGCCGGGAATCAGCACAGCGCCGATGACCAGATCGGCCTGACGGGTGGCATGGGCGAGATTGTAGCTGTTCGAAGCAAGCGTCGAGAGCCGCCCGGCAAAGTGGTCGTCCAGTTCGCGAAGGCGGTTGAGGTTGACGTCGACGATGGTCGTTTTTGCGCCAAGCCCGATTGCGATTCTGGCGGCATTCGAGCCGACCACCCCGCCGCCAATGATAGTGACATGCGCCGGCGGGACCCCCGGCACACCGCCCAGCAGAATGCCGCGTCCGCCCCGTTCCTTTTCGAGATATGCGGCACCCACCTGCACGCTCATGCGGCCGGCAACTTCGCTCATGGGAGTCAGCAGCGGCAAGGTACCCTGGCGATCGCGAACGGTTTCATATGCAATACCGATCATCTTCGATTCGAGCAGCTTTCCGGTCAGCTCGGGCAGAGGCGCAAGATGGAGGTAGGTAAACAGCACCAGACCCTCGCGGAAGTACGCGTACTCTTTCTCGACAGGCTCTTTGACTTTGACCACGATGTCGGCGTTGCCCCAGACATAACCGGCCTCGCCGACGATCTCAGCGCCCGCATTCTGGTACTCCTCGTCGGGAAAGCCCGATTGCGCGCCCGCCTGCGTCTCGACCAGCACGAAGTGGCCGGCCTCGATGAGCGCCTTGACGCCCGCCGGGGTCACGCCGACACGGGCTTCGCTGTCCTTGACCTCTCTGGGAACGCCTATAATCATTTGGGCTTGCTCCTGATCTCAAACAATCTTCTTCAGTTGGATGCGGAGTGCGGGAAACGGCTTCGAGCAAAGGAAGAAAGCAGGGGACGCTCAAAAGATGTCGCCCTCCGGCCCCGTTTTGTTTCCTTTGAGGTGACCTTGGATGGGCCTGACACGAGTTTAGGGTTTTCACGGAAGAGAATTTGTGCTGCAATTTGATTATCCCCAAGATCAGAAAAAGAGGTGTGGTTGATGAACGAGGATGCGAGATTTCCCAATCGAAAAAAGAGGCAGGATTGGGACGTGTCGGCTCTCGACAAGCCTGTGGTGCCTGACTCGACGGGTTCCGGAGGTGAGCCAACGGAAGAGGCGCCCCTGCCTGTAAACGTCTACCGTGTCGTTGAATCAGCCGGTAAGAGCGCAGAAGAAGAGCGCAAGGAACGGGAAGAGCTCTATTCCTTTCGACAGTCCATTCCAGAGATTCAAGCAGACGGCGTAGTTGCACCTGCCTATCAGCCCATCCCTGAGGCTCCAACCTTCTATCAACCCCTTCCTCAAAGTCAGAAACCGTCTCGTCCAGGGTTCAGGGAACGCCTTCAAAAATTCGCCGAGAGTCAAACAAGAGTTTACGCCGCGATCGGCCTGGGCCTGGGAATCCTGATTGGCATCATCGTAGCTAGCATTACCTTGTTCACGGGCGCCCCGAATGGGCGGTACGACCTTGGATCGGTCACTTCCAGCGCGGCAGGTTTGAAGGGCCACCTGTTCGTCGAATGGGACAAGAGTCTTAGTTACCGCTTGACGGTCGAACCCGACGATGCAGAGCGGCAGGCGGCCTTTGCCTTGGCAGTCGCCGGTTCTCCGCAGCCTCTTTCGGTTGCGATTCACCTTCAGGATTCTCAGGGCTTTGTGCTGTGCTCCAAGGAGATCCTGCTGAAATATGACGCCGGAAGTGCCCAGAGTCTTCCGGCACCCGCTCCGGATGCCCAAGGCGGAAAGACGGATGGGGCAAAGGCCTCCAGCGCTCCGCCGGCGCCCGCAGTCGATCCTGCGCAATCTCAGGCTCTTGAAGCTGCGCGAGAGAAGGGGAACGATCTGTTCAAGAATCAAGTCGGGGCGGACGGGCAGATCACGGGTCTCAGCGCGCAAGGCGGAATTCCCTGCTCTGCCAAATCCTACGAGAGAGCCGTTGCGTGGAGTTTCACCTCTACCCTTCCAACCGTCGCCGAGCAGGATGAGATGCTGGAACGCCAAAACGAATTGGCCAACGGCGGGCGCTCAGCCGCTCCAACATCCACCGCTCACAATAAGGCCGCCGCCAAGCCCGCGCAAAAACTGGTGACGTTTTCCTCCGAGGGTGACGACAGTATTGTCGATTTCGATGGCTCCCGCGGAATTATCGAGACCCGCGCGGGAAAGGTTTTTTTTATCGATAGAGCAAGCGGAGCCGTCACTGACCCGAGATGGCAGGAGTACCCTGTGGAGGTTCACTACCGCTGCGATCAAAGCCTGGAATGCACCATCATGCACTCGGGTGCGGGTGCTCTGCACGTGAGGATGCGGCAATAGATCGGTTTTCCGGTGCCTCCGATTGAATTAGAGCGAGGTGACCAGATTCTGAACGCATCCGATCCGGTTTCGACCGTTCTGTTTGGCTTTGTAGAGCGCCTCATCGGCCTGATGTAGCAGCTCGTCGCGCTGTTCCACCGAGACCGGAGAAGCGGCGTTGACACCAATGCTCAGCGTGACGGCGATCTCATTGTCCCGTGCCACGATGGTCTGCGCGGCCACTCCCAGACGGATGCGCTCGGCTACTTCGCAGACCGTTTGCAAGTCGCAACCAGGAACGAGCACAAGAAACTCCTCTCCGCCGTATCGTCCGATGAAGTCATAGGGACGCAATGAGGCCTGCATCCGGCGGGCGATCTCGCGTAGCGCAATGTCGCCGCAGACGTGCCCGAATTGGTCGTTGATGATCTTGAAGTGATCCACGTCCGCAATGAGGACTCCGATCACTGATTTTTCCCGTGCCGCCTTGGCGCACTCGCGTGAGAATAGATCCAGAATTGCCGGCCGGTTCCAGATTTCAGTCAGGGAGTCATGCGTGGCCTGGTATTTTTGCGTCTCGTAGGCGATGCGGAGTTTGTTTTGCAGGTCGATAATCCGCTGCCCGGAACGCAAACGGGCCTGCAACTCCGGCGTGTTGACGGGTTTAGTCATGTAGTCGTCGGCGCCGGCATCCAGGCCGCTGAGCAGATCCTGCTGATTGCTCCTCGCAGTCAGTAAAACAACATAGGTATAAGGCCGGTCCTTGAGGCTGCGAATATGCTTGCATAGGACCGTCCCATCGATACCCGGCATCATCCAGTCCAACAACACCAGCGGCGGGGCGTCGTCGGCTTGCAGAATTCGCCATGCCTCCTCGCCGTCCTCGGCGACCAGCGTCTCGTATCCCCAGGAGGAGAGGCAGCGCGCCAGGTATAAGCGTTGCATCGGATCGTCATCGGCGATCAGCACGCGCATGGGCATCCTTTCCCAACTCGGCGACCGCGGAGCTGAATTCACTTAAGTGCCTCTCCATGCGACTGAGAATCCCCGGAGCCTGCGCCAGGTTGCGATTGAGCGCCATCTCCTCCAGGGCTTCGCAGTCCTCAATGTGAGGTCCGGGACCAAAGACACTCAGCGAGCCCTTCAGGCGGTGCGCGGCGCGATGCACCAGATTTGCGTCTGGAATCTGCACCGCTTCACGGAGGGAGTTCATCATGCGCGGCAGCTCAGCCAGCGAAAGATCGCAAATCTCTGAGAGCAGTTGGCAATCGCCATCCATGCGGGCGAGGACCTCCTCTTGATTGATCTGGAAAGTACCGCCTGCGTGAGTGGAGCTAATGTCGAACATCGCGTTAGTCCCTTACCTTCCCGACCGGATCGGCTGCTTCCACCGCAACGGTCGAATGCTCATCAAAGCGGAAGAAGCGGGTAATGGCCTCTTCCACGCGTTTGTAACTGACTGGCTTGGTAACGTATTCGTCCATACCGGCATTGAGGTAACGATCGCGATCTCCGGTCATTGCATAGGCGGTCATTGCGACGATGGGAATGTGCTCGCCAGTCTGCTTCTCAGTGGCCCGTATGTGCGCTGTGGCCGCGGTTCCATCCATCTCCGGCATTTGAACATCCATAAAGATCAAGTCGAAGATTTCGCTGCCATAGAGCTCAAGCGCTTGCTGACCGTTACATGCCAGAGTTACTTCATGGCCCATCTTGGTGAGCAGAGCGACGGCCAGTTTCTGGTTGATGGCGTTGTCTTCAGCTACCAGGATGCGCAAGGCACGGCCCACGATTGCCGGGGAGAACTGCTCGACCTTCGGTTGCGCAGCCGGCATGCCCAGCCCCGCACGGACGCTCGCCAACAACTCCGTCGAACGGATGGGCTTCACCATGTAGTTCTTCACACCCAGAGAGCGGCAACGCTCGGCCATAGCGACCTGGTCGCTGGAGCTGAGCATCATAATAATCACGCCCTGGAGCAGTGGATTGGCCTTGATCTGTTTAACGACTTCGAACCCATTCATCTCCGGCATCGATTCATCGAGCAGAATAAGCCGGTAGGGGTCTCCTCGTTTGGCGGCCTCCAGCATATTGGCAAGACCGTCGGGACCGGAGCCGGCGCCGTTCGACCTCATGCCCCAGCGGCGTGTCATCTCGGTCAGAATGCGCCGATTCGTCGCGTTGTCGTCAATTACCAGGGTGGCGACGCCTTTGATGTCGTCGAAATTGGTCGGCGGCTCGATCTCATGCAGTGCCGGCGCTTCATCGAAGATGGCCGTGAAAAAGACGATCGTGCCTGTGCCGGGCGCGCTCTCGATCCAGATTCGGCCGCCCATTGCTTCCACCATGCGGCGCGAGATCGCTAAGCCGAGTCCCGTCCCGCCATAGTGGCGCGTTGTGGAGGTGTCCGCCTGCTCGAATGCCTGAAAAATTCTCTGATGATTGCTTGGATCGATGCCGATGCCTGTGTCACGGACAGCAAAACGGAGCGTCGTGCGGCTCCCCTCCACCGCTTCCCTCGTCACGGTAACGACCACCTCTCCAATCTCCGTGAACTTCACGGCATTTCCCACCAGGTTGGTCAGCACCTGGCGCAGACGGTTTGGATCTCCCAGCAAATCCTCTGGAACCTCGGGCGCGGCGATCCATGTCAGCTCAAGCCCTTTCTTGTCGGCCGCCAGTGCTGTGGCTTTCAAGACATCGGCTACAGCATCAGCGATGCTCAAGCGAGTCGAATCCAGCGCAAACCTGCCCGCCTCGATGCGCGAGTAGTCGAGGATGTCATTGATAATCACCAGCAGCGAATCGGCCGACGTCTTGACCATGGTGAGGAACTCATGCTGCTCTGCCGTGAGGTTGGTTGAGAGAGCCAGTTCCGTCATGCCGAAGATGCCATTCATCGGAGTCCGGATTTCATGGCTCATATTCGCAAGGAACTGGCTCTTGGCCCGATTCGCCTGCTCGGCGGCATCCATCGCCTGGCGTAGCGCTCCTGTCTGCGATCGCACCTGCCGGCGAAGCAGGGTCACCCACACGATCGCGAACACGGCGACGAACAACAAGATGGCCAGCATGTAGAGCACGCGCTCCTGCGTCCACCACGGCGCATTCTCGAGCACTCGGATATCGTCCTGAGAACGCAGCATCAAGACAAAAGTATCCGGATCGATTTTCTCGACGCGATAGAGCTTGTCGGAGTCAACCTGAACCTGGTAGATGCCGGTCAGCCGCAGCAGGCTGCCGGGACGCAAGCTGTCGATGGTCAGCAACGTATGGTCGTCATCGATCTGCGCGTTGAAAGTCCGCGTTCCCGACTCAAGCAGCAGAGTCTTGCCATGTGTGATATTGGCCACGCGGATCAGCCGGCCGTCCATCTGCACGAGTCGATTATCCAGTCGTGTATCCATGTTCCCGGAGTTGGTTGCTACCGGGACCGGCGCGGAACCGCTTCCGATCCACCTTACTTCGGCGTCGTGCATCTCCGGAGAATAGCCGCCTTCCGCAACGACATAGCCCGTCGCCTCTGCCAGATCTCCCACTTGCAGATCCTCTGACGGGGACTGTACCTGCAGGCCCCCGGTCGAATCTTGGAGATAAAGCCCTCGGTCGAGCGAATTCATGGTGACAGTGCCCCGCACACTCACGCGATGGCTGAAGTCGGTCTTCGATGAATAGCGAAACAGATGGGCAATCGCGATCGGCCGGGATTGTTCCGGGCCAGTGGGTGCAGCCTGAAGGATCGTGATGTCTTCTTTTCGGGAGACCGCCACCGAGTAACCGATCAGTTGTTCGTCGCGATTGTAGATGGTGCCAAAGGCTCCGTTAAGGCGGAGATTGCAGTCGACCAGGCTTTTCAGATACTCCACCGGCAAATTGTAGGTCCAAACGTGCACCTTGCCGACCTGAGTCACGAGCTCCAGGTAACCGTGAATCTTTCCATTCGAGCCAAGGAGGTGTATGCCGGCGGAGTGCACAACCCCGTCAATGCTCACCCATCTGGTGTCCTCTCTTCCTGAAGCGGCCTCGGCGGCGGTGATGGCCAGCGGTTGGGGCAAGCGGCCCATGCCGAAACTACGAATGTGGAGCAAGGTGATGTTTGGGGCATAATTGCCCGAAGTGGTCGTTCCCTCCACCTCCACTTCCTCTCCAGTCGGAATCGGGGTTGTCACATGCCAGACAAAGACGCCTCCAGTCGAATCCTGCATATAAAAGAAATGCCAGTCTTCATCGGAGTAGGTCACCACACCGCGCACCTTCACGGGCTGCGCCCTGTCTGCCTCCCGATTGTTGAGGGCGCGGACTGCCGCGGCGGTAGTCAGTGTGGGCAGAGCATTGGCCTCCGCGGAGTCTTGGCCGGCCAGGACGCCCGGAGAAGGAGCGATTGTCTTGAAGGACGCATGAATCAGATCTCCGGAGTTGTCGCCCGGCGTTGGGAATCCGGTGGCCTCGATCAATGTGCCGCGGCTCAATGTCCGGGGCTCACTCAACAGCACGCGCAACAGGGTGGGGACACCGCTGATGATGGTCAATTGTGTCCCACCGATCTTGTCCTGCATCATCACTGCGCCACGAGTACGCACGCGGTGGCCTTCACGGTAGCCGGGCTGCATCGCCAGGTTTTCCAGTGAAGAAACCAAGGGAATTACGGCTGGCGCGGGAGAATCAACGGTCAGGCTAGCCTGGTTGGGCGCCCAAAGAGTGACAATCGGGCTTTGGCCGGCGTCCAGACCGTCGGCTGTGGGAACTCCGGTCACGGAAACTTCGGCATCCACCAGTTCCCGAGGGTTGGCCGGTGCGGCACGCCGCGGCATGATCACTTCGATCTCGTGCCGGTCCAGCGCCAAGATCAAATGGAAATGCAAATCGTCTGAGATTACCTCCCGCACAATTCCTTGCAGTTGGGTGCGCGTATTGCTCGCCGACCGGCTAGGCAAGGTTTGGAAGGAGCGCAATTCGGCGACCGGTAACGCGGATTGACCGTCGGGAGTTGCCACTCCGTCCACCAGGCCGACACTGCTCGGACCTGACGAACGGTTGTAGCTGCTCGTCTTGCGGGCCTTGATGACAAGAATCTGTCCGGCCTCAAAGTTTTGTTTGGGATTTTTGAGCGCAATCTTGACCGCGCCGGTATCATCCTGGATGAAGAGGTGTTCCCGATCACCGTAGGTGACCGTTCCGCGCAGTGTAACGATGCTGCCGTTCGGCACGGCGCGCAGACTAGCGATCGAATCAAACTGTTGTGAAATGCGCCAATGGCGCACAACGGGCACGGCGACGATCGATGAGAGGAGAAGAGCAAAAAGCCCAACCGCGGTCCAGCCGCCGCCCCGTGCAAATCTTGAAAGCACGGATTCCTCGTCGGACTCCTTGACGGGCTTTCGGCCCCGGACTGAAACCCCGATTCGATCCATCCAGCCCTCCGGCATCGCCAACCTCGCCGTCGCGCGTGGGCCGGAAAACAGGCACGCTCGCAGTTAAGAAAACACCTTCATCGTTATAATCGGCAAATCTAATGTCAGGTTTATGGTTTCAGGAAAGATTTCCCTGAAATTACCCAGTATGTTTCGGCCCAGTGAAGGCCGTAACGCCTGATTGAGCGCCCCGTGCAGCTTCCATACTTCTCGTTCAAGCGTGAATCGACCTTTGCCCGCTGTTGCAGTTAGCTGGGATGGGCGATAGAAATATTCAGAGATTCTCGGGTGTAGTTTGTTGATGGAGGAGATTCTGAAGATGTATGAATCGACGCTGTAGAGTGCTGCTGCTCATGCGGCCCTTAGGCTTCCAGTATTGCTGCTAACACGCGCGGGTTACCTCTGTCGCGACCCCGGCGCAGAGCGGTACTTCCCAGGCCTCGCGTGATTTGCGTTGCTATCAGCGATGATGGGCTATAAGGATCATCAGCAGCAGAATAACCACCGGAATCAACGCCAGACCACCGTAATAGAGGATCTTGCGCGAGAGCTGCGACTTGCGCTTTTGCCAGTCGCGCAACTCTTCCCGATCCTCTACGCCGATTTGGTCCAGGTGCTCTAGATCCCAGGCGAATTGGCTCGCCTTGGCATAACGATTCTTCGGATCTCTCTCCAGAGCACGATAGATCACCTCCTGCAATTGGGCAGAGATCGCAGGATTGGCAACGCTGGGCGGAACAGGATGGTTCAATAGTCGATCGTTCATCGCGGCCAGCGGCGAAGGGCCGGAAAAAGGAAGCTTGCCTGAGAGCATTTCATAGAGAATCACTCCCATGGCGAAGATGTCGGAACGGCCATCGCCGCGCTTGCCCTTCACCTGCTCCGGCGAAATATAGTTTGGCGTCCCGAGCGTTGCGGTGAAGTTGGCGTAAGTGAGCCGTCGCGCGGCCGAGTCGCCGGCAATGCCAAAGTCGATCAGCTTGATCTGGTCATTGGCATCGACCATGATGTTTTCCGGCTTCAGGTCGCGATGCACAACACCGTGGGCATGGATGTAGTCCAGGGCGTCCAGCACCTCAACGGTAATGCGGATGGCGAGCTCCTGCGAAATCGGCCCTTCATCAAGGATCTGGCGCAGCAGACGACCCTCGCACCACTCCATCACCATGTAAATGCGCGAGCGCTTTTCGCCGCCAAAGACGCGCATCACCTTGGGATGTTCGAGCTTTTCGCCGATGCCGGATTCTCTCTGAAAGCGGTCGAAGAGGATCGGGTCGGCTTCGAGATCGGGGTGGGGGATCTTCAGAGCGACCTGGCGCTGATCGCGGGTATCCGTGGCGCGGTAGATGGTGGCCATGCCGCTGCGGGCAACCGGTTCTTCAATCCGATAGGAATCGATCTGCGCACCGGCTTCAAAACCATCGTGATAGCCCATTAGGCGGCACTCTCCAACTGAACATCTATGTCAACTTTACCAGTGAGCGCGAGTAGAATCGCAAGGATTCCGTAAAGTTTGAGCCACTTGCATACTTTCATTCAGGCTATCGATTGTCTTGAGGCACAATCCAAAAGCCCTGGCGTCTCAGAGAGTTTTGCAAGGCGATAAGTAAGTGGATATTCCGTTCTGCGACGGCTCACACCGGCAGCCGGTAGGGACGGCCGCGGTACATGCCAACCTGTTCCACCGAACGGACGCGAATAACTTGCGCGGTCGTGTTGTCTCCGCCGTCGATCTCGACCGCGCGGGCGACCAGTTCACTGGCGATCTCCTGAATATTTTTCTTTTGCGAGACGATCTCGGCGATCTCCCGATCGCTCATCTCATCATGCAGGCCGTCGGTCGATAGAACCAGCACGTCGCCGGGCAGCAGGGTGATCATGCTGGTGTCCGGCGAGACAAACATCTCCGGCCCCAGCGAGCGCAGCAGCACGTGGCGGGAGTCGGACTCAGCCGCCTCCTGCGCCGTGAGCAGCCCCATCTTTCTCTGCTCGTTGACCCAGGTGTGGTCTTGAGTAACTTGCTTGGCCTGACCGTTCCGGACCATGTAACAACGGGAGTCGCCCACATGCGAGACCACCGCCTGATCGTGTCGCAGCGCACAGGCCACCAGCGTGGTGGCCATTTTTCTGCCGTGATACTGGGGATCGAGCGTGCAGTCGTGTACGGCTGCGTTGGCTTGTTGAATCAGCCGCGGCATCAGGCCCATGAGCATCGAGCCCGAGGGAGCTTTGGCGAACTCATCCGCCATCACTTTGACCGCTGTGGCCGATGCGACCTCGCCCAGGTCCATGCCACCCACTCCATCGGCAACAGTAAAGAGAAATCCGTGGCTGCGCCCCTGCCGGCGCGATGAGGGGATGAAAGAACTCATCGCGTCTTCGTTGTTTTTGCGAACTTTGCCGAAATCGCTGGCCTGACCGAACTGAACGTCTAACATGGGCACCGATACCTGAAATATCTTCTCATTGGACGTGCCGAAGGTGCTTTGAAGATTTCGCAGCATGTTCACCTCACAGCAGCGCTGGGTGGTTCTCCCTGCCGCGGCTTCCGTAAAGAAGTCGATGCAGAGATGCCACCCAGCGGTTGTAATTCGGTTATGCGGCCGCTAACGAACCGACGTCTTGACTTCGGTTCCAAGCAGGATCGACTTACCCTTCGCCTTGGAGGTTCGGATAAAGTAGATGGCTCCGTAGATGCCCCAGACGGCCGAAATACCGAGGGCCAGCAGCGGCTCCTTGAAGGTGCCTAACCCAAACACGGGACTGATCAGGTAGAAGGCCATGCAGACAATGTTGGCCAGCAACCCGAAACCGGGGATGAGATAGTGCTTGATGAAACTGAAGTCTGGGCGATTGTGGTAAGCAACCATGCACAGGAAGCAGCTCAGCGCATAGAGAATAAAGGTTCCGAAGTTGGAGGTGAGGGTGATAGTCAGCAGCGAATTCGGAAGCCCGGCCAGTTGGTCGTGCGAGAGATAGCCAACGTTGGAAAAGACTCCCGGCGGCAGGGCCTTGATGGCCGCATCCGTGGGCGCGCTGGCATCGCCAAAGACCAGCGACACGGCAATTACGCCGATGACGGCAGAGATGGCGACCAGTGTCCAGATGGCCTTGCGAGGGCTGAGCGATCCGGCGTGAAGAATGCCGAAGTGCTCGGGGGCCTCATCGTCCTTGCCCATTGCATAAGTCACGCGGGCGCCCGTGTTCATGCAGCTTAACGTCGTGCCGATCAGCGCGAGGAAGACAGTGAACGCCTCCGCCAGCATGAAGTAGTGACCATTGCCGTGGCCCAGCAGTGCGTCGCCGACGATGATCATCATGTCGCCGATGGGAGCCGCGGAAGTGACGGCGCTTGCCATCGTATACCCCGAGTTCAGGAAGTAGTTGGCCGCGAAATACTCTATCAGGTAACACACCAGCCCCTGAATGAGCAGTGATGAGATAACCGCAATCGGGATATGCTTGGTTGGATTTTTAGCCTCGCCTCCCATCGAGGTCACCGATTCGAAGCCGACCAGAATCAGAATGGCGACTGTAGCCTGAATGAACAGATAGCTGAATTTGTGAGGAGCAATCACCGACGCCGCATTGGGGTGGGAGAGGAAAGCTCCGGTGGAGTCAGTCGTGGGATAGTCGATGGTGAAAGGCACCGGCTTGCCGGCCCCGTCAAGCAGCGGCAGAGGCGCGCCGCTCGAGTCGCGCAGTGTAGCCCCGGTCTTGTCCGTGGCGAACTGATAGCTGTAAGTCGCCAGCGTTTGTCCGTCGTATTGGAAGGCCGGCGAGCCCGCGGGATGACTTACACGATAGCCAATTGCCAGGAAGCTGAAAACGATCAGCGCCGAGATCTGAATAATGTTGATCGCCAGGTTGACGGCCGTCGACGCGCCTGCGCCCTTGGCGGCGATCCAGCCAACGAAGATCGAGAAGAGGACAGCTACTATCGCCATGAAGATCGGTCCAGGATTCGAGCCGCTCATAAAGTTGGGATAGAGAAATCCCACAACATAACCTACGAAGACGCCAGTCACGGCCACCATCACGCCGGGGTACACCCAGTAGTAAAGGTGAGAGCCCCACCCGACAATGAACTTGGCAACTCGGGCATACTTGAACATCTTGTCCTTCGACAGAAGGGCCTGCTCGGCGTAGTAGTAGCTGGACCCGGTGCCGGGGTAGAGCTTCGAGATCTCCGCATAGGCCACCGCCGTTGCCAAACAGAGCAGGAGGGCGCCGAAGATGCCGATCCACATGGCTGGCGCGGTGGTTCCCGTACCCGCCTGGATGACAAAGGTGAGCCATAGGAAGGCGCCGGGGGCGATGAGGGCCATTGCGTTGCTGGTCAGCCCGGTAAGGCCCAGGGTGGCCTGCATTTCAGGTGCTTTTTGTTCTGCCATGTGCATTCTCCTGGAAGGTGAGTTTCGTAAATCTGCTCCCGTCGGCACGCCTACGGGTCTTCGTTTTGCTCGCCCGTATTCGCACTCGATCCGGGCTGAATGGGTGAGCAGTTTGAGTTAGCCCAATGCTAGTCATGAAGCGATGAAGATCAAATCAGGAAACTGAAATCTCCAGCAATTTTCTCGGCATGGAATTACCGGTGTTCGCTTCGATCTGCGATCCCGGCCTGGCATGTTAAGGCCAGACCGGAAATCACGAGTTAATGCTTGGCGGATTGCACCGCCGTGAACCCTTTGGCTGTTATCGAGGTTTCAGCGCACGAGGCCGCAGTAAAGCTCTGACGGCGGATTCAACTTGCCACCGCTCGACGGAACTTATAGCAGCCACTCTGCTATTTCTCTGTCATGTTTTTGCCGAAGATGAAGCCGAATTCCAGGACGGCCCGGAATTGGCTAGGTTCCGTCAGGTTCTTGCCAAAGATATCTCCCGGCGTGCTGTCGGTTGCGTGCACGAATGCAAGATCGCTGCGTAGATACATGCCTCCCTTTTGATAGGTTGGCGTCGCAGTAAATGTAACTCCTCCGCTGCCCGGTCCAAAACCCAACATGTTGACCGATCCGTCAGTCGTACTCCCCGAACTCGTGAGGTACTCCAAGCGTGCCGGAAGCGAGAAGCCGCTCTTAAAGGCATAACTGGCGTTGATCGCGCCGCCGGTTGCCGAGGTGCCCTTGACTACGCCGACACTCAGGTTGGTCGGCACCTTGCCGTACTGAAAGTACGGCGAAACGATCCATGGGCCCTTGGTGTAGGTATAAATCACCGCATGCATGTAGCCGTTGTTTTGCACCGGCGTCGCTGGATGAGATGCAAGCCCGGCATAGGCGGTCTGTCCCAGGTTCCCCATCCCGTCGTACACCAGCACATGGGGGCCCTTTGTATAGGTCAGCGAGCCCGAAAGCCATGAGTAGCGGTCGGAATAATAACCGTCGTTCCAACTAACTGAGGCGGCCAGGTACTTACCCACGGCTTGATTCACTTGTATGCCGCGATTGACTGCGTTTTCCTGGTTCCAGATGATGCCGCGCTCGATATTGAAGTTCTGGTATGTAAACGTGGACTCGGCGCCCATCAGCGTAGGCAGTTGGCCGATTAAGAACTGGGTGGTCTTTCCGACCGGAAGCTTCAGATAGGCGACGGGAACAGGTCCGTAGAAACTGCTCAAGGTATTTTCGGCGCTCACAAAAGGCACGCTGAGAGTCGGCATGGTGTAAATGCCGGCCTGGATGTAGTACTGATATTTGCCGTCCGGTTTTTGAATGAAAATCTGACCATTGCTCAGGGTAGCCTGCGCACCGCTGTCCCCAGGCACGGAATTATTCTGGAAAACTGAAAAGCCGGTGAGAATGCCATTGACCGACAGCTTGCCCAACGGTCCAGCATCAAAGGTCGCCGGCGGCAGCCATGCCAGCGGGCCCGTGAGAACGAACGTGGAGAGCGGTGCGGGGGCAGCGGGCTGATCGGCCGGAGCCGGAGCTGGAGCTGCCGGGGCCGGCGTTTGCGCGGGGGCTACCAGAGCAATTGCCATGACCGCTCCAGCCATCGTTTGCAGTGTGCGATTCAGGTTCCAATTCATCGGTACGGTTCCTCCAAGAAAAAGATTTTTGTTGTCGGGACGCAGTATGAAAGCAGCCAAAAAGAAGGCATAACGCCGCGTCCTGTCCGGCGCAAGAACCTTGCCGTCCAAGCCCTTCAGAGCCACACGTGCAAGCTCGATGTGTGGATTCCCAGCAGTTGAATTCACTTACCCTGAGGCGGTCCGGTCGATTCGGATTAACTCTAGTTACGCAAAGAAGTCATAAAGAACAAATGAAGAAAGCACAAATAGTTGTTTATATCCTTCACAAAATAGCTGTTTATCTCGCCATGCAGCGCGTCATTCCCAACGCGTCGCATCCATGCGATGTCGTGTGATGTCTATGCGTTGACGAAGAAAAATCTCCAACATCGCGGCAAATTCGGTGTTCGCAAAAAAGCAACCCGCGCTTGAGATCAGATAAATTACTTCGGTTTGCGATGATGATTTCTCAAAATTCTTTCGATTTCCTTGAGGAATGTTTTACGAATTGCGTGAAACGATGGAATTGCGCGGAAAATGAGACTCGAAGAGAGAGAATTGTTATGCTATGTGAACTGATGATCACACTGGAAGCCGGAGATACGCTGGACCACTACCGCCTGGATAAGATGGTGGCGCGCAGCGGCATGTCCACACTCTTCAAGGCCACCGATCTCAAAGACGGCAAGCAGGTTGCCCTCAAGATTCCTCATGATGAACTGGAGGCCGACCCGGTTCTGCTGGAGCGCTTCAAGCGTGAGGCCGAGATCGGCCAGGAACTGGATCACCACGGCCTGGTAAAGACCTACGACGGCGAAACACGCAGCCGTAACTACATGGTGATCGAATGGGTCGATGGGCGCCTGCTGCGGGCCATCCTGAATCAGCAACAAAAGATGCCGGTCGACAGAGCCGTCAAACTTATTCTCGCTATCTGCGATGCGTTGGACTACATGCACAAGCATGGCGTCGTGCATCGTGACCTGAAGCCGGAAAACATCATGGTCGATGCCAACGACAATATCAAGCTGATCGACTTCGGGATCGCGATGAAAGAGGACGCGCGGCGTCTCACTTATGCCGGGCCGTCGCCTCTATTGGGCACGCCGGATTATATTTCGCCCGAGCAGGTGAAGGGCCAGCGCGGAGACCAGCGTAGCGATATCTATGCACTCGGTATCATGTTTTATGAGATGCTCACAGGCCAGACGCCCTTCGGCGGCCCCAATCCCCTGGCGGTGATGAACGAACGGCTGCAGACTGACCCCAAACCCGCGCGCAAATTGAGGCCGGAGATCACTCCTCAGTTGCAGGAGATCCTCAATCGCGCGTTGGAACGAGAGCCTCGCCACCGCTACGCGACAGCCAGCGAGATGGCCTGGGAGTTAGAGCATCAGGAGCAAGTGGGAGTTGAGGACGATGAACATCGAAAGGTCTTGCACGGTCTACGCCTGCCCGCGATGCGCAAGATTCTTCTCTATGCTGGGCTGGTTCTGGTGCCGGTTGCGATCTTCGCCTTGATGCTGCTCATGGCGCGGCGGTAATCGAGTCAGCGACGAAGCTCGCAGTTCCCTCGTCCGCTATTCCGTAATCGATATTGCCAGCTTACCGATACGAATCGTCGCGGTGAATTACGAACTCGGGATAAGCCCCGCCACCTAGTTCGTGCAGGTCCATGCCGATGCGTTCGCCGTCTGGATCGACGCGGAATGGGACGAAGCGATCGAGCACCTTGAAGATCAGATAGACCCCAGGCAGCACTAGCCCCAATAGCGTGGCAATCCCTATCAGTTGGGCCACAAGTTGGCCCGCCTGCGGGGCAAAGACCCCTGCGGCCAACAATCCCCACAGTCCGCCGACGGCGTGCACCGTGATGGCGCCGGAGGGATCGTCGATAGAGACTGCGAGTTCGAGCAGCTCGACCAAAAGCGGCGTGATGATGCCGGCAGCCAGTCCGATGAAGATCGACTCTGCCGATGTTACCAGTCCGGCGCACGCGCTCGAGGCGACCAGCCCGGCGAGCCAGCCGTTGGCGCAGAGACTAGCGTCGGGTTTACCAAATCGCACACGCGTCACAGTGAAGGTAGCCGCCAACGCTCCCGAAGCTGACAGCAGCGTGTTGACCGCCGTCACCGGCAGCGCGGCCAGGGGCGCATGGAGCCAGATCACCGCACCGGCCACATTCCAGGCCAGCCATCCCACCAGGGCCAGCAGGCAGCCGAACGCGACGTAGACAGCATTATGGCCGGGCATTGCGGTGGCCAGGCCCTCCTTGGGAAACTTGCCTCTGCGCGATCCCGCAATCCAGACAACGGCGAGCGCGCTAATGCCGCCCAGCACATGGGCCGTCCCCGCACCTCCGCCATCCAGAAAGCCCGCGCCCAGCGAGAAGTTGACACCCAACTGCGACAGCCAGCCACCAGCCCAGACCCAATGCGCCAGCAGAGGAAAGATGACGGCGGCCAGCACGGCGGAGATTGATACGCCTGCGCTGAGGCGCAGACGGTCGGCTCCCGAGCCCCAGGGGATGATGACCACCATGGCCACGGCCAGCAATTCAAAGAGCACAGCGAGTTGGGAAAGAGCCGGGACTGAGCCGAGACCGCCGAGCAGAAACGGGCCTGCGCCAAGCCAACTCCAGGGCTTGCCGGCAGCGTAAAAGCTGTGTCCCGCTGCCGCGCCTGGTGTGCCAGGCAGGTTGCCTGTAATGGCCGCGCCCACCACGGCGAAGACGATCGCGGCAACAGCCACCATGGCGAGATTGCCCAGGAGCGCCTGCGCGGCGGAACGTGAGCGGCCTAAGCCGGTATTGATCAATGCGACACCGGCAATGGCCAGCGGCGCGAGCAGCAGGAGAGCAAGAGTAAGCGCGAAGGCGGAGTCGGTGAGGGGCAGAGCAGCTTGCAGATTCATGAGCGGCTTTCTCCGCGCGCTTCCATATGCGCGCGCATGGCGACGAAGAGTCCCAGGCCCTGGACAGCCAGTCCGCAGAGTACGAAGGCCGCCCGCGGCGTTGGAGAGGTATAGAGCACAATGGCTGAGATCGAGAGAAAGAACCCGGCCGCCATGACCAGTAATCCGGCGTATTTCATTCGCTTTCCTTCCTGGACTTCTGAACATCCCAGCATCGGCGCTCAATGCCTGACGGGTTCGAGAGCAGGGAGTCTATGGACACTCTCGAGGTCCGCAATCAATCTGCTGGGTTACTGAAGGTGATCGGCGGCAACGCCTTTACAAAATTCTAAAGCATCCGATTGCCAACACCGCGAGGTTCTACCGCTGCTCGGCCTCGCTCAGAATTCAGAGAAGCTCGGTCTCTCCCTGATTCCAGATGATCCGGCGATCGATCTCGCTCCGCTTGCGCGGAGAAAGAGGGCCTTGGAGTGTCGCCAATAACGGGAAAAAAGGAGCCTGTTCGGCAGCGACAGCATGAGATCTGTTCGCCGCGAAGCGCCTTCATCGGGTCAACGTTGCGGAATCGGTACGTCGGAACGCACCCAGCCATAGCTAGCTAGTCGTAGTCGCCAAGTTTATACTGCTGCCAAATTACTCCGTACTCGGCGGTCCTCGCTTTTTCGTTGTTTGCGAATCCCACTCGATACAAATTTTCTGCAAATGCTCTCGGGGAGCCAGTGAGGCCCATTAGAACATTCCTCCCAGGAATATTCGCGGAGTTTTCGATCCACTCGCGCCACTGCCGCACCGCGTCGGTGAGGCTGGTGGCTGTGCAGAATGGTGCTTTTCCACAATGAGCTTCGTTGCCCGTGCTGAAAGTGCATTGCGGTATCGTCTGACATATCGGGTACGCTTGCTCGTCAGGCTTCTGAAGATTGAATGGATTGTGGGTATGCTGATAGATAAGACTTGTGCCGTACAGGGATTCGACACCAGCGCAGGCGAGCATAGCGGAAAGGGGAAGAACTCCCAACGCCTCTCGCCCTTGATCCGCTAGATCATCAAGGAATTGCATCTTTTCAGGTGTGAGGTTTACCCAGGAGGCTGGTTTTACATTCAGAACAAATGAGCACCAGGTCTGAGAGCCTGCCTTCGCGGCTATCGTCACTTCCGTTGGTCTTAGGCCTGTGATCTCCCACTTCCGCACATTTCCATGAATAGGGAGAATGGATCTCTTGACGCGGGCCGCGTCCGACGGAGAGGCTTCCACCGTGAGCTCCTGGGATGATGTGACATATGTATTGAGCGGCCCCCACAGTTCGACGGTTATGACCTGCTGAGCTGGCACGGTCACCTTTTCGCCCGCCGGCAGCATGCTTCCGCTATTCCGCATTTGAAAGTTCTGAAAGTTTGCCATGATTTTCGAACCATCGTAGCATAGTTTCTGTTACTTAGTCGTTACGAGGACCTCGATTCTTTGAAGGCTGACCTTCGGAAGCAAGGACTAATTCGCTTCGATATCTTAACAAGCTTTGCTTGGGTTGCAACGGTTTGTGCGTCAACACTGCAAGCTGTAAACGATTCGTTCCCCAAAAAGACAATGAGGGCGAATATCCCGATTAGCGCCTGAAACCACACGAAGGCGTCTCCCAGTTCATTGGTCATTCTCCCGCAAAAAACCTGCTTTAGTCCTCCATCGAGTCTCAGTCGGCGCGCAGGCTGGCCCCGCATCCGGTACGATACTTAAGGTACCTATTGCAGAATGAGCCTTAAAGCCAAGCTTGAAGCTGTTATCTACGCTGCGGAAGAGCCGGTCACACTGACCCAGCTCGCCGCCCTTTTCGCCGCCGAAGCCCTTGAATGGAAGGCGCAGCAGGAAGCTGCGTCTGCCGAACAGGCTGTTCAAGCAGCGGAAGACGCCCAAACCCTGCCCCTGGGGCTGACCGAGGATCTCTCCTATACGGAACTGCAAACGCCCTCGGCTGAAACCGAAATGCCCGAAATCGCCAACGAATCGGCCGCGCAGGCCGTCGAGGCCCAGCCTTACGCAAGCCCCAATCCTTCCACCCCGGAGATGAGCCTGGAACCGGGCGCCGAAGCTGCTGGGAGTACCGACCCGAAGGCTGTTGCGGAGACCAGCGACCCTGCTTTCCCTCCACCAGCGGAAGGCGAACCTGAGTCAGCGGAGGGCAAGGCTGCCGTCTCCGCGGACGCTGCCGAAGCTGAAAGCCGCCGACAGGCCCGCCAGCAAGATCGCGAAGTACGCGCCGTGATTCGCCAGCTTCTCGACGAACTGATCGCCGCTTGCGCCTCCGATAGCCGTGGCGTCGAGATTCGCGAGATCGCCGGGGGCTACCGCGTAGCCACCAAGCCGGAGTGCCACGACGCCGTCCGGCTCTTTGTTCGTAGTCTCAAACCGGCGCTCAAGCTCTCGTTGCCGGCTCTGGAAACCCTGGCTGTCATCGCCTATAAGCAGCCTGTCACCGCACCCGAGGTAAACGAGATTCGCGGCGTGGATTCCTCTGGCGTCTTCGGTTCGCTGCTGGCCCGCAAACTAATTGCCACGGCTGGACGGAAGCAGGTCATCGGCCGCCCGATTCTCTACAAGACCACTCGCGAGTTCCTGCTCCGCTTCGGACTCAAGGATGTCTCGGAACTACCTTCCATGGAAGAGTTCGAGAAGCTGGCCGAAATTGAACTCGAAGAGCCGGAGCCCGCCGGGGACGAGGCCGAGAGTGCGAACTCTGCCGAGGGGCCTGAATTGAATGAAGCCGCCAGCGAAGAGCTGAAAGAGCCGGGCGCCGAAAATCCGGAGACGCCACAAGAACCCTCTGAATCCACTGAGACCGCCGAGATGGCGGTCAGCAACGAACCCCCACCCCCCGAAGAGGCCGCTCCTGCTGCGCCTCCCGCACAAGAGCAGGCAGAAACCGAGACAATTCCCCATGGCGAAGAAGAAAACTAAAGGTCAGCCCGAATCCACCCCAATCGAATCAACTGAACCAATCCTGGACACCGCTTTCGAGCCTGAAATCCCGAAGATTGCAGATCCAATTGGTGACGAGACGGATGGCGAGGCTGGAACGGCCCTCGAGTCTGAGCCGGGATTGAAGGGACCGGAAGTCGAACTGAAGTCGGAAACCGAGATCGAGGCCGAAGATGGTCCCGAACCGGAGTCAGAGGAAAGTCCCGAGCCAGAAGATGACTCTGACGAGGAGTTCACACCCAAGCCGCGTCCACCCGCCAAGCTCGAGCGGTTGCAAAAGATCCTCGCTGCTGCCGGCATTGCCAGCCGCCGCAGTGCTGAGGCTCTGATCGAACAGGGCCGCGTACAGGTCAACGGCAAGGTGGTCACGGTGCTGGGAACGAAGGCCGACCTAGGCCGCGATCACATCCGCGTCGACGGCAAGCTGCTGCAGGGTGCCGAGCGTCTGCGCTACTTCATTCTCAATAAACCCAGAGGCTTCGTCACTACAGTAAAGGATCCCGAAGGCCGGCCCACGGTGATGCAGTTCTTCGAAAAAATGAAGGAGCGCCTCTACCCCGTCGGTCGCCTCGACTACATGAGCGAAGGGCTGCTCGTGGTCACCAACGACGGCGAACTGGCCAACCGCCTCACCAAAGCCTCATCGGGCGTGGAAAAGA
>CAYTJN010000009.1:0-42239 GCA_964438125.1 uncultured Occallatibacter sp.
CCTCCTAAACGCGTGCGCCGTGAAAGCCGGTTCTTTTCCGTGGGAGACAGACCCACTCGGGAACCGGTTCGTTCCACCCGGCAGCAATCGAAACGGCAGCAGAGGTAACAAAGCTGTCGGAACCGTCGATGTAGAGGGCCGTTTAAGCGGCTCGCTGAGCATCTAGGTTGCAATGGGAGTGAACCCTGAGCAAGCCCCGAAACGGACAATGTATAGGCTGACCCGCCGTGCTTTCGGGGAAAGCTGCTAACAACAGAAGAGTACGAGCGAACAAAGTCTAGTAGATTCTGCCCTCCAGCTTTGCCAATATAGTTGCCGGTAATCCAGCGGCGACGCGATACAATCGCACAAGTGGAGTGCGGCCTATTAGACGAGTAAAGTCTGCAGCAATGTGTGCCATGACAATTTCCTTTTCTGGAATTTGCCTTCCGCACGTCCAGTTGCATCCTGCCGAAATACCCTCGGATTCGCTGGCGTGTTGAAAGACGACTTGATCAATGGCGCTCAAGCTGAGGGCGTTGAGCCGCATCCTTCGGACTCAGAGTATCGAGTAGAATGGGCAATGGTACATACATACTTAATCAGGGACATCTAAAGCCCGATTGAGAATCGCCGAGGATCACGACCACTGTGTCACATGCGTGTAAGATCCAAAATCCTCGTCTGAAGTGACCAAAGTCGCTGTGGCTGAATGCGCGAAGTCTTAGGGTGTCAATCAAGGAGATCGAAAATGACCCCAACTACACAGACCGTGCGAGACATCGCCCTTGAACAGCCATCTTCAATACGAGTTTTTGAGCAGTTTGGAATCGACTATTGCTGCGGTGGCCGTAAGCCTCTTAGCGAAGCGTGTACAGCAGGAAAGCTTGAAATAGGCGCCGTGATCGCTGCGCTGGAAGCGGCGGCAAAGACACCGGAGTTGGATATTGAAGATTGGGCCGGTAAGTCGTTGGAGAGCTTGAGTCAGCATATTGTTACAACTCATCATGCCTTTGTAAAGAGAGAACTACCCAGGCTCGCCCTAATCGCTGCGAAGGTCGTGAATCGTCATGGCGCAACAAAGCCGGAACTGCCGCTCATTGCTGGAACATTAGCGAGGCTCGACGCGGAACTAACGCAGCATCTCACGAAAGAAGAAACAGTTCTGTTTCCTTACATTTCGAATCTCGAGCATGCCGTCGCTACCGGCGCAGAAAAACCGCACAGTTGTTTCAGGACGATTGCCAACCCGATCGCGATGATGACGCAGGAACATGACGCTGCCGGAATGCTCCTAGCTGAACTTCGCCACCTCAGTCACAACTTCATGACGCCTGATGATGCTTGCCCTACCTTCCATGCCTTCTACGACGGACTAAAGGAATTCGAGCAAGATCTGCACCAACATATTCATTTGGAAAACAACATTCTCTTCCCGAACGCGATTGAGTTGGAGCAAGCTTTAAATTATTAACTAGTCTCCATATTCAATCGCCGTACCGGTCACTCTTCGACTGGGGCCGTCTTCCTGGCCCCACGGAATGGTAAGCGGATTTGCAGGACGCGCTCTCGGCTGCGTTCTTCAGAGAGGTTGCGAACGCGAGCATGCAGCAGGTCATCGAGCGAAATCATGCCTGCAATTCGGCGTTCGTTCCTGCTATCCACCACGGGCATCCTCGTGAAGCCCGTTTCCGCCATGCGATAGACGACGGTGCGCAGCGACTCGTCCGCGACCGCCACAACAGGCTCGCGGCGTGCAACGTCAGACATCAAGACCCGGTCGTCAGCGAATTGAGTCAAGTCCTTGCGAGTAATGACCCCGCAGAGACGACGATTTGCATCAGCCACCGGATAAAGGTGTTGCCCACGAGAAGGATTGCCGGTCTTCAACATCTTCCGGGCATCGTCGATCGTGCTACTCCCCTCGAATGCGAGTATCCGAGTGCGCATCACTTCGCGAACGAACAGCACCTCAAGTGGATCCACACTGTACTCGCGGCTGAGATGAAAGCCGCGGCGAGCCACCTTCTCCGTGAGAATAGATCGCCTCAGAACCAATACAGTGAATGTATGTGCAATGACTGCGGCTACGATCAGTGGCAGGATCATGTTCACATCGTGCGTTAGTTCGATTGCGAATACGATTCCGGTAAATGGCGACCGCATCGTGCCACCAAGGATTGCTCCCATGCTGACCAGCGGCCAGAAGCCAGCGCCGGCTGCGGGAAGAAACAAGGCTTCGAGGCCGCCCAACGCACCCCCCATCATCAGCAATGGTGCAAGAACTCCACCCGATGTTCCCGACCCCAGCGATACCGCCCAGATAGTGGACTTCACGAGCAAAACGCCAAGCAAAAGTCCGATGGCGCCGTTGCCCTGGAGGAGTGTACCGATGGTGTCATAACCGACGCCCAGCGCTTGTGGGAAGATCATGCCTCCCACCCCGATCACCAAGCCTCCGATCGCCGGCCACCACATCCAGTGAATTGGCAACTTTGCGAATGCGTCCTCGGCTGCGTAGACGGCACCGGTAAGTAATGAGGACAATGCACCGGCGAGGAATCCGCATATGATGCAGCCCATGAGTCCTGCAGGGCCAATGAATACAGGGTGCGGCGGCGTGGGAAAGAGCGGTCCGAGGCCGATCAGGTATCGACGCGCAGCGCCTGCGGTCGCGCTGGCGAGTGCAACCGGAATCAGACTGCGCGGCTTCCATTCGAAGAGCAGCAACTCAACCGCAAGAAGGATCGCGGAGAGTGGCGCGGCGAACGTGGCGGACATGCCTGCTGCCGCCCCAGCCACAAGCAAGGTCTTTCGCTCGGAACTGGTGAGATGGAAAAATTGCGCGATCATCGATCCGAACGCGCCGCCAGTCATGATGATGGGGCCTTCCGCGCCGAATGGTCCGCCGGTTCCGATCGACAGCGCCGCCGACAGCGGCTTGAGAATCGCCAACTTCGGATCTACCTTGCTGCCGCCGATCAAAATCGATTCGATTGCCTCTGGTATGCCGTGCCCGCGAATCCTTTCTGATCCATAGCGCGCCATAAGGCCGATGATCAGTCCGCCGACGATGGGCACCAACACAGCCAACCAGCCAAGGTGATTTCCAGCGGGCGAGACCAGGTTGCTTCCGAGTCGTTGATAGTAGAAGAGATTCGTAAAGAACCCGATCAGCCATAGTAGTACAAGTGCAACGTACGCACCTATGAGGCCGATCACCATAGCCAGGCCGGCGATTGGCAGCACCCTAGTGGTGGTCGTGAAATCGCCTAGTTTACTGAGTTCAGCAGAGAGTCTCATACGCCATCCAGTACGCCGCCGAGCGTTTTCATCAGCGCAGGCCCCTTGGCCCGCAGCTCCTCACGGTGCGAGACTGACAACCTGTGCAGCAACTCCTCCCCCTTGCTAGTAAGCTGCACAAGAACTTCGCGGTGATCTGTCGGTGCCGCAACACGCTCCACTAGTTTGTGTTCAGTGAGCCTGTTCAGCAGTTCAACAGCGCTATTATGACGAATCAGCATTCGCGATGCGAGCTCGCCAACAGTAGGCTTAACGCCAACTGGCAAGCCTTTGATGGCCAGCAATAGCTGGTGCTGCTGCGGCTCGATTCCGGCACCGCGTGCCTGATCCTCACTGAAACGCAAAAAGCGACGGATCTGGTAGCGGAATTCGGCTAGGTTCCGCAATTCGTGAATATTGAGCTGAGCGCATCTTGCGGCCATAGATATATCGTATCACGATGTATCTCCGCCGTGAGCTATCATTCTTCTACTTAGGGAAGTCGCCTAATCAACTCATCCAACTCCGCGGGGACGGAGTTAACATCAGCAAGCTGAAGCCACAAAGTCGCTGCTTTCGCATGGCAGCTTGCGGAACGCCTGATATTGGTGCACTTTTACCGGTTGTTCTGTTACAGTTCCCAATGTTGCCTTCCTCAAATAGGTGCAGCAACGCTTTACGAGATGGCCCTTTGCCTCGCGTCCCACTGGAGTTCAAATCGATGTCTTTTCGTTCCGTATTCATGGCAGTTGTCATCACATTTGCCCTCATTGTCTCGGCCTTCCTTGTGAACCGGGCTCGTCCCAAGATGGAGACCGAGCAACCGACGGCTGATTTCGTGCGCGCGTCGGGAAAATGTGCGGAGTGTCATGCCAGGCTACAGTATTCAGTCGTTCACGAATACGAGATGTCTGCGCATGCGAAGAAAGGCGTCAACTGTCTGGACTGCCATCAAGCCGCTGCGGGACAACAGAAGGTCGACCATCACGGTTTCGTCATCAGTACACACTTGACAGCCGGTAACTGCCGCTCTTGCCATGAGAACATTTACCAGGAGTATCTGCGCAGCCGCCATGCAGCCCCAAGCTGGGCCGCGGTAAATGGAGAAAGGAGCCTTTCTCCGGAACAAGTCGCATTCAGCGAGCAATTCCAGCCTGGCGGCACAAAGCGCCCGCCAAACCCATTGACGATGCCTGAAGGTCACCCGGCCGTAACTTCGGGTTGCGAGCAATGCCACGCCATTGGCAAGCCGAACGAGGACGGCACTATTGGCACATGCACGGAGTGCCATTCACGGCATACCAGTTCGGTAGCGCTGGCCCGCCTGCCATCGACCTGCGGTCAATGTCACATGGGGCCCGATCACTCGCAGATGGAAATCTATAGCGAGTCGAAACACGGTGTCATGTTTGCGGCCCAACGGAACCTGTTGAATCTTGCCGCCGACCCACGCACACTGACGACTCGCGACATGTTCGTGCCCACCTGCGCAACATGTCATATGAGTGGAATCAACGGACTCAAGGTAACGCACAACCCATCAGATCGTTTGAGCTGGTATCTCGCGGATCAAGTCACTTCGCACCGGCCCAATTACCTTCAGGCTCAAATCAACATGAAGCAGGTCTGCACCCAATGCCATACTCAGCCTCTTGTTGATCGCATTTACGCGCAAGGCGAGCAGGTTATCGAAAGCACCAACACAAAAGTGCTCGCCGCAAAAGACATTATGGACGGATTGCACAAGGACGGCACACTCACAAGTCCGCCGTTCACGCATACCATCGACTTCACCTTTTTCAATATGTGGCACTACGACGGCCGAACCAGCAAGCATGGGGCCTTCATGGGCGGCGCGGACTTTGTCCAGTGGCATGGCAACTTCGAATTGCTTTCAAAGACAGTCGAACTTCAGCACGAGGCGGACGAACTGCGGAGAGATCATGGCCGCAAATAGGCTTCTCGCGGGCGCGAAGACCCTGGTTGCAGATCCTCGCATGCAATCAGTCAATGATCCGCAGCTATGGATCGAGTTGTTCGTCACGGCGAATCTCGCGATTCTTGCCGCGGATATCTTCATCGCGCATTCGGTCAACCACTTCGCTAAAGCAGCCGAGTACATTCCCTTTTACTTTTCATTGGCTGCACCTGTGCTACTTCTGATCGTGATCGCATTGAAATGGCTTTGGCATTTCAAGGCACCCTGGCGAGATGTCGGTCACCTGATTGGCTGGCTCTCGATTCTGGTTGGGTTGGGCGGCGTTCTTTATCATTTGGAGAGTCGCTTCTTCCTCGATCACACTCTCAAGAGCCTCACCTACGCGGCGCCCTTTGCCGCACCGCTGGCCTACACTGGGCTTGGCTTTCTGCTGTTGGTCAATCGCATGGTCGGTGTAAAAAGCGCCGAATGGGCGCGCTGGGTGATCTTGCTTGCCCTGGGTGGTTTCTTTGGGAACTTCGTTCTCTCGCTCACGGATCACGCATCGAACGGGTTTTTTGCTCGAACGGAATGGATACCTGTAATTTCATCCGCGTTCGCAACTGGATTCCTTATTGTTCCTCTCATCACGAGCGTCTCGCAACGTTTTCTCGATCTCTGCGTCGTGGTGATGATAGGACAGGCAATTGTAGGCGTGCTTGGATTCTGGTTCCACATGCAGGCGGATCTGATTCAGCCAGGTTCGAATCTATTCGACAAAATCGTGAATGGCGCTCCTCCGATGGCGCCGCTCCTGTTTCCGAACCTTGTGGGACTAGCACTGATTGGATTGTGGGCCTTACTCCCCCATCTCCAGGAATCCGAGCCAGGCGGGTCGTGGCTTGGCTCAGCTTATCGGTGGGTCAACGAGCATGAATAGAGAACGCCCCTGAGTAAAGAGTCAGTCTAAAACTCTTGCGACTGATCGGTAACGAGCGATTCCTCCACAGTGACTCAACTCCGCAGTCGCGATCGAGTTCAGATCAGATCTCTGGATGACTCAATTCCTTCACAAGAGGCACAAGATTTATGTAGACGGTGCGCGGGATGTTCGTCTGCCGATGATTCGTGGCTCGCGCAAAGAGGACAACACCGAAGGGGATATATGCAAGAAGCGCCGCAATAGTTAGTGGTTGTAAGGCACGCCGATACCAACGATGTTCAGGCGTCGCGGCCGGTCTAGGTGCGAATCGAGGTCCCATCCTACGGCATTACCGCTGCTACCAGTAAGAATCGGCAACCACCCACGCGCCAGCCAACAGCGCCGTGTTAAGGATGGTCTCACTCAACTGGAACGGGTCTTTGGAGCCCGCCGCCACGATAGGTATCCACACCACGAACAGGAACAGTGCGAGTTGAAAGGCTGAGAGCGCGGCGGCCAGCCGTGCACAGAATCCAATGAGGGTCGCGATGCCCGCTGCAATGAAGGCACCGCCTGTGAAATACGCCCAGAAGAGGTGGCCCGGCAGCCAATGGGGGATGAGCGATACCGTGTCTTTCACGTCGACGAAGTGGGCTACACCGAAAAAGATCAAGCAGAGGCCGTAGAGTATGCGCGCGATGCGTAGGCCGTCGTTGCTGCTGACAAATCTGAAGTATTTTCGGTCCCAGTCGACGGCAAACCGGACATAGAGCACCCACGTGGCTGCCAGCATTAGCGTGAGCGGAAACACCGACCAGCAAGCGGCGAAAGCGGGTTCACGAAGAAAGTTTGGCAACCGGAATAGCAGCAACCAAAGGAAGAGAGTCGCGAGCAGCAAGCGCGCGGCTATGGCCGCCATGCGCGGAACAAGCAGACCAATGCCGGCTGTGAGGGAGATGAGGGCGCCAAAGTAAATGAATAGTTCGCGTGCGGGGACACCGGTGGGCACAGGGTTCCACAACGGAACGAAATCGGGATGGAGCAGGCCCACGGCTCCGAGACCGATCATGGTGATGGCGAAGAAAGCATGACCTATACGTACGATGCGCATCGGCATCTGCTCCAAGTGATGCTTCAGTTTATAGGCAATCCGACGAACACGTCGAGCTGTCTGAGGCCGGAACGCTGTGGGTCGGGTCGACATCGACGGCGCAGTACAGGACAATCCAAACCGAAATCAACCGCGTCCGGTTGGACGGTCGGAACCAGCAGTGAATGGCTGCCCGGCGGCAGGCGTCCCATCCTGCAACGAGCGTCCGCGCTGTCAAGCGCCAAAAGCTCCATAAGGGTAACTCGATGCCCAAACGGCTGAAGGCGGATAACTGGCAAGATCCGCCTTCGCCTTGGTACTCGCAATCGAGTTCATTGCGGCTTTCTTCAGAATCCCGCCGGCTTGGGCTCGCTAAGACTCTATGCAGCTTGGTCCAGCACTAGGACCTCGGCGGAGAGGGCTTATACGCGGTTGGTCAGGATGTGGCAGGTGGAAAGGCCGACGCGTCCAAGGGTGTATCCGCACCGCTCGGGGAGGGGCTGGTTCTTTACCGCACAAGTAACACCTTCTTAAACAGAAGGCGGCTAGAACAAATTTCGACAAAATCGCACTTCGCAACGACAGTATATTGTTGATTATATTACTTTTACAGTAAATTCGAATTTTAACGCCAGAATTACCAGAATCTTCATCATTCCTGTGCTAGCCTCCCTACAAGTAACTCCATACACTCCAAATCGGTAATATCAAAATCTGCGCATCAGTAATATGTGTGTCTGTTGTCCGATTACGAGCCGGACATCTGCTTCTTTAATCAACCCCCAATCAAAGGAGAAATTTATGATTCGGAGAATTAGCCTTTTTGTGTTCTCGATCATTGCCGTTCTCACGGTCATCGCGACGAACGCACCCGCGCAATCGCTGATGACACGCCATGTGCGCGATGTGGTACTCAACGGCCAGGCTCAGGCGGTAGGACGCCTTCCTCAGACCCAGACCCTGCAGGTGGACATCGTTCTGCCGCTGCGGGATCCAGCCGGCCTGGATGCTTTTGTAGCGGATGTCTATGATCCGTTCAGCCCCAACTTCCGCCACTTCCTCACCCCGGACGAGACCTCAGCCCGCTTCGGCCCCACACAGGAGAGCTGGGACGCGCTAGTCAACTTCGCTAAGGCAAACGGCTTCAGAATCGAGAACGGCAGCCTCAAAAAGCGGGATTTGGTTCTCAGCGGCACCGTGTCCGTCATCGAGTCCGCGTTCCATGTAACGATGCGAACCTACCAACATCCCACCGAGAACCGGATATTTTTCTCGCCGGATTGTGAACCCAGCGTCGATCTGCCCTTCCAGCTCGAGCATATCTCGGGCTTGGACAACTACTCGCTCCCGCACCGCATGATGGAGAAGCGCAGCGATTATGCCGCGTCCCACGGCATCAGCGAAGATGCAGCGGTCTCTCATGCCACCACCGGCAGCGGCCCTTCGGCGTCTTATCTCGGCAGCGACATGCGTGCGTCCTACTACGGCGGCACGGCTCTGACCGGCGCCGGCCAGACAGTCGGCCTGTTTGAATTTCTCGGCACCGACCTTGCCGACCTCACCACTTACTACAAGAATGTTGGCCAGACCGAGCCCTTTACGCCAAAGCTCGTTTCAGTCGATACCACCAGCACCAGCTGCACCTGTTCTTCGAAGAACGCGACTACTTGCGAAAACGGCACCACCACCACGAGCTGCGACGACGGTGAGCAGACGCTGGACATGACCCAGGCGATGGGCATGGCGCCCGGGCTGACAGGCCTGACGATGTACATTGGCGGCACGGACTCTACCATCATCAGCGCCATGACTACGAATGAGGACGGCCCGCTTCCGAACACCATTGGCTGCTCGTGGGGCTGGACACCTGCAGATCCAAGCACGCTTGACACCTACTTCAAGACGATGGCCGCTCAGGGGCAGAACTTTTTCGCGGCCTCAGGCGACAGCTCCACGTGGTCGTCGAGCAACGAAGCCTGGCCTGCCGACGATGCGTATGTCGTCTCGGTGGGCGGCACGGATCTAGTCACCTCAGCGGCGGCCGGTCCCTGGTCCTCGGAAACCGCTTGGACCGATTCGGGCGGCGGCATCACACCAGACTCGATCGCTATCCCCTCGTGGCAGTCGGCCTCGGGCGTGGTCACCTCCAGCAACAAGGGTTCGACCACCCTGCGCAACGGCCCCGATGTCTCGGCCAACGCAAACTTTACCTTCTACACATGCGCCGATCAGACGACCTGCCAAGCGAACGTTTACGGTGGCACCAGCTTTGCCGCGCCGATGTGGGCCGGCTACATCGCCCTGGTCAACCAGCAGTATGCAGCCAACAATCCTTCCGCCACTGTCAAAAGCGTTGGTTTCATCGATCCGATCATCTATCCCATTGGTTTGGGCTCGTCTTATAAAACCGACTTCCACGACATCACGAGCGGCACCTCCGGCAGCTACTCGGCGGTAGCCGGCTTCGATCTGGTCACCGGCTGGGGAACTCCGAACGGCGTCAACCTGATCAACGCCCTTGCTGGTTCTTCGACCGGCACCGGTACCTTTTCGCTTAGTGCCTCAGGCGCATCTGTAACCGATGGCAGCACCGGCACATCCGCCATCACCGAGACCGTCTCCAACGGCTTTGACTCCGCCGTGACATTGACTGCTAGCGGCCTGCCCAGCGGCGTCACCGCTGTCTTCAGCCCGACCTCGATCACCGGTGCCGGAACTTCGACGCTGATCTTCACCGCATCCTCCACGGCAGCGGCCGGCAACTACACCATCACTGTGACCGGAACGCCGGCCAGCGGTACCGCCGAGACGGCCACACTGCCCCTTACCGTGAGCGCGACCGCAACACCCAACTTCACAGTTACGGACTCGCCCACTTCTCTGAGCATCTCTGGCGGCGGCAACGGAACCAGCACCATTACCATCACCAGCAAGAACAGCTTCAGCGCCGCGACCACGCTGACCGCTACCGGATTGCCTACAGGGGTAACCGCGGCGTTCTCGCCGAGTTCGGTAACCCCGGCAGCCAACGGAACGGCAACCTCGACCTTGACGCTCACAGCTTCTTCGACCACTACAGTCGGAAGCGCCACGGTTACGGTAACCGGAACCTCTGGCTCGCTGGCGAACAGTACGAGCCTCTCATTGACGATCACCTCCTCGGGTGGTGGCGGCGGCGCGCAGACTGCAGTCTACAACTCAACGCTGTTGGCTCCAGGATGCGCAACGGTGGGTACGTCGTGCGACTCCGGTCCCAGCTTGTTGCTGGGACGCGGGAATATGTCGGGCGGCGCGGAACCCAATCAACCTAATACCATCAACAATTCCTGCGCCGATGGCACGTCGGGAACCTTCCATTCGGCCGAGTCCAACGACCGCATCGTGGTGGCGTCCACCAACGGCGGAGCGCTGACCCAAGGGCAATCGGTTACGGTTACCGCAACGGTTTGGGCATATAACACCAGCGACCACCTGGACATTTACTACACGGCCAACGCCAACAGCCCCTCGTGGGTACTCGCCAAGACCATAACGCCCACGGCCAGTGGAGCGCAGACCTTGTCGACCACATACACTCTGCCCACCGGCAGCTTGCAAGCAGTGCGGGCAAACTTCCGCTATGAGCAATCAGCCGCTGTTTGCACGACCGGCTCATATGACGATCACGACGATCTGATCTTCGCGGTGCAGTCGGCCGGGACATCGAGCTTCTCGTTGAGCGCCACCTCTGCCTCTGTCACAGACGGCAGCACCGGAACCTCTACTATCACCGAGGCCGTCACCAACGGCTTTAACTCAGCAGTGACCCTGAGCGCCAGCGGCTTGCCGACCGGCGTTACCGCGGCCTTCAGCCCTGCTTCCATCACCGGCGCCGGAACTTCGACGCTGACCTTCACCGCAGCGTCCACGGCCACGGCCGGAAGCTACACTGTCACCGTGACAGGAACCCCGGCCAGCGGCACCGCCGAAACAACCACCCTCACGCTGACCGTCAGCGCCACCGCGACACCGAGCTTTTCGTTGAGCGCCACCTCCGCCTCTGTTACAGACGGCAGCACCGGAACCTCTACTATCACCGAGGCCGTCACTAACGGCTTCAACTCAACAGTGACCCTAAGCGCCAGCGGCATGCCCAGCGGCATCACCGCTGCGTTCAATCCAACTTCGATAACCGGTGCTGGCGCTTCGACGCTGACCTTCACCGCATCTTCGACGGCCACACCGGGCACTTACACCGTCACAGTGACCGGAACCCCGGCGAGCGGTGCTGCCGAAACAACCAATCTCACGCTGACCGTCGGCGCATCAGGATCTTCGACCACTTACACCCTGATTGCCGAGCCGGCGGCTGGACTTACGCCGATCTACAACCTGGTTTCTTCGGCCAAGAAGACCATTGACATCACCATGTATGCGCTGCAAGACACCACGTTCACTTCGCTCCTGGCCACTGCCGCCTCCAACGGCGTCACGGTCCGGGTCATCCTCGACCAGAACGCCGAGAAGAGCAACAACACCGCGGCGTACAACTACTTGACTGCAAACAATGTCTCCGTTCACTGGGCAAATCCGACTTACACTTACACCCACCAGAAGACCATTACGGTCGATGGGACCACCTCTTCGATCCAGACCCTCAACCTGCAGTCGCAGTACTACGCAACCAGCCGCGAGTATGCTGTCATCACTAACGACGCGGCGGATGTGGCGGCGATCGAAACCACCTTCAATGCCGATTTCGTCAATGGCACCATCACTCCTCCCGATGGCGACAACCTTGTTTGGAGTCCGACTAACTCGCGCAGCGCTCTCACCGCCCTCATCAACGGAGCAAACACCTCATTGATGATTGAGCAGGAGGAGATGGCCGACACCGGCATCGAGTCCGCTCTGGAATCGGCTCTGGCGCGCGGCGTGGCTATCACGCTGGTGCAGGAGAACGAGAGCAGCGACTACAACACCATCCTCACAACCCTGAAGAATGACGGGGCAAAGATCGCCGTCTACACTTCCTCGACCGGCTATTACATCCATGCCAAGGTTGTACTCGCCGACTACGGAACATCCGCCGCGAAGCTCTTCGTGGGTTCGGAGAACTTCTCCACCAATTCTTTGAACAACAACCGCGAATTGGGACTTATCTTCAGCGACACGGCCAGTATGACGGCGGTAGATGCCGACATAGTTTCCGACTACAATGGCGGGACCAAATACTAACCCAAACGGATGAAGACGCCGCTTTCCCCCCCGCGCTCTCTGGCGCGGGGGGAAACCGGATCCACAGCCGTATACGCCCATCGTGTTTGAGATGTTTTCGGATTCATAATCAATAGCTAATGCGCGCATCGAAATCAGAAACGCCCCCGAAGTCAGCATTTCGACTGAAATCTGGTGATCTATCGCAGGTGAGGACCGCCGTTGCCTGCGGCGTATTGAGGACGTATCGTCGATTCGAAGTATTCTCGATTCAGGGCGCGAAGCACCCTTGACCAGGAACTTCCTGCGTAAACCAAAGGTCGGAACTACCACTCAAAGCAGCAGCGGCTGCAAGGATGATAAGTAACAATAAGCAAAATGGTTCGAAAGACAGCCATTTCCTCTGGTTTTCCGTCCCGTTTCTTTCGAGAGCTTAAGGCCTTCAGTGTATGAACTTGGATCTTCCAGCCTCCTCAGCTGGGACCAGGGCAAACGCATCCGAGATGAATCCAGATTCGCTGGCCGCCTGGCAAAGCCTCTCGGCCGCACCTGCGTCGACTGGCCTAGAGAAGAGGTATCCCTGGAGATAATCGGTTCCGAGCTCACGCAGTTTGCACAACTGCAACTCGGTCTCCACGCCTTCAGCAATGACCTCCAGTCTAAGGGAATGGGCCAGTTGCAAGATCGCCTTCACTATGTCGACGCTGCCGTTTCCAGAGTCCATTTCACGGACGAATGAGCGATCGATCTTAAGTGTGTCGAAAGGAAGCCGCTGCAGGTAGCTCAGCGACGAATATCCAGTTCCAAAGTCGTCTATTTCCAACCCGACATTCATCGCCTTGAGGCGGTCGAGGGTTGCCAACGTCTGGCGCGCATTTCCCATAATCGAGCTTTCCGTGACTTCCAGCGCGAGGGATTGAGCGTCCAATCCGGAATCCGCCAGAGCAGATTGAACGTCCTCTACCAGTCGGGAATCACTCAATTGCCTGGTAGCAACGTTTACGCTTATCCTGAGCGGGCGAAGGGAAGGAAAACTCCTTTGCCATTCAGCCATCTGGCGCGTGGCTTCGCGCAGAACCAAACGGCCAAGGGAAACAATGATCTCGCTTTCCTCGGCGATTGGAATGAATTCAACTGGCGGAACTAGCCCCCGTTTGGGATGATTCCAGCGAACCAGAGCCTCGAATCCGCAGATATTGTTACTGCGGAGCGACACGATTGGCTGGTAATAGACGACGAAGTGTTGCTCCTCGATTGCCTTGCGCAAGCCATTCTCCACCTCGAAGCGGGTGATGACTGTTTCGCGCATCCCTTCGTTGAAGAATTCGCAGCGTGCTTTGCCGTTGCTCTTGGCACGATACATGGCGGTGTCGGCGTTGCGAAGAAGTTCTTCGGCAGTGACACCGCTCGAACTGAGCGCAATCCCTATGCTGGCGGAGACAAACATACTGCGACCCTCGAACTGGAACGGCTCAGTTAGCCTCTCAAGGATGCGCTCCGCGACAATCGAAGCGTCAGATTCGTGAAGTATATTTCCAAGAAAGATGGCGAACTCGTCTCCACCGATCCGTGCAACGACAGGTTGCGCAGCGCCGCTCAGTCTGGGGCCAGTGCGAATGCTGGTGCGCAATCGTCCCGCCACATCGATGAGCAACTCATCGCCGGCTGCGTGTCCTAGGCTATCGTTGACCAATTTGAACTGATCGAGATCTACAAACAGAACCGCGAAAATGATGTCTTGCTGTAGGGCGGTTTCGATCGCGGACTCGAGACGGTCGATGAAGTAAAGCCGGTTGGGAAGATGGGTCAGCGGATCGGCCACTTTACCTTCCGTGATGTCTGTCTGCGAACCTGCCATGCGGAGAGGCGTGCCAGCACTATCGCGTACCACAATACCGCGACTGAGGGTCCAGATATAGCCGCCTGATTTGTGGCGCATGCGATACTCACTGACGAACTCCGGAGTCTCTCCATCGCAATGTGCTGCAATACCGGCGCGGACCTGTTCCCGGTCGTCGGCGTGAATGTGACTGAACCATTGTTTGGGAGTGGACCACGTTTCGCTCGTCGAATAGCCAAGCATATGGTTCCAGCGAGGAGAAAAGTAGATCTCGTTTGTGGCTAGGTTCCAATCCCAGAGGCCGTCATTTGCGCCACGCGCAGCCAGGGCATAGCGTTCCTCGCTCTCCCCGAGCGAAGTGAGGGCGTCATTGAGCGCCGACTCGCGTGATTGGATGCAAGAGAGCATCTCGTTAAAGGATTCGACGAGAAGGCCAATTTCTCCGCCGGCCTGGATTTTGGCCCGGATGGAGTAATCCTTGTCGATGGAAATATGACGGGCGACAGTTGCCAATTCTATGAGCGGATTACCGATGGAGCCTGCAAGGCGCAAAGAGGCGAGGAATGTCATCAGGACGGAGAGGACAAAGACGAGTGCTGCAATTCTAGCGTATTCAAGAAGCAACGAACGGAAGTCACGAAGATCGAAGACCAGCGCAATGGAGCCGGTGCGTTCTCCATTAAGGGCCACGCCGCGAAACAGAGCCAAGGCGTCACGGTCAAAGTACTTTCCGTCTTGAAGCCGCGCTGAGAGGACCATACCTGCGGGACCTCCGGACCTGCGGTATTCCGCGAAGATGCGTCCTTGGTTATCGTAGAGACATGCATCAAGGATATGCGGTTCAGTCGCCAATGCTCCTAACATCTCTTCGGCGGTTTTTCTGTCGTTAAACTCGAGCGATGCAGCGGTGTTTGCCCCAAGGGTATCGGCCAGGGCGGTAAGTTCAGAAACGGCACTGGCGCGATAACTCCGGCGCTCATAGATGGCGAAGCCGAGGGAAGCAAGCATGACCGCCAGCGCGCTGGCAAAGAGAATCAGGAGAGCCAGATTGATTCGGATGGACCAATCCCGGATGCGCATGCCTTTACCTTCCTTGGTCCGCGCCGTTGCCGCGAATCACAGATGTGGCGAGGACCAGCAACCGGGAACTGATTTTGAGATGAGACGAGTTGGCAACACCGAGGTTGATGTCGAAGCGAATCCTGTCGTCTACGAGGTGGAAGCAAATCATCCCGCCTGAGCTTACGAAATCGGCTGCTTCCCTCACCGTAAGAACCGGCAGGTTTCGAAGAGTTGCAAGCGAGTTGCTCTTGCCGTCCCTCTTGCTAACGAAGAGCATGTTGCATCCGTGGGTGGCTTGGGAGATATGAATATGTCGGATGAGAATGGTTCGCGATCCGATCTGCTTTCCCTGGACGGTGCTCTCCAACTCATCGTAAATTGCGTCATCTTCAAGTGTGCACAAGATGAGCGGACTGCCGCTGCCTTCAAAGGCATCATCGGGCCACTCCACGAGTTGCGCGAAGTGATAAAGGAAAGCGGCCTTCATGTGATCCTCGTCGCTTGCTGGCTGCGCCCAACCGATTTCAGCAGCGAGAAAATGGAATACCAGCGCGCAACACAGAATCGACCGGAGAGCAGGCACCTTTACCTGTGCGAGTTGGAAAGAGCGGGGATGGTTCTGCCTGAGCACTTTTCCGGGGTTCGCGTTGGCCTTGGTGCTCAATCCCGTTTCCCCCTAGAGGAGCGAAATAGCCCTGCGATGGCGCTGCGCTTGTAACTCTAACGCGATCGCTTTGACGACGGGCTTAGAAAGCATATGTGGCCCTAACGAACACGTTGCGCGGGGTCAGTGTCTGATTCGCTCCACTCCCGCCCACGTATTGCGCGATGCGAGGCTGTAACAAGTTTTGCCCGCCGAGATCTATGCGAAAGTACTCCCTGACGTGCAATTGCAGATCGCTGTCCACCCGATAGTACGACGGCAGCGCAGGTGCAGTGTCCTTGCCGAAACCGGAGGGCAATGGACCGGTGTATTGGGCCAGGACATTGAAATCCAGATTTTTCAGCGGTGAGCAAGACGAACTCGCTCCAAAGTGGTTAGTTGGCGTACCGGCATTGAATCCGCCGGCTGTGCTCGTATCGTTGCTTTGTGAGTTTGCGCGCATCTCGATCTTGAGCCACGAATACGAGGTCGTCACCTTCCAGTTCGAAACCACACTCCAGCTTGCAGCAGCCTCCGCGCCAAAGGTCTTGCCAAATAGATTGTTGGCCCACTGCGCCGGATACTCTGTGTAGCCTGCCTGTGCCACTGGCGCAAGGCTCTCGTTGGTTTCAACGTCGTTGTAGTTGTTCACGAACCCCGTCGCATCCAACGACGCCCTTTTTAGCTGTATGCGAATGCCGGTTTCATAAGCGAGCAGACGTTCGTCTTTGTATTTTGGGTTTCCGACCAGAGCCGTGAGGTCAATGCCATCCGTGCCCAAACTTGCACTCAAAGGCCGATACATAGACGTGTTTAGAATGTTTGGAATTTTTATTGCTTTTGTTACGGAAACCCATATTGCACTTCTTAGGTCCGGCCTCCAGTTCAAACGCAGACTCGGCTGGAAATCGATGCCCGTAAACCGGTTGTGCTCGCTCTTTCCGCCAGCGACAAGCGAGAACCTTTTCGGAACCAGCGAAAGCTCATCCTGAATGAACCCACTGAAGAGCGGGTAGCGCTGCTTCGCAGGGGTGATCACCAAAGACGGAGTAGCTGGAGCGTAAAGGGCCGAATAGCGATATCCTGCGCCGCCAACAAGATCCTGCCTCGAACCGATGTGGAAGTCATGCTGTAGGTCCACATCTATCGTACTGAGATTGTCGGGCCGCTCGGTTGCGTCGCGATCCTCTATTACGTAGTAGACCTGGACTTGTGTTTCCTGTCCGTCGACATAGCCGTGCGTCCAGCGTCCCATCGCTGATCCGCCTGATATGGAGTTGATGCCTCCGACCGTCACAGCAAAAGGAGCAACCAATATCGTTCTGGTTAGGGGTTCGCCGAAGCTTCCGCCGTATAGATCGCCTTCCAGCATAAGCGCGTCGTGTTCTTGCAGCTTCAGGTCAGAACGGACCCCGCCACGTAAAAGATGCCAAGCATCTCCGGCCCAATGACCGGTTTCGTCCTGGGTCCCGAATGCGTCAGCGTACTTCGAGAAGATGCGATACGAGCCAAGCTTGCCCACCGGGGCGCCGTAGCGTGCGCTCAACGAAATCGGAGTATCGCTAGATGACCTTTCGATGAGCAACATGCCCTGCGTCTCTTGTGACGATCTCGTGATGATATTCACTGTGCCATTGACCGCATTGGTTCCCCACAGCGACCCGCCTGGCCCGCGAATCACCTCAATCCGGTCGATGTCATCCAAGTCCAGGGTGATGCTGTCCCAGTAGATCCCGCCGAATATTGGCGAGTACAGGCTTCTGCCGTCGATCATCACCAGCATTTTGTTGCTGAAGCGCTCGTCAAATCCTCGAATTCCAACATCTAACGTAGTTGCGTCTATTTGATTTACATCCATCCCCGGCACCAGACGGAGAGCGTCGGGGATATTGCGGGCACCTGTAGAGCGAATTTCTGCGCGGGTTACCACATATACCGCCGCGGCAGTATCAAGCACCTGCTCTTCCCTTTTACTCACCGAACTTATCTTGGTTTTCATCAAGTCTTCGATGCTGTTCTGAGTGAGGTCCGTGGGCTGCTCACCTCGTGCGAAAAGACAAGAGAAGACAACTAGGAAAATCCCAGCCACTATCCATGCACATCGTGTAGCGCAACAGGAAATAACACAAATAGAGGAGAGATTTACCAGTCTCTGGAAGAGAGGGCGCCGAAACGAATCGTCTTGCATGGTGCTGAATGTATCGGCAAATAATGAAATATGTTTAATATCGCGTTCCATGTATTGAGAGTGCCTGGCGATTGTTTGTACCAGTTGAGGCGAAAGGGACCGGCTTGATCCAACAACCGCCAGTTTCGACCAATCGGCCGGCGACGCTTCAGCCGCGAAGGTGTCACGTCAGGGAGAAGACTTTCGCGTCAGCCTCGGCCCCGAGCGTGCTACAGGACATTCCCTTAAGGCCGTACTCACGATTCGAAGAAAGGGCCTTCGTGCCGTGGGGATTGACCTTCGGCTTGCCGAACCAGCTGCGCCAGAGCAGGCCGAAAAGGTTCCACGGATGGCGGTCTACGACTCCTCCATCGCGGAGGATAGATATGCCCAGGAGTCATGGGAGACAGCACAGGCCGGCGTATTTGAGCGCGACCCCGAGCTGCTGCCTCTCGGTGTTTCCAGGATGGACTCCTGCAAATGTCAAAGTGCCACTGCCACCCCGCAAAGCCGGGGGATCTCCCGCTACATTAGTGAGCAACAGTTGAAGCTCTGACCGAGTTTACTCCGCCCTTGACCCCCTTTTCGAGGTCGTTGCGAGTCGTGCTGTTACCTGTTTCCCTGCTCTTCACTCACTGAAGACTTTTTCCCCATTCCTTCCCGTGCGACCGCAAGTTGCTTCGACTTGCGATAGACATTGGCAACGGCCAACGTCCAGAGAGGAGCAAGATCTACTCCGGGCACCAGCTTGCCAAGAAACGATGGCAAAAACTCCCAGTGCCAACCGAGAAGATAAGTCAGCACAGCCCCCATTCCCAAGTCGAATATGTCGTCGGCGGGCGATTCAGCGCCTGCAACAAAGAGAGGGAAGACAACAAGCTGCAACACGTCCGCGATGATGGCGAGTATCATCGCGGCGCGGAGGCGTGGACCCGGTGAAATCTTGATGGCGTCGTGTGTCACATAAACCTGCTGTATCCATGTTAATGCTTCACACGGCTAAGGCGAATACGCCGCCCAGTGGTCCTTTCGATGCGCATCTGAGGAAGTTGAAGCGGAATCAAAAGTCTTTGCATCAACTAATCAGGTTCATTGTGCGCAGTTGCTCCGAAAGATCTGCTACTTTTATTGGCTTGATGAGGTAAGCATCGCAGAGCGCGTGGAACGAACTTACAACTTCCTTGGGATCGTCGATGCTCGTCACCATTAAAATCTTCACGCCATTGCTCGAAAGAACACCGTCGGCAGTCTCCAAGGCGCGAATCTGACTCACCGCCTCTACGCCATTCATATTCGGCATCTTGATGTCCATGCAGACCAGATCGTACGGTGCTGCTTCTGTAAGTGCGATGCGAAATGCCTCCACGGCCTCTTCTCCGTCGACGGCAATATGGCACGCGCCATAGCGGGCGAGGAGATTCTGCATTAGAACTCGGCTGGTAAATTCGTCTTCAACAACAAGCGTTTTCATGGTGTAACCTTCTTTCCCACCTCATCATTTTGCGTAGACTGAATGATCGTTTTTGATCGCATCGTCGAGCAGGCTGAATTGAAGTTCCAATTCGTCCATCTGGGCAACGACGAAGTTCCAATTCCCTGCGTCGGCTGCCTTTTCCATTTCTGTTGCGAGTTGACGAAGTCGTTCGCCGCCGACATTTGCCGAAGCGCCCCGAATCGAATGGGCTTGCCGCGAAGAACCGACGTCATCCCTGTTCGCCACAAGCTTCTTCAAAGACTGGATCTGCCGTGGGAGATCCTCAAGAAACGCTGCAAAGACGATCTGTGCCAACGAATCATCCCCCTCCAACCGCGACAGTACGCTTGCCGGGTCGAATACAACGGTCTGGCGTTGAATTGTTTGAGACGAAGCCGGTTGGCGGGCGGCAGCAGGGCGCGCGACATCTTCGGTGGGGAGCCATCTCTTGAGGGCATCCCGCAAATCCGCTATAGATGCCGGCTTGGCTACAAAGTCATTCATGCCCACCGCGAGGCAGAGCTGCCGATCGCTCTCCATGGCGTTGGCTGTCATGGCGACGATGGGGACGTCATGGTTGAGAACTTCGGACTGCTGATTGCGGATTTGGCGAGTGGCCTCGACGCCATCCATCACCGGCATACGCATATCCATCAGAACCAGATCGTAAGCCGTCAACTCAAGAGCTTTGATCGCCTCCGCACCATCGCACACCGCATCGGCGCGCAGGCCGAGCTTCTTGAGGATGCCGAGCGCCACATCACGATTGGTGGGATTGTCCTCTACAACGAGGATGGTTGCGTTCATGCCGGCGAACGGCTGCAATGTTTCGCGGCGCGCGTCGATCGGCTTTGCGTCGAGAGTCTTCATGTTTCCTGAAATGGAGTTATCCGTGGCGGACAGCGCTCTGGAAAGAAGGCTGCGCAGTTCATCCCGTTGCACCGGCTTGGTTACGCAGCCGGCAAGTCCGATTTCTTCCGGACTCCTTTTTCCGTGCCAAGCCTTCAGGCAGGTCAACATCACCAGGGACGTATCCGCCAAGCGCTCGTCTGCTCTGATAGCGCAACAAAGAGCTTCGCCGTCCATCCCCGGTATATGAAAATCAATGACCGCAACGCGGAAGGGATCGTTTTCCTTCCCAGCTCGATGGAGGGCTTCAAGCGCCCAAGCGCCGCCTTCCACGACCGTCGGACGCATTCCCCAATCGGCGGTGAACGTCGCGAGAATCTCGCGGCTTGTGGCGTTGTCGTCAACGATCAGCACACGCGCGCCGTTTAGATTGGCAGGAACCTGATGATGAGTCCGCAATGCTTCGGACTGGTCGCTCCTGCCGAGGCGGACCGTGAATGAAAATTCCGAACCTTTGCCTTCTTGGCTGGTGACCGTAATTCCGCCGCCCATCATCTCCACCAACTGTTTGGAGATGGCCAGGCCCAATCCTGTGCCGCCATACCTGCGCGTGGTAGATGTGTCCACCTGGGTGAACTTGTCGAAGAGGATCCCGATCTTGCTCTCCGGAATCCCAATACCCGTGTCGCGTACCGAAAAGCGAAGCAGGCAATCGGACTCTCCTGCCTCCGCCAGCCTCGCGCGGATCGCCACTTCTCCATCTTGAGTGAATTTGATGGCGTTGCCCACCAGGTTCGTGAGTATCTGGCGCAGACGCCCTGGATCGCCGCGAAGCATCACTGGAACTGCAGGCTCGGCAATGCACAACAGCTCAACCCCTTTGCCCTGCGCCGGGGCGGCAAGCGCGGTCGTAAGACCATCCAACAGACTCTGAAGATCGAAATCTACTGTCTCCAGTTCAAGTTTCTTTGCCTCGATCTTTGAGAAGTCGAGTATATCGTTGATGATTCGCATCAGTGATTCGCCGCAGGCGCGCACGGTGTCGGCATAACGGTGTTGCTCCTCCGTCAACTCTGTATCCAGCAGTAACTCGGTCATGCCGAGGACACCATTCATCGGGGTCCGAATCTCATGGCTCATGTTGGCCAGAAACTCGCTCTTCGCAGCATTCGCGCTCTCCGCCTGAATGGCAAGCTGATTGGCGCGCGAGATTTCACTTTCGAGGCGGCGATAGCTCGCAAGCAGTGCTTCGGCAGCGTGCTTCTGTGCCGTGATTTCCCAATTCGTGCCGACAAGACGAATTGCCCTACCAGCCCCATCCCGCTTCACGATGGCTAGGGCGCGGATGTGGTGAATGCTTCCGTCCGGCCAGACTACGCGAAACTCGCTGTCGAAATCTCTTTCACCCCGCAAGGCGGCATCGCACTCCCGTTCAGCTCGTTCGCGGTCTTCCGGGTGCAAACTGTTCTGCCAGGCCTTAACCGTGTGACAGAACTGGTGCGGCGCGATCCCGTAAAGACGAAACATTTGCTCGTCCCAAACCAGTACGTTGTTCGCAATGTCCCAATCCCAAATCCCCACAACGCCCGCGCGGATGGCTAACATCAGGCGATCGGCTGACTGTTTCAGCAAGATTTCGGATTGCTTCCTCTCGGTGACATCCTCTGCGATTCCAGCAATCCGAATGATCTCACCGCCGCTGTCACGAACGGGAAACGCACGGTCACGGATATATCTCTGGGTCCCATCTGGCTTGACGATTCTGTATTCGGAATCGATATTCTCGCCCTGCAACTGCCGCATGAAGGTCTCGTGAGCCTGCTCGCGCTCGTCGGGATGAATAGCTTCTATCCAATCCATCGGTCTCTCATAAAGGCTTTTGCAGCTGCGTCCCCAGATCTCTTCGTACGCGGGACCGATGTACAACATTTCGGTACCCGTTGCGTCCATCATCCAGAAGACTTCGCGGATGTTCTCCGTCAGCTGGCGGAACATTTCCTCACTGCGCTTGATCGCCTCCTCGGTTCGTTTGCGCTCGGTTACGTCGCGAACGATCCCGACTGCATGCCATTCGCCGTTGAGAGAGATCGATGACAAAGACAACTCAACAACAATCTCCTGGCCGCCCTTGCGACGACTCTGCAACTCTATCGTTCTGCCAATGCCAGCGCCCCCGCCCGTGCGCAGGAATTCTGGAAATGCGGCTAAATGCGCGGCACGATCTTGATCGGCTACAAGTAACAGGTGAAGATCTTGACCCATTGCTTCTTCATCGGAGTATCCGAAGATCGCTTCGGCGGCCGGATTCCAATAGGTAATTGCCCCGTGCGGGTCCATCATGAGAATGGCATCCTTGGCGGAATCGGTGATGGCGCGCAGCCGCTTCTCGCTGATGCGCAATGCCTCCTCAGCTAGCCTGCGCTCGGTGATGTCCGCGCCTATGCCGACATGCCCCATATACTCGCCACTGGGCGATAACCGAGGCTCAGCGTTGGTGCCGATCAGCCGCCACTCGCCGTCGGCTCGGCGGACGCGGGCCTCGGCACTGAAGCTCGTGTGCTCGGTGATCGCGCGGTGGAACGCAGCGGCATACTCCGGCGCATCGTCAGGATGGATCAGCAATTGCCAATCGCCTCTCCGCACCTGCTCGACGGTCACACCGCAGAAGACGCGGTATACCCGGTTGATGAACTCCAGTTCACCGGTTGGGTCGTTCACCCACATCAAAGACGGACAACCGTCGGCCATGGTCCGGAAGCGCTCTTCACTTTCGCGAAGCCTCTGCTCAGACTCGTGGCGCTCGGTGACATCGCGAATAACGGCCGACATGGCCACCACTTCGCCTGAGGCATTCTTGATCGGTGAACCGGTTACTGAAACGCGTAGTCGTGATCCGTCTTTGCGGAGGCACGCACTCTCGTACTGGGTCAGGGTAGCGCCAATCAACTGCTGCCCGATAAAATACGTTAGGTCCTCCATCCGCTCCGGCGCCACCAGTAGGGATATGTGCTTGCCGATCGCCTCTTCGGCGGAATAACCAAAAACTGCTTCCGCTCCACGATTCCAGGTGCGTATCGTGCCCTCCAGAGTGGTGGCTAGGATGGCGTCTTCCGATCCCTCGACAATCGCGGCCAGCAGTGCTTGCGCATCCTGGGCCGCGCGTTGTTCAGTCACGTCATGCTTGATGGCAATAAACCCGGTGATTGCTCCTTTCGTGTCTTTGACCGCAGAGATTCGCATTGCCTCTTCATAGAGCGTGCCATCCTTGCGCCGATTGGTCACTTCTCCCTGCCAGACTTTGCCGGAAAGGATCGTGCTCCAGAGCTCCTGGTATAGATCATCGGAATTGCATCCAGATTTGAGGAGGCGGGGATTCTGTCCCACTGCTTCCGCGTAGGAATACCCAGTCAATGCCGTGAAAGCCGGATTCACATATTCGATCTTGCCGCTTGTGTCGGTGATGACGATGCCATCCGCCGCCTGTTCTACGGCTACAATAAGACCTTCGCGTTGAACCGAGCATTCGGATTGGAACACACTTCACCTCGATAGGAAGAGACCACTCTATTCCTATCGGCGAGCATCGTCAGGCCATAACATTGTTGGCTAGCTGATACGGTCGGAAATTGACTCATTAATGGGACGCTACGAAAAAAGAGCAGTTCGAAGTCTGATTTCGTCTAATCGTGTCTAGTCCTATACAAAAGACCGCGTTCGATTTGGAAATAACTGTCCGCAAACGAAACATTGTGAATTGATTTGGACGGCATTACTCATATGAATTTACGTTTGTCTCAACCTTGACGCTGAGGTAGCCGAGTTGCACATCCCCGCGGCCCTCCCCTACGCGACCTGAGCCAACGGCGACGGCGTCCGGCAATCGGTAGCATTCCACGACGCGGGCACAGGAGACGGTAACATCGGCAGGGCGCTTTCGTTTTCGGTGCCGAAACGATTGCATGTGGCCATAGTTTTTGCTTTGGGGCGTTGAAGGTAGGTGCCTACGGCGATGAGGCCCAAGGTAATTAATATAGCTGCGGCCTCGATGAGCGAATTGTTCGCGACGTAATAATACACTCCGTTGAATCGAAATTGCATGGCATTCTCCTGTGCGCGGTTTCCGCAATGGCATGGATAGGTGGATGACCTCGCAGGCAATCATCGTGCGCAGACTGACGTCGTAATTCAGACACCTTTTACTCGCACCGACCGAAGAAAACCCACCGGGGCAATCGAGTCTGAAGACGCTCCCAAGCCAACTGGCCCTAGCCCGGGCGCCCTCTATGCCGCCAGGGAAGAGAGCCTGGACCAACTCGCATTTGTTTCTCGCTCTCGACGATCGAGCACTCCCGCGAGTCCCAGCAATACGCTCGATGAACAAGCCGAGCAGTTCATGGCGCAATTACCGACGACGTTGCAGTCCTGACATAGGTACGCCGAAGCCAAGGGGATCTGTTGGTGCACGGTATGAGTCATAGTCTCTGTCTATCCTTCCTGGTGAGCGAATAAAAGTTCGCTTCGATCATCAGTCCTGCAGAACAACGTTGACTAATGTGCTGTTGATTTGCATTCCGCGGCCGTTGTAGTCGATATAGCCGAGTTCGCGAAACCGGTTGAGGAAGAAACTGACCCTTGATCTGGTGGTGCCAATCATTTCTGACAGCGTCTCCTGGCTGATCTTTTCGATAACCGGGATGGGCTTCGATTCCTGGCCGAAGTTGGCCATCAGCATGAGCAGCCGGGCAAGCCTTTTTTCGCTGGAATTGAACAGATGATCGACAAGGTCAGCTTCCATGCGGATATTGCGCGAGAGCAGATGAGATAGGAATTGCTCGGCAAACTCTGGCTCGCGATGGAGCAGATCCTGCATCACCGTCTTCTCAATGCGAAGAATGGTGGTATTTTCAATTGCGTACGCGGAGGAATTACGAACCTTTTGACCTGCCAGCGATGCTTCACCGAAAAAGCTTCCCGCCGGAAGATGAGAGATTACTGCTTCCTTGCCGCTCATCGACACGACTGTGAGCTTGATTTTACCGCTTTGGATGTAGAAGACCGCATTGGCTGGGTCGCCTTGCGAAAAGATGGATTCGTCATTCAGGTATTCGCGCCGCGATTTCCCGATCATCAGCTTATTCAGCGGAATCTGAAGATCGATCGCCAACCCCTTCTCCGGCACAGCGTCCATCTTTTCGGAAACGACTTTCAACCCGTGATGTGCAGTTACGGGCAACGGAAATGAACGGCCCTGCGGAGTTCTCGGTGTCGCACTCGTCATCGTAGCGAAGCTAGTAGCCATGATCGATACCCTTCAGTTTCTGGAGAGGAAGTGCAAGAGAATGAATTGCTGTCATTCTTTGCGCTGTCACTATAGCCAAGATAGGGGATGAAGAATAATGTGTATATCGGCGATAACTACTATCTGTGTGGCCATTACTCTGGGGTCTTCGTAGGGTTTTTCTTACATCGAATGGATGGAGGGATTATTCAAATGAAGTTGATCAGATCGCGCACATTCAGCAGGCATCGACTCCACAAAGACGGCGATTGAGACCTATGAGAAATTGATCGACATGAGCAGCGAGCAGACGCCCCCCGCTCAGGGTTACCAGCCCATTTGACTCATCCGCCCAAGGATCACCCCGCTGTAGCTATTCATTCGCTCGGGTCGCCGCTTCAGCGGAGCCGGTAGAATCGCGGCGAGCCGTGCCGCCTGTTCCCGGCTTATACTTCTGGCCGCGGTTCGGTCATAGGTGCGACACGCCGGTTCTGCACCGTAAATGCCAGGACCCCATTCAACCACGTTGAGATAGATCTCCAAAATGCGCCGCTTGCCGAGGACGAGTTCCGCCACAGGTACTAACGTGGCCTCTGCGCCCTTGCGGAGGATTGAGCGTCCCGTTCCAAAGAACAGGTTTTTTACCAGTTGCTGCGTAATCGTTGAAGCCCCACGCGTGCGACCGCCTTCCAAATCTTCTTCGGCATCGATCTGGATTGCATGCCAATCGAATCCATGGTGCTGGTAAAATCGCGCGTCTTCCGCCGCAACAACCGCGTGCTGCAGATTGGGCGAGATCTCGCTGAGCGGAATGAATCGGTAGCGCGCGTGATACGGGGTTCGGTGTATCCAAGCCTGCAAGCGGCGCTCGATATGCACTGCGGTCGTCGGCGGGTCGATCCATCGCGCGGCCACAAGTGTTAGAGCGGCGAGCGACCAGAGAGTCGCCAAAACGATCACAAGCCATCGAGCCGCGGTTCGCAGAGTGGTCTTCCGAAGCAGGTCCCTTAAGGTTCGTGCTGGGCTGATAGTCACCCTTCAGGATAATAGGCTGGGCCGGATCATTGCTTATGTCTCGGATTCTCGCGAAGGCAACAATCCCAGTGCCGACCAATCTCACGGCGTCAGACTACGGAAGTCTCATTTGCGCGCTCCGCCAGGCGTTCAGCTACGCGATCCTGATTACGCAACCGCGCAGCGTCTACCAGCATCTTTCCGGCCCAGCGGTACACGTTGAATTGGACCAAGAGAGCCCGCATCGACCTCATGCGATCTCGCTGCTCCTCCTCGGCCATCGTCAGCGCCGCGGCCAGCGCCGCACAACTGCCTTCCATGTCATAGGGATTCACAATAAGAGCCTCTGTCAGTTCCCGCGCAGCTCCGGTAAACTCGCTTAGCACGAGCACACCCTTCAAATCTGTGCGCGCGGCGACAAACTCTTTGGCGACCAGATTCATGCCGTCGTGCAGACTGCTTACGTAACATAGATCTGCGGCCCGATAATAGCGGAAAACCTCCGGAGGTTCGTGGTGAGAGCGAAGCATGATGATCGGCTGGTAGTCGTCCATTCCAAAGCGCAAGTTGATGCGCTCGGCCAGATGTTCTACTGATTCGTTGAGTTCCTTATACCGTTCGATCTTGGTACGGCTCGGCGCAGCCAGTTGCGCAAAGCTGAATCGCCCGCGAAACTCCGGACGCCGCTCCAGCAGCAACTCCACAGCCTCCAAACGCTCTTCAACGCCTTTGGTGTAGTCCAGGCGGTCCACCCCGATGCCGAGCAGAGCGTTCGGCTTTAGTCCAAGCTCTCGCCACACATGCGCGCGACACTCCTCCACACTGGGCGCTTCCGCCACCCAGCGCACGGGCCATTCAAGCGCGATCGGGTACGGCCGAACAAGAGTCTTGTGGCCTCGCATCACGACGGCGCTTTGCTCCTGGTCGCGGCGCGTTTCAAGATACCTGTCCACAGAATCCAAAAAATTATTGCAGTGCAGTTGCGTGTGAAAACCGAGAATACTGCTTCCCAGCAAGCCTTTCAGCAGTTCGTCGCGCCAGGGACAGATGCCCATTCGCTCCGCGTTCGGCCACGGAATGTGCCAGAACACGATCACGGTTGCGGCTGGCAATCGTTTGCGGATCATTGCCGGAGCCAGGGCAAAGTGATAATCCTGCACCAGGATGATCGGATCTTTCGAATCAACCTCGCTGCACACCGCATCGGCAAACTTCTGATTCACCGCCTGGTACTGCCTCCAGTCCTCGGCACGAAAGATGGGCCGCGCATGCGCAATGTGGCACAGCGGCCACAGGCCCTCATTTGAAAATCCGTAGTAGTAGCCCTGTTGCTCTTTGTCTGAAAGCCAAACCCGGCGAATGTGGTAAGACTCTTCATCGGGGGGCACGCGAACATGATCGTCCCTGTCCACTGTTTCGCGATCGGCGTTGCCGCTGCCGTGCGCAACCCATACACCCGAACAGGCACGCATGATGGGTTCCAGAGCGGTGACCAGCCCGCTCGCCGGATGCTGAACCTCGATTCCGCCGTCGGCCGTGTGCTGGTGAACGTATGGCTCTCGATTCGCCAGGATAACGATCTTCTCTCCGTGCAAGTACCGGTTCAGAGTCTGTTTCAGTCGCTCGGCCGTCCACAGCCCAGGAGCGTCTTCCCGCTCATTGGCCATGCGCCCAACCAGTTCGCGCATGTCTCTCAGAATCGGTTGAAACTCGGTACTTTGCTTGCCTCTTCCGCGCAGCACGTTGCGCATTTCCATGCTCCAGTCAGAGCGTGCCCGTCTTGCCACCAGCAAAGGAATGCCGAATGCCGTGATTGCCAGAAGACCAAAGATCACCATCAGAAACGTTTGCGCCGCCGCCTCGCGTCGTTCAATGTAGCTCAGGTCGTTCACCAGAATCGCAAACCCAAGATCCTGTCCCTGAACCGATATGGGCATCGCACTCACAAGCACACCGCCAGTGGGCAGCGTTGCAATGGTGCTCCATTCGTGAAGATTCTGATCGGTATTGCCTGCGGCCGTACCGGCGGCGCGAACTCGGGATCCCACCGCAGAGCAACTGAACTCTGAAGGGTATCCCTGCGTGATCGATCGCGTGCTCAAGTCCGCGCCGCAAACCGCGGCCCCCATCACCCGCTCGTCGTGCCCCAGTGCTGTCAATTGTTTGCGAAGAATTATCGGGTCGTACCAAGCGACCGCCAGCAGTTGGGTAGCGTTGGTCAGCACCACCTGGGCGCGCGATCTCAAATCGCGTTCAAACCACTCATGCACCGTCGTTTGAACCACGCCCGATACCGCCCAAGTTAATAACGCCAGGCCCACGATTAGGGCGAGGATGAATCGCGCCACACGCGTCATACCCCATTGAAACATCCCTCAAATGTCACAGGATGGTCAAAATGTGACTTGCAGATCGGGGTAGCTTGGGAATCGTCGATTCTCTTCGCTTCGCTCAGGATGGCAGCAATCAGAGCAACAAGACGGGGTGAGCGATTATGCATCGCCCACCCCTGAGTTTTCCGCCGCAAGGCGGGTCTGCCTGCATGGCAAATGCTACTTCTTGTCTTCCACGTCCACATACTCCGCATCGATCACGCCTTCGTCCTTCTTGGCTTCGGCGTTCGGTGCGGCTCCGTCGCCACCAGGCGCAGTGCCCGGCGCGGCCTGTGCAGCAGTCGCCTTGTAGACGATCTCTGCGAGCTTGTGGCTGGCATGGGTCAGCTTCTCGTGCTGGTCCTTCAACTCCTTCGATGTCGGCGTGCCTTCAAGCAGCTTCTTGCTCGCGGCCAGCACCGACTCAACCTCAGCCTTCACGGGAGCTGCTTCCGCGCCCGAGATCTTGTCGCCGGAGTCTTTCAGCATCTTGTCGATGTTATAGACCATGCCGTCAAGCGAGTTGCGCGCATCGATCTCGTCGCGCTTCTCCTTGTCCTCGGCTGAGTGCGCCTCGGCCTCCTTGGCCATCTTCTCCACCTCGTCCTTGCTCAGGCCCGAGCTGGAAGTGATGGTAATGCGCGTATCCTTGCCGGTAGCGTTGTCCTTGGCCGTCACATTCAAAATGCCATTCGCATCGATGTCAAAGGTCACCTCAATCTGCGGCACGCCCCTTGGAGCCGGCATGATTCCGCCCAGCTTGAACTTGCCCAACGTGCGGTTCTGCGCCGCCATGGGCCGTTCACCTTGTAGCACGTGCACTTCGACCTCGGTCTGTGAATCGGCCGCCGTCGAGAAAGTCTCGGTCTTCTTCGTCGGGATCGTGGTGTTGCGCGGAATCATCGATGTGGCCACGCCGCCCAGCGTCTCGATCGACAAGGTCAGAGGCGTCACGTCGAGCAACAGTAGATCCTTAACCTCACCGGCCAACACACCCGCCTGCACAGCCGCGCCGATCGCCACCACCTCGTCCGGATTAACACCACGGTGCGGCTCGCGACCGAAGAGCTTCTTCACAATCTCCTGAATCTTGGGCATGCGCGTCTGGCCGCCCACCAAAACCACCTCGTCGATCTTGTCTACGCTAATACCGGCGTCGGCGATGGCCTTCTTGCACGGTTCAAGCGAACGCTCCAGCAGGTCATCGACCAGCTGTTCCAGCTTGCCGCGGGTCAGCTTTCGAACCAGATGCTTCGGGCCAGTAGCGTCCGCGGTCACAAAGGGCAGATTGATCTCAGTCTCGATGGTTGTCGAGAGCTCGATCTTGGCCTTCTCGGCGGCGTCCTTGAGCCGTTGCAAAGCCATCTCGTTGCCCTTCGAACCCAAGTCCAGACCCTGCTCTTGTTTGAACTCGGAAATCAGCCAATCCACGATCCGCTGGTCGAGATTGTCGCCGCCCAGGTGTGTATCGCCATTGGTGGACTTGACCTCGATGACGCCTTCGCCAACTTCGAGGATCGAAATGTCAAACGTGCCGCCGCCGAAATCATACACGGCGATCGTCTCATCCTTTTTCTTATCAAGCCCATAGGCCAGCGCGGCCGCGGTAGGCTCGTTGACAATGCGCTTCACGTCCAGCCCGGCAATCTTGCCGGCGTCCTTCGTTGCCTGGCGTTGCGCGTCGTTAAAGTAAGCAGGAACCGTGATGACCGCCTCAGTAACCGTCTCGCCCAGGTAAGCCTCTGCGCTCTTCTTCAGTTTCTGCAGGATCATGGCGGAGATCTCGGGCGGCGTGTACTCCTTCCCTTGGGCCATCACGCCCACATGGTCGCCCTGCGCGATCACCTTAAAGGGCACCATCTTCATCTCGTCGCTCACTTCGTTGTAGCGTCGGCCCATAAAGCGCTTGATCGAGAAAATAGTGTTTTCGGGGTTGGTTATGGCCTGACGCTTGGCTACTTGACCCACCAGCCTCTCACCACTCTTCGAGAAGCCGACAACGGAGGGCGTCGTGCGCGCACCTTCCTCATTTGGAATGACTTTTGGTTCGCCACCTTCGAGGACTGCGACACACGAGTTGGTCGTGCCGAGATCGATTCCGATGATTTTTGCCATGGTTAGATATCCTGCCTGATGATGGAATTTCTGACTATTTGAATATGCCATATTGAGTGAGTTATTGTCAACATTTCTTGATCACTACTACATTAAGCGCCGCTCAGTGCCATTCACGATAAAGCTCTTGCCATTTAAAGGGGACCATATTAGTCTTATTTGCATATAGGCGACTTATTTGGTCGCATTTCCGGCGGAGGTCCATACACTTGCTCGTCAGAATGTTCAGGAAGGCGATCATCTCTAGCCACACCATAATTTTCTGCCTTCCGTTGTTGATCTACACCATCGGTCGTGCGCAGGAGAAGCCTTACTTCGTCACCTACTCCCACGATCTGGAAGAGCCGGGCAACCTGGAGATCGAAACAAAAACAGCTTTGGCGCGACCCGAAGGCGGCAACCACTATGGAGCCACGGCCATGGAACTGGAATACGGCACGCGCGCCTGGTGGACCACCGAGCTCTACCTTGACGGACAGACCACGCCCCAGGACTCGACGCTCTTTACCGGTTGGCGGCTTGAGAATCGTCTTCGACCACTGATGCGGGAGCACGCAATCAATCCACTTCTATACATTGAATACGAAAACACCTCGGGGGCTGACAAAACAATTCTTGAGGTCACCGGGCACGACGGTCAGACCGACCTGGCTGAATCCAACGGCCAGTCCCGCCGCGAGCACCAGCACGAGGCGGAGTTGAAGCTGATCCTGTCATCGAACCTCAAAGCCTGGAACATCAGCGAAAACTTCGTCGCCGAGAAAGACCTCAGTCATGCCCCCTGGGAGTTCGGTTACGCGGTCGGTTTAACACGCCCCTTGCGCAGCGCGGCAGGAAGCCGGGAATGCACCTTTTGCGCCGAGAAGTTCATCACCGGCATTGAGGGCTGCGGCGGTCTCGGCGACACATTTTCGCTGACCATGCGCGACACCTCCCACTACCTCGCTCCGCTTATCGGCTGGCAACTGCCCAGGGGAGCGCGGCTCAGCTTTTCGCCCGGCTTCGGCCTCACCGATACGAGCCTCGCCAGGGTCTACCGCGTTGGACTGGCCTTCGAATTCGCACAGTTCGGAAACTGGTTCCACGGTTCAAATGGAGGCGGGGAATGACACGCACATTCAGTGGACTCCTGACAATTGCGCTAGGTGCGACTCTCTCGCTCGCGGCGGTTCAAAGTACCCGATGGCAACATGTTCCAGCACGGGATCACGCGCAGGCCAATCCCCTTGCCAGCCAACCTGACGCTGCTGTGGCCGGTGCGCTTATCTATAAAGAGCATTGTCAGCAGTGCCATAAAGCCAATGCGCAAGGCGACGGAAACAAGCGTCCCTCGTTGCACAGCGAAAGGCTGCGCACGGCCAGCGACGGCGATATCGAATGGTTTCTGCGCCAAGGCGATCTTGGACACGGCATGCCCTCATGGTCGAGCCTGCCGCAGGCACAGCGATGGCAGATCGTTGCCTATCTAAAATCAATTCAATAGCGCCTTGTTGATCGCGCTGAAGTGCCTGGGCTGCGATCGCCACCACGAGACCTGGGTCATCGCGATTCCAAGTCTAAACGGCCGCAAACTTCCGCGCCGATAGCGAACCTGCTAGCATCACTAATGATAAAAAGCAACATAACGTCCTAATATCCCGTTAAGCTTTTGGAGTCCCATGGATCCCCAGACTGTTGCGTCAGCGTTCGGGTATTCTCAGCTCGCGACCTGGGAGTGGAACCCATCCACCGACGAGTTCAAATGGACCGCAGGTCAGGCCGAGGTCTACGGATATCCCGCAAACGAGATCAACTCTTCGGCCGCATGGTTTGCGATCATCCATCCTGAGGACCGGGAAAGGGTCCGGCTTGCGAATCAGCGGGCTATCCAGACTGCGGCGGGATTTCGCGAACACTTCCGTTTGGCCACCAAGGAAAAGCAGATTCTCTGGATCCTTGGATACGGACAGCTTGTCCCCTGGCCCGACCAGTCAGTCCGCATGACGGGCATCAATGTCGAGGTCACCGATTGGGTTGACGCGCTCGCGGCAAGCGAAACGAGATTCAGCGCCACCTTCGAACAGGCGGCTGTCGGCATCGCCCACGTTGACGCCGATGGCAAGTGGCTGAACGTCAACAGCCGATGCTGCGAAATCGTAGGCTATTCCAAGGAAGAGCTCCTCAAGATCACGTTCTCTGAGCTCACTCATCCAGCCGACCTCCACTCTGACAAGGTTTTGATTCGAGAGTTGCTCACCGGAGATCGCTCAAACTATTCCGTCGAAAAGCGATATTACACCAGGGGTAAACGCGTGGTTTGGGCCAATCTCACGGTCTCTCTCGTGCGCAAAAGCGATGGAAGCCCCGACTACTTTATCGCGGTGATCGAAGACATCACAGCGCGCAAGCGTATCAAGGAGCAGCGCGACGAGATGATCGAGATCCTCGAGGAGCGGGTTCGCGAGCGCACCGCCGAGCTCGAAAAGCTCTCGATGACCGATGCGCTTACCGACGTAGCCAATCGCCGCCGGTTAGATGAACAAATGTTGCTCGAGTGGGACCGCGCCGTTCGCGCCAACAAGCCCATGTCCATTGTGCTCGTCGATATCGATCACTTTAAAGAATTGAATGACAGCCTGGGCCATGGGCCTGCCGACCGCGCCCTTGTCACCTTTGCCGCCGAGTTGAAACGAATGGTCCGTCGCCCAGCCGATCTGGTGGCACGTTATGGCGGCGACGAATTTGTTCTGGTGCTTCCCGAGACAGGTCCCGAAGGCGCCATGTGCATCGCGCAACAAATCCAGATGGCTGTCGATCGCCTTAATCTCGCCAATCCCGGCTCGCCCATCTCATCCAGGATGACCATCAGCCAAGGCGTTGCGACCGCGTGGCCGACAAAAAAGGGATCAAGCGGCGACCTGATGCTGCACGCCGATCGCGCCCTCTACACCGCCAAACAAGCAGGCAGGAATCGATTCTCCTGGTCCGCCTGCTCCGAAGCCCCTAAACAAGGCGGATGACAGGCGCGAAACTCGTTCAAAACAACCTCTTAACTAATCGAGCCGGCGGTTCAAAAGAGCACGCTTCGACTAAGTCGACAAAGCGCGCCGGGCCGGCGGTTCTGACACCGCCGGCCCGGAAGTTAGCAAATAATTTTCCGCGCTGTTGTCTCTACCACACTGTTGCGTTCACTTCCCCACTCGCGCCGTTGTATGCCTCTGTCCCGAGGATTTGATAGTTGAAAGATCCCATATTCATTCCAAGGTTCTTCCAATGGCTGAAGTGGTTGTTAGTCGTAACTGTGTGGTTTGATCCGGTCGAGGACCCGCCCCAGGCATCCAGGTACTGTTCGAAGGTTGCAGTGCCTTGAATGGAAGGCTGGTTAACTTGCTGATGCTCGTAGGTGTTGTAAGTGTGCCCATCGCTGGAAACACTGCCCTTATACGTTGCATCGGCGGTATACAACGAACCAAACTCAGTGATGTAATACTCGACCAGTGGGTTTGTCGTCCACCCATATATTGAGATGGTGTTATAGCCGCTGGCAGAGCCGACATTGTAGCTTATAGACTGCGCGCTGCCGGTGCTCCAACCTTTTCCGCCGACCATGTCACCGACACCCGACCAGCTAATGGCATAATTGCCGGGGTATGTCGCTCCACTTGGAAAGGTCATAGTTGCCGACCCGCTACTGGTATACAACGAGTAATAGTAGCCGTTGTTAGTGCCCGTCCCATTGTTCTTTACTGTTTGGGCGTTGGCTACTAGGGTTATGCAACCCACTGCTACGAGAGCAAAGAGGGTTACTCGTTGAGCTTGTAACTGAACGAACTTCACTGAATGCATTTGTATCTCCCCTTTCGTTTTCTGGGTAAATCGGTGCAATCGCCTGCCGATTCCCGCAGACGCCCCCTGGGGGTCGAGGTCGCCATCGTGGGAAACTGGTAAACGGGACTGATCGCCACGTTGCGCCCGCTGTGGCTCGATGCCGAGTAACATGAAGCGAGCGCGAGAGACGGTTCCCGAATAAAACACATACCATTCACACTCTTGAACGCGGGCGAGTAAGCAAGGTTCAAGGACATCGATCGTAAGTTCTACGACCAATTGAAACCTAACTTACATAACATACTTGTGGCAATACCAGAATGATTAGTCTGCTAACTTTCTAGTTAAAGGATTAAGTGAGTAGTTTCCTGACTTATGCGCTTACTCAAAGGATTAACTAAGCGACTTGCCATTCTCAAGACTTACTAAAAGGATTGACTATGAAGTTTACAGAGCCTCTTATCAGAGTCTTGGCTCTCCCTGCCAAGTTTTTCCACAGCTTTGCCATTTTTTCCACAGCCTTGCGACGAGCGCACCCCCCGATCGACCGTCACTGACGCCCCGCCCTCCCATCGTTTACCCTCAAGTGAGTTCCGTTCCCAATGACGACAGCCGCCGCTCAAGCCCGCTATCCGCTCACCCAGGGCGTGAACCCATGGCTGGTCACCGTCTCCGTCATGCTGCCCACATTTATGGAGGTACTCGACACCGCCATCGCATCGGTAGCTTTGCCCTACATCGCCGGCAGCCTTTCCGCGTCAAATTCCGAAGCGACCTGGGTGTTGACCAGCTACCTGGTTGCCAACGCCGTCATCCTGCCCGCCTCCAACTGGTTTGCCCGCCGCTGGGGCCGCAAGCGCTTTCTGCTCATCTGCGTCGTCATCTTCACCGTCGCATCGTTCTTCTGCGGAGCAGCACCGTCGCTCGGTGTTATTCTGCTGGCCCGCGTCTTGCAAGGAGCCGGCGGCGGAGCGCTCCAGCCCCTCTCCCAGTCGATTCTCCTCGAGAGCTTCCCCGTTGAGAAGCGTTCCATGTCCATGGCCGCCTATGGTCTTGGCATCGTGGTGGCTCCCGTTCTTGGCCCCACGCTCGGAGGTTGGCTGACCGACACGTTTAGCTGGCGCTATGCCTTCTATATCAATATTCCCGTCGGCATTCTTGCGGTCATTCTTATTACGCGCTTCGTACACGATCCGCCTTACATCAAAAACGCCAAGGTCGGCCCGTTCGACAACATTGGCTTCGGCCTCCTGATGGTCTGGACCGGCGCTTTGCAGATCGTTCTGGACAAGGGCCAGGAAGACGACTGGTTCGGCGCCGTCTGGGTGCGCTGGGCAGTCGCCGCGATGGCCACGTCGCTTGTCCTCTGGATCTGGCGTTCCTGGACCAACCGCAAAGGCCTACTCGACCTCCATGTGCTCAAAGACCGTAACTTCCGCACCGGATGCTTCCTGATCGCCATGCTGGGCATGGCCATTTACATCACCATCGCCATTCTGCCCCTCTACTATCAGGAGATCCTCGGCTACACCGCCTTCACCGCCGGCCTGGTCGTTGGTCCACGCGGCATCGGCTCCTTCATCGGATCGCCGGTCATCGGCATCCTCGGCTCGCGCATCGACCAACGCAAGCTGCTCTGCGCCGGATTCACCGGCTTCGGCATCTGCGCTCTCTTCTTCGGCATGGTGAATCTAGACATCGGACCTTACACGCTGCTCATACCCATCACGCTAACCGGCTTTGCGCTGAGCTTTGTCTTTGTTCCTCTGGCCACCATGGCCACCTCCACCATTCCTCGCGAAGAGATGGGCAACGCCACCGGCCTCTTCAACATGCTGCGCAACATCGGCGGGTCAATAGGAATATCGATGGCCACCACGGCCCTGATTCGTCGCGCCGCCCTGCACCAGACAGAACTCGGCGCCAATCTCGACCCATCCAACATGGTCCTGCAGCAGAAGTCGCACATGATCGCCGGCTATCTCGGCCATCACATCGGCCCTAACGCCGGAGGCCCCGGTTCAATGGGATTGATGTACGGCCTGATGGAGCAGCAATCGGCCTTGATGGCTTACGTCGACGTCTTCCGCTGGACAGCACTCTTAGCGTTCTTCTGCGCCATAGCCGCATGGCTCTTCAAAAAGCCAGCCAAGCACGCCGCCCCGCCCCCCGGCGTGCATTGACGCATGCTTAAGACGTCCCAACGGAGTTATCCCGCCAACGGCAGGAATCGTCTCATCTGCTCGTCGTACCGCTCAATCCGCCCGCTGAGAATGTCGTAGTACCAGCCATGCACCGTCAGCCGGCTCTCCATCACCGCCCGCGCCACCGACGGCTGGGCGCGCAGATTCAGCATTTGCGCCACCACGTTGCCCCGAATCAGCGAGGCCAGTTCGGCGTGCTCGCCATCGGCCGGGTCCAGTGGCTGGCGATGGCTGAATGCTCCTTCCACGTGGCTCAGCCAGCGCCGTGCCTTGGGCAGGCTCTCCAGATCCTTGGGGCTCAGTGCCGCCTTCATCGCCCCGCAATCCGAGTGGCCGCAGAGGATTGTGTGCTTCACCTTCAACACCTCAACGGCATATTCAATAGTCGCCGAGACGCCATCCACATCGGTGCCGCCCATAGGCACCACATTGCCCGCGTTACGCGTGATAAACAAGTCTCCCGGCTGCGTCTGCAAGATTAAATCCGGCACCACCCGTGAGTCCGAACAGGTAATAAACAGAGTCTCCGGAGCCTGCTGGTCGGCAAGCAGGTGAAACTGATCCCGCTTGCCGGGAAAGACGATCGCAAGAAAACACTTGTATCCCTCGATAAGCTTGTCCAGCCGCTCTTGCTGTTCCATATGCCCGTTCACTCCTCGACGTCGAGTTTTCAGTGGCCAGCACCAGCCTATCTCATTGCCCATGCGGCATGGCGAAGACCTTGTTGTCACTGGGATCAAAAACACCGAACTTCAAGGCACGCAAACGTCGGCTGCCCAACCGCGGGCGTTCCGAAGACCATCCTTTCCCATTTTTTCTGGCCAGAGGGTGAGAAACCATGAACCTCAAGCGAGCGATGAGCGAGCAGTTGGCCCCAACGCAGGTGGCCCAGCGCAGGTGGTGGCGCGATACACTTGAAATTGACCTATGTTTGAGACCCTTACAGACAAACTTCAGCGCGCCTTCAAAACTCTCCGCGGCCAGGGCACGCTCACTGAAGAGAACATCGCCGAAGCCCTGGGCCTGATTCGCGTAGCCCTGCTCGAGGCCGACGTCAACCTCAACGTCGTCACCGAACTGATCGAGCAGATCCGCGTCAAAGCCGTCGGCACCGAGGTGCTCACCGCGCTTTCGCCCTCTGAACAGGTCATCAAGATCGTTCGCGACGAATTGATTTCGCTGCTCGGCAAAGACACGGCGCGCTTCAAGTTCTCCTCGCAGCCGCCCTCGGTCATTCTGATGGCTGGCCTGCAAGGCTCCGGCAAGACGACCACCGCCGGCAAGCTTGCGGCCTGGCTAAAAAAGGGCGGACACCGGCCTATGCTCGTCTCCGTCGACGTCTACCGCCCGGCAGCTCGCGAGCAATTAAAGGTCGTCGCCAAGTCCGTCGAAGTCCGCCTCTACGAAGGCGACCAGAAAGGCGAAAAAGCTGGCTCGGCCCTTGTCGAGCGCCTTGCCGGCGAAGCCCGCCGTGAAGCCCGCAACATGGGCTGCGACACGCTCATCGTCGACACCGCCGGCCGCCTGCACATCGACGAAGAGCTGATGTCGGAGATGGAGCGGCTCAAGAAGCTGCTCAACCCCAGCGAGATCCTCTTCATCGCCGACGCCATGACCGGCCAGGACGCGGTCAACTCCGCCGCCGATTTTCACAAGCGCCTCGGCCTCACCGGCGTTGTGCTCACGAAAATGGATGGCGACGCACGCGGCGGCGCGGCCCTCTCGATTCGTCACGTCACCGGCCAGCCCATCAAATTCATCGGCGTCGGCGAAAAGCCCGATGCCTTCGAGCCCTTTCATCCTGACCGCATCGTCGGCCGCATCCTGGGCATGGGCGACATGATGTCGCTCATCGAAAAAGCCGAATCCTCGCTCGACCGCAAAAAATCAGAAGACCTGGCCAAGAAAGCGCTGCTCGGCGACGGCTTCACGCTCGAAGACTTCCGCGACCAGTTGCAGCAGATCAAGAAGCTCGGTTCGATGGAGTCGATTCTCAAGATGCTGCCCTCGGTAGGGCCCTTCGCCGGCCTCCAGCAGGCCTCAAAAAACGTAGACGAGAAGCAGTTCACGCGCCTCGAAGCGATCATCAACTCGATGACTCCCAAAGAGCGCCGCAATCACGAAATCATCTCGGGCACCCGCCGCAAGCGCATCGCCAAAGGCAGCGGAACCGAAGTGCAAGACGTCAACAATCTCCTCCGCCAATACGCGCAGATGGCAAAGATGTTCAAGCAGATGGGCAAAGGCGGCATGGGAGCCAAAATGATGCGCGGCGGCCTGGGCGCAATGGGCATAGGCGGCAAGCAACGCTTTGGGCGGTAGAATAGTCGATCAAGGAGGCGCGATGCGAAAGCTGACGGTGAAGAACTTCTCGGTTATCAAAGAAGCCGAGTTGGAGTTCGGCAAAATCACCGTCCTCATCGGGCCGCAGTCCAGTGGTAAGAGCCTCTTATGCAAGCTGGCGCATTTTCTGAGCAAGGAGGTAATTGAACAGGCTGTTACCTATATCGCGCGCGGCAAGAACTTGGCAGAATTCAAGTCAGCAATTATCGGAATGTTTTTGAATAGGTTCACGTCTGGATCAATATCGGAGAAGTCCTACGTCGCAGAATTGACTGAAGGAAACTACGCGATCAAGATTTTTGGGAAATATGAGACACGCGACGGCGAAATCGGCTGCGATTTTTCCAAAACTTTTGTCGAGCTTTACGCAGCACTTCGAGCCAAGCATGCCACTACAGGGAATATTGTCGGGATTCCAGAGACGAGTTCCGAATTTACAATTTGGACGGAGCTGAATCTCTTACTGACTGATCCAGTTATAGTTCGAACCACATATATCCCGGCAGGACGAGCTTTCTTCACGAGCGCATCTTTGGGATTCAACGCACTACAGAATCCGGACATTGATCCACTCATCAGGAAGTTTCCTACCGAGATTTCTTGGGACGCTCCCTGGAGGGGTTTTGATGCAACACACGGTGACACGGCTCTACACGAGATTTCTCAGAAGATGGATGACATTGCAGGGGGATATGTCCAAGGATCTGAGAAGGCACCTATCTTCGTTGCCTATGATGGACGAAGAATACCCCTCACACTTTTGTCATCTGGGACACAAGAGCTACTTCCGCTGTTCAATGTATTAGGCCGAATAGCTTCAACAGTCCGATATCCGGCTGCCACGCTCGTATCTAGGATTGGCTTAGGCAACGGTAGGTGGGATGTGTGGAGCAAGAACCTGGTTTATCTCGAGGAACCGGAGGCCAACGTCTTCCCGTCTACCCAATACGAACTCGTGCGACTTTTCGCACGGTTAACGCGTGAGTCCACCCTCGATTTTTCTTGGGTGATCACCACCCACAGTCCATATATCCTCACAGCCTTCAACAACCTGATCGAAGCGGGCCAAGCCGCTCGCAACAACCCCGCTCTGCACGATGAAGTCGCCAAGATCATTCCTGAGCAGTATTGGATCAAGGAAGGCGACTTCAAAGCCTACGCAATCGAGGACGGTAAGCTGAGATCCATCCTGAATGAGAGCGGATTCATTGAAGGCAATTATCTCGACCAGGTCTCTGAAGTGATCGGGAACGAGTTCGACAAGCTTCTGAGGCTTGAATATGAGCACACCAAGGCCTCCTAGCCAGCCGGGCTGTGCCTGGGTTGAAGAGTGTATCGAGATCTGCACAGGGCGCACTGTCTTCGTCGAGGACGACGGCGTGCGGGCGACCTTCCTTAATCCGAGGGGTAAGAAGATTCGCAAAATTCACTACGACGGCTGCTATGCAGCGAAGAGGGGCAGGCAAGCGGATTTTATCCTGGGACTGCCCAAGGTCGTCGATGTGATTATCGAGTTGAAAGGATCAGATACGAATCTTAAGGATGCAGCCTTGCAAATCGAAAGCTCGCTCGAAGCTTGGAAGCAGGACCCCAAGAGACATGCGACGATCGCAGCGCTCATCATCTACGGACGCATCGAAGGAAAGAAGAAACTGCCCGGCAGAGTCCCGCGCACTGCTGCGGTGATTTTGGGATTGACCGCCGAATTCCTAAAGGTGCGTGGGATTCGGCTCCTAATCCACGAAAATGGAGAGTTACAGTTCGCCTTCAACGACTTTCTCCGGAAGAACAATGCCTTATAGCCTCCAAGACCAACTCGACGAGATCACCTCCACCACCCGCAACCTTGTGCAGGCAGACCGTCTTGCCGTCAGCGAACGCGCCGTCGCGGAGTTATTCGCGACCAACATCGAAGACCGCATCCTGCCCGTGGGTGCGCTGGCCCCGGAGTTTGAATTGCACGACGCCAATGGCCGCCTGGTTCGCTCTCAAGACATGCTCGCTCTCGGCCCGCTGGTCATCAAGTTCTTTCGCGGCCGCTGGTGCCCCTACTGCGTCACCGAGTTGGAAACCTGGCGCAACCTCTACTGCAAACTGCGCGAGTGCGGTGCGCTGATGGTGGCCATCGGCCCGCAGACCGAGCGCCAAAGCGACTTCATGGCCGGCCAGCACTCGCTTCCCTTCCCTCTGCTCTCCGACCCCGGCTGCGCGCTGGCCGAGAAGTTCGGCTTGGCCTACACCGTCCCCGAGTATCTACGCGAACACTACCTCTCCATCCTCATCAATATCCCCTTTGTGAACGGCGAGTCGAGCTGGCGGCTGCCACTCCCTGCGACGTATGTCCTCGACCGCGCCGGTCGTATCCTCTTTGCCCAGGCTCACGCCGACTTCCGCGTCCGCCCCGAACCGGAAGAGGCGCTCCGCGCGCTGCTTGAATCGCAGATCAATTAAAGACGCTCCAAACAACTCTCTCGTTTTCATTGAGCGGGGACGGAGGTCGGAAAAGCGCTCTGGATTTGCAGATAATTATCGCGCATCGTCGGATAATAAAAACAGTTGCCGAATGGGCCAATCTGTTCCCAATTCCCGCAAAGGGGGTACCCCCCACCCCCCTATCCATATTTTCAAAACTTTGCAGTTAATTAGTTAACAACTAATCTCGTCGGTTGGACATCGGAGTTTAT
>CAYTJN010000010.1:0-38452 GCA_964438125.1 uncultured Occallatibacter sp.
ATAAGTTACGTGGATTGAGGTACTGGAGCCCGACCGACTCCCGCCGCCTCCACCATAGATAAAGACATTTTTTCAGCGGCTTGTCTTCCAAATTGAAATCGAACGCACAGTAAACCTACGTCAGCAAAGATGGCTGACGCCTTCAGGATCTTTTTCTTGCCTCAGCCTCCGCTAACCATCCCCTGCGTAATTTCTCCGGCAGAACGCTTGATAGATAAGGCTTGATGTCCAGAATGGGAGTACCGTCGAGCATGTCGACGCCTCGCACGTGTAACGATCCACCCTCACGGCTCAATAACTCAACCACAGTCAGGCCGATCGGGTTGGGGCGGCGCGGCGATCGAGTAGTGAAGACACCGTGCTGGCGATTGTCAGACGGCGGTGAGGCCATCAAATCGAATCCGTCGACGCGGTCGAAGGCCCACAGCACGATGAGGTGAGAGTAGCCCTCAATGTCTGTCAAGCCCAGTTCAAAGGCCGGCAGAATATTGAGAACTCCTTCTTCCTCGTGTTTGGCGCCGAGGCCCTTGGGAATCGCGGATGTGTCTCGGAATGGGCTGGAAACGAACCCAATCGGCTGCAGGGTAAACAGCGGCATTTGCACCTCTTGGTTCCATCATAATTTGATCGCAGTTTAGACATTGCAACTTGCGGCATGCCAGCAAACGGCCCGCCTGCAGAGGCTGTCTACTCCCTGAGACGCAACCTTATCAAGAATATAGTGGCGCCTTCATACAAGGCTTAACTACCGGGGAACTTCGGGGAGACGAAAGTCGATTCCCGCGTCCTGATTCACTTTGGCCGTAGCAGTCAGGTCCAGCTGATCCGTCGGGATCTCGCGGTGTTTACCGTCTCCAATAAAGAGTGTCTCGCGCGTCAGAATGTAATTATGAATCTGCTCCGGTCGCCGGCCATCCTTGAAGATGATCGTGACTGCTTCTTCGCTCCCAGCGGCTGGTGTGGCACTCGAAAGACCGGCCGGAGGCTGATAAGGGACACCAGACGGTGGCTGCCAAGCCTCCATGGGCGGCCCATCGGCGGGCTCTTCGACATTCTGATTCGCTGGGGCTGCGGAATCATCCGTCCCCGTGGTGTCTCCATAGCCAAGCGGATAGCCGCCTACCAAACCCGGATAGCCATATGGAATCACAGTGCCGTACGGCGAGATATACAGCCGTCGATGGCGCCTGCTCCCGGCACCGTCGTGGCGATTGCCCGCATTGCCTCCGCCCCCTCTTGGCGAACTGTGGGACATGGCGAGAGGTCTGACGCCGACCGAACGGGGCAAACCCGCCTGCCGGCTAAACCCGGCACCGCCGAAGCTTCTAGCTGATGGTTGTGCCGCGTGACTTGGGGAACCGCTGTGAGCTGTCGCTCGCTGAGCGCAAAGGGGAAGCGCAATCCCTGCGACGATCAGCGCGGCTACGGTCAGACGCTTCATGAACACATGGTACGCCTATTTTAGAGGCGCGGGAAGGCGGCTATCGAGTGGGTCGATGATGCCGCAAGTCGCCCGTCTCAAGCGGGAAAATCGAACCATTTCGTCCGACTGCGCCCTATCTCCTTCAACCGATTGCCTGTTCGATCGCCGCGGCACACACTTCGGCCAACCGCCCAATGCCAATCCGAATTTGTTCCGGTGAAGCGTTGGAAAAATTCAGCCGCATGTAGCGCAGGCCGGGAGCATCTGAGAAGAAGTCCTGCCCAGGCACAAAGAGAACCTTGCGCGCCAAGGCCTCGCGCATCAACTCGTTCGTGTTCACTCCCTCGGGGCACGTGACCCAGAGGAACATTCCGCCTTCCGGATGCGTCCAGATGAATCCCGGTGGCATGGTCTCTCTCAGAGCCGCGTCCATGATTTTGAATCGTTCCCCGTACGACCGCCGAATCTGCTCGATGTGGCCGTCGCTGTCTGAGTCAGTCAGATAACGATGAACGATCCGCTGATCCAGGCTCGACGTATGCAGATCGGCGGCCTGCTTGGCGATGGTCAGCTTGGCGCGAATCTCTTTGGACGCAACCACCCAGCCGACTCTGAGACCGGGTGCAATCGTCTTTGAGATCGTGCTCTGATAGATCACAATCCCTTCCGTGTCCATCGCCTTAATCGGAGGAATGCTCTGCCCTGCGTAACGCAGAGCACCGTAGGGGTCATCCTCGAGGACAATCAATCCATAGCGCGCAGCAATCGAATAGAGAGTCTTGCGCCGCTCCGCCGTCAACGTAACTCCGGTTGGATTCTGAAAGTTCGGGATTGTATAGAGGAATTTGGGCTGTTCGCGCTCAATCAGCGCAGGCAATTGATCTGGAATCAGGCCATCTTCATCGGTGGGCACGGCTCCGAAGCGAGCTCCGTAAGTTTGAAAAGCCTGGATGGCCGCCATATAAGTCGGACTCTCGGTCAGCACGCAGTCCCCCGCATCGAGGAAGATCTTCCCGGCCAGATCGAGCGGCTGCTGCGACCCCGTCATGATGAGAACATCGTCGGCACAGCAATCGATCCCGCGTCTGCGTGACTCAGCAGCGAAGACCTCGCGCAGTGGTGCAAAGCCCTCGCTGGCGCTGTATTGCAACGAGGCGGCGCCGCTTTCGCCAAGAACGCGCTCAGTGGCTCGAAGAACATCGTCAACGGGAAAAAGCTCAGGCGCGGGAAGGCCGCCGGCAAAGGAGATAATCTCCGGCTGCTCGGTGACCTTGAGAATCTCGCGTATCGTCGAGGCGCGCACGGTCTCCATCCTGCGCGCAAATCTGATGTTCATGATCAGCTCCCTTGTGAATGGTTCCGTCTTCACTCAATGGTTGTCGAAAATGCCAGTTTAACAAATCCGTCGGTTGAGGCTGCGGTCTGGCAAGTTGAAGCAGCGTGCATCTCCGATGGCCACCGTTCCCCGACTGCGTGGCTTGCAGGATTACAAATCCTTAAAATGTGCACAAGAACGGCGGCAGCAATATCGGGGCACTGATTCACTCACCCCGGACCACGAAGAACAGTCGGATTCACCTGCGAGCAACATCTTGTCCGGTTCCGGGTTTCATACTACAGAGGGCGGGTATCAAGAAAAACCCTCCGAGTTACTTGCACAAGGAGATTCGTTTATGCGTTTTTACAGGATTTTATACGGAAGCGGTTTCAGACGCTTTGGCTGGCTACGGCCCATGTTTCTCGTGATGACACTTGCTTTGTTTGTCTCCGCTGGAGTGAGCCAGGACGGCCCGCAATACCCGCAGTCCGCTCCGCCAGATCAGGCGCCGCCGCCGCCACCGCCTCCTCCAGGGCCAGACCAAGGTTATCCGCAGGCAACGCCGGAGCCGCCGCAGGCTGCTCCCTACTTGCCACCGCAACAGTTGAATCAACTGGTGCAGCGCATAGCCCTTTATCCTGATCCATTGTTGGCGCAGACGCTCACCGCATCCACGGTGTGGGAACAGATTCCCGATGCGGCAGCCTGGGCCGACCAGCATGTGAATCTGCGCGGCGATGCGCTGGCTGATGCCATTCGAGCAGACAACGTGCAGTGGGACCCGAGTGTGTTGGCGCTGTTACCGTTTCCGCAAGTGCTCGATATGATGGCGCAAGATCCCGGCTGGACGCAGCAACTGGGTGGCGCTGTGCTGGCGCAGCGCGGAGACGTGATGGATGCCGTGCAGCGCGAACGGCAGGAAGCTTACAACTACGGTTACCTCAGGACGAACCCCTACGACACAGTCGTCAACAACGGCGAATACGTTGAGATTCTCCCAGTCAATCCGGCGTATATCTACGTGCCGTTCTATAACCCCGGACTGGTGTTTGTCGCGCCGCGACCCGGCTTCGCTTTTGGTGGGGCGATTCGCTTCGGCCCGGCGATTGTCGTGGGCGGCGCGTTTGCACCCTTCGGTTGGGGCACCATTGGCTTCGGATGGGGCGCGCACGCCATCCTCATCGACCACACCCCGTGGAACCGCACCTGGGTTAATCGGCGCTACTATTCACATTCCTATGCGCGTCCGTTTGTCCACGGTCCGGGACCTCGCGAGGAACATCATGAAGTCCGGCACGACGACCGAAACCACGAAGTCCGGCATGACGACCGAAAGCGTTGATCCAAAGAGTCACCACTCTGAGCCTTGAGAAGCTCTGCCCCGTTCATCGCCGCCCCATCGCGATGAACGGGCGGACGTCCCGGTTTGACAAACTTTTCCCCACGTACTTTGCCGATCATTTCCTGCTGTCGGCGCACAATAGAAGCAGTCAGGAGAAGTGGCTCAGCGAGCCACCGTTCGCCGGGAAAAGGGGCCTACCCCCCCCCACCCCCCCCTCCTATATTTTCGAAACCTTGCAGGTAATTAAGTTGATAATGCGAGTGCGTCAGTTATGCGCCGTTCACGCCATACGAGCCGAGCACATCCTTCAACGTCACCAGGCCTTCCAGCTTGTGAATCTCTGCCCGATGAATCACCGGCAAGACCTCCACATGGTAGAGACTCATTCGTTCCAGTGCTAGATGAACGGCTTGATCGGCGTGGAGATGGGGCACGTCAAGCACATCGACCAGGTCTTGAAGCGGGATCTCTTTTTTCCCTGCGGTCGTTGCACTCTCCAGCGCCTCTCGGGTCAGCATGCCTAGAAAAAAATCCCCGTCCGCCACAGGCCAAGTCGGCAACAAGCTGGCGCGAGTCTGTTCCAACGCGTCTGCAGCCGTCATCTGCGCTCCGAGCACTTCAGGCGACCTTCGCATGACCTGGGCTACAGTTCGTTCGGTGGATCCATGCAAGGTGCTGTGGCTGGGTAGATGGATGCCATCCTGATGTGCCAGCGCCTCGTAAATCGGCTGTTTCTGGAAGCGTCGCGAGATGAAAAGGCTGGTCAAATTGGCAATCATTAACGGCACAATGACGGCATAATCGCGCGTCATTTCAAAGATCATCAGCACTGATGTCATCGGGACGCGCACAACGCCGGCAAAGACCGCGCCCATGCCGACGAGTGCATAGGCTCCAGGCGTGGCCGTGTACGCGGGCAAGAGGTGATGGGCCACGCTGCCGATTGCACCTCCCAGCATGGCGCCAAGAAACAGACTGGGGCCGAAGATTCCACCCGCATTGCCCGAGGCGTAGCTGATCGTGACACTGAAGAGTTTGAGAACGACGAGCAGCAACATCAACTTCAGCGCCATCGATCCGTTCAATGCGATGCCCACGTAGCTGTAGCCAACGCCCAGGACCTGCGGCACAAACAAGCCCATCAGACCAACCGTCACGCCGCCCACAACCGGATGCCACCACTGCGTCTTTTTGGGCAGATGTAGAAAAAACTTGCGCATTCCCAACAGAAGCTTGGTGAAAGCTACGGAGAGAAATCCGCCGGCAATGCCCAGCAAGGCGTAAATGCCGAACTCGAGCGGATGGACCAAAGTGTATTCCGGCACCTGAAAGAGAGGATTGTTGCCCAACATCAAGCGCAACACCGCCCAGGAGGTCGCGGAGGCGAGCACGACAGAACCCAATACCGGCGCGTTCATATCGCCGATGACTTCTTCGAGTGCGAACAGCACGGCGGCCATCGGTGTATTGAAAGCCGCCGCTATGGCAGCGGCCGCTCCCACCGGAATAAGAGCCTTGACCTTCATAGGACTCAAACCAAGCCTTCGGCCCAGGACCGAGGCGATTCCCGCGCCCACCTGGACCGACGGTCCTTCACGGCCCAATGGAATGCCGGAGGCGAGCGTGGTCGCAGTGCAGAAGAATTTGCCTAGAACGGTGCGCAAGGAGATGAATCCATCCCGTGCGAATAGCGCGGCCTTGGTCTGCGGAACGCCGCTGCCCCGAGCATTTGGAAAATAGCGGTAGAGAAGGAAGCCCATCGCCAGCGAGCCTGCCACCGGAACCAGCACACGTCTCCAGGCGGCGCTGCCCACAGGATAGAGCCGCATTCCCAGGCGCTCCGTGAGCACGATAAAAGCAACCACCGCGAAGCCGGTAAGCGCACCAATCAACAGCGAGAGAACGAGAAAAACTTGCTCTTCGCGCTGATGAAGTTGTGCAGCCAAAAACGTTCTCAAAACTGCGCTTCGAATTGTTTCCGGCCGATTCGCGGGGGATTCAGTATCCATGAGAGCAGTCTATGCGGCGGGCATTTATCTTTCTTTGATCCAATAGCGAAGGGGGAATTGAATCCATATGTTGGTGGCGGGAGGCAGGATCGAACTGCCGACCTACGGGTTATGAATCCGTCGCTCTAACCATCTGAGCTACCCCGCCAAAAAACCAGGAGGCCAAGGCCCAAGAGCCCTGCCGGAGAGCGGGTGGACGCATGATCCGCGCACGGCTCTCTCTCCCATGATAAGGGTGGCCGGAATCGAGGTCAAACCCGGATCGGGACCAAGAGGCAAGGCTGGCGTCGGGACTGGCTCCGCGGATGAACTCCGGTGCACTGCTCGTGTACACTCGGCTGCATGACTGCCTTTCGTATTGCCGGTGTGATCCCTGCCCGGCTCGGCTCCACGAGACTCAACCGCAAGGTACTGCGCATGATCGCCGGCCGGCCCATGGTTGAATGGGTGTGGCTTGCCGCAACAGGAAGCGGGTTGATGGATTTCGTTATTGTGGCTACCGACTCGGATGAAGTGGCCGACGTCTGCCGCGAGCGCGGAATTCCATCAATGTTTACCCCCGCGACCTGCCCCAGTGGATCAGACAGGGTCAGGGAAGCGGCCCGTGAGATCGATGCTGAAATTTATGTGAACATTCAGGGTGATGAGCCGCTGTTGACGCCGGGGTTCTTTCCGCCCTTACTTGCCCTTCTCGAGCGGCCCGAGGTTCAGGTGGCCACGCTGGCCGTGCCCTGTCCTACTGAAGAAATCGCCGATCCCAACGCCGTCAAGGTGGTCACGGCTCTCGACGGCCGGGCCCTCTATTTTTCGCGTTCGACAATTCCCTTCAACCGAGATGGGGCTGAGTTTAGTGGCTATCGCAAGCATCTGGGGATTTACGCCTATCGCAAAGCAGCGCTGGAGCGCTTCGCGGCGCTCAAGCCGTCGCCGCTGGAGTTGGTCGAGCGGCTTGAGCAGTTGCGCTTGCTCGAGAATGGGATCGCGCTCTATGTAGCCGCGGCGCCGATGGACACGATTGGCGTGGACACAGAAGAAGATCTGCTGCGGGCCGAAGCCGTGCTACTGGGACGCGCGAAGCGGAGCGGGGAGTAGCGGTGGACGCCCAGATCAGCGAATCCCATTCTGTCGCGTTCGGAATCGATCGCTGGAATGCTAAACCCGAAATTGCGCGCAAGAACCGGGTAGTGGATTGGCACACTTCTCGACGACCATGGTCTTCATGAGTGGAAAGACTGAATTCGCAAAGTCGAGAATTCCCACAGGGAACCCATGCTTAGAGAAAAGAGAAGCATCGGCAATTGACCCCGAGGTCGCGTGGAGACAGGTTCTTGGTCGCGATCCTTCAGCCGCATTTCTCTATGCTGTCATCACCTCCGGCGTCTTCTGCAGGCCTGGTTGCGCAAGCCGTCGGCCGCTGCGGGCCAATGTTCGCTTCTTTCGCTCAGCCGATGAGGCACAGGCGGCAGGTTTTCGTCCTTGCAAGAGATGCAAGCCTGGCGCTGCCTTCGAAAGCCCCTTGGACAGGATTCGCGGCCATATCGAGTCTCATTTTGACCGACCGATCCCGTTGGCCAAACTGGGGAAACTTGTGAATCTGAGTCCATTCACGGTGCAGCGGCTCTTCAAGAAATCGCTCGGCATAAGCCCGTTGCAGTATCAACGGGCACTGCGCGCAGGCTCGCTGCGCGGCGCGCTCAAACAAGGAGAATCTGTGACCAACGCCATCTACAACGCCGGATTCGGCTCGTCGAGCCGTGGTTACGACGGCGCACAACTCGGCATGACGCCCGCACGCTTTGCCAAGGGCGGTCTCGGCGAGAAGATCGGCTATACAACGGCGCATTCGCCCTTTGGCTGGCTGGTGGTGGGCGCGACAGATCGAGGATTGTGCTGGCTCTCTCTCGGAGCTACGTCTGCCGAGGCCGAGGCCAGCCTGCGCGAAGAGTTTCCGTTAGCAACCCTATGGTGCGATCCAACTCTTACGCGCGTAGTCGAGACCGCGCTTCACGTGGTCGATGGCCAGCAAAACTCAACCAAAGAGTTGGCACCGCAGCAGTTGGACTTGCGCGGGACGGCCTTTCAACTCCGCGTGTGGCAGGCTCTGCGGGCCATTCCGCGCGGCGAGACGCGGAGTTATAGCCAGTTAGCGCGGGAGTTAGGCGATCCAAATGCCACGCGTGCCGTGGCCCGAGCCTGCGCGCTCAATCGCGTGGCGCTGGTTGTGCCGTGTCATCGCGTGGTGGGCGCAAGTGGCTCGCTAACAGGCTATCGCTGGGGCGTGGAGCGCAAACAGCAACTGCTCGAAGCGGAAGGGGCACGAATCAATCCCGCCGCTTCGAGTTTCTAATTCGTGCGGACGTTAAGTTTTTTTGGGGTCATGTTGCAGCCGGTCGCTTCGATAAGAAAGCTACAATCGGGCTCCGCCGGAAGCTTGGATTGTCTGACCGGTTAGCCAGTACGATTCGTCCGAGGCGAGAAACGCTGCGACGCCGGCAATGTCCCTTGGCTGACCGATTCGGCCTAACGGAGTTTCCGCCTCAGCTTGCTTCTGGAAATCGCTCCCAATGAATCCAGCTTCGTGCACTCCTTCGGTTTCCACCATTCCCGGATTCAACGCATTGACGCGAATTTTTTTGGGGCCAAGTTCCTTTGAAAGCGAGACGGTTACTGAGTTCACCGCGCCCTTGGTGCCCGCGTAGACAGTTCCGGCAGCAATGCCCGAGGCGACGACGGAACCGATATTGATGATGCTTCCACCCTCCGGGGCAAAGTGGCGCAACGCAGACTGCGTCGTCAGGATAAGGCCAAGTACATTCAGGTTGAACTGCTTGTGAAAGCTCTCGGGCGTTACGGCATCGATCGGGCCGAACTCGTAGACGCCGGCATTGTTGACCAGCACATTGATGGGGCCAAGTTCGCGCGCCACGGTCTCCACCAGAGGATCGATAGACTCGGGGTCGGCCACGTTGGCTTTGACGGGGATGGCTTTGCCGCCCGCGGCCTTGATCTCGCCGACAACCTTTTCAGCCTCAGCCTGACTGTTTGAGTAATTGACGGCAACGGCAGCGCCGCGCGCCGCCAACTCACGGGCAATGGCCGCGCCAATACCCTTCGATGCGCCGGTGACCAGCGCCACTTTACCCTTAAGATCGCTCATTGGTTCCGCTCCAGGCTCGAAATGTCCTCCTTTCGACAATTCGACGACTGTGGAGTTGATTTGCGCAAGGGTGGATTGGATTCAGGACGAAGAGGAAAATCTTTCAGCAGGGAGTCTCAAGATCGCAGGTGATGGCTCCATCGAAGGTAGCGAAAGAAGCGGACAAGATCTCAGCAGGCGAGCTTGAGTACCGGGATTTATTGGTCTCTGGTTGGAGAGGCCGTGGATGCCCTAATTCTGCTTGCTTCCCACTGCCAGAAGCGTTTGAAATTGCGGAGTCTCAGGCTCTTTGTGGACGACTGACGTCTGTAATTGGGTAAAGCCGGCTTGTTCGAGCATCGCCTCCAACTCTGACTCGCTAAAGCCCAGCCACTCATCGGCGTAGAGTTCACGCGCCTCTTCAAACCGATGCTTTACCAGATCTAGAATCACGATACGCCCGCCGGGAGAAAGTATTCTCCATGCCTCCCGGATGGCGCGCTCAGGATGAAGCGCGTGATGGAGCGACTGTGAAAAGAAGACCAGATCGACGGATGCATTGTCGATGGGAACCTCCTCCATGTCCCCCACCCGATACTCAATGTTCTTAATTCCGTGACGCAGAGCCTGTTCGCGGGCGACCTCGATCATCTTGGCAGAGGTGTCGATAGCGATGACCTTTTTAGCGCGCTCAGCCAGCAGAAAGGCAAAAGCCCCCTCACCCGAGCCAAGATCCGCAATCACCATGGGGGGCATGAGCCGCAGCAAAGCCTCCGCCAGGCCCTTCCATGATTTCCCCGGAACATAATCCCTGCCAAGTCTTCCCGCCACGCTATCAAAAAAAGCGCGCATCTTGTCTTGTCTCTTCTTGAGGACGCGGAGCATAGCGGCCTGATCGCTCGCCGCTTCGGGGATCTCCAACCGAGCTTGGGCCAGCAGACCACCCACCATAGAGTCCTGGTTCAGGAGGCGGTAAAGACTGCTCTTGCCGGTGCGGCGGTCTTCAACGAGCTTCGCCTGCTTTAACTGGGAGAGATGGGTGGAGATAGTGCTCTGGCCCGTCACCAGAATCTCTTGCAACTCAGCAACTGAAAGCTCTTCGTTTCCCAAAAGCAGCAGGATGCGAAGCCGGTTGGGATCGGCCAGAACGCGGAGAATTTTTACAATTGACGACATAGCTGAATTCTGATACATATCAATATATCACGATGTGACGATATAAGGAGAAAACGAATGACAACCGCAACCCTGGAAACAAAGGGTATGGCTTACAAGGTGGCCGACATGGCGCTGGCCGGGTGGGGCCGCAAGGAAATCACCATCGCCGAGCAGGAGATGCCGGGGCTGATGGCGATCCGCAACAAACACGCGGCCGCCAAGCCGCTGGCCGGGGTGCGGATCACCGGCTCGCTGCATATGACGATTCAGACTGCGGTGCTGATTGAGACGCTAGTCAGTCTGGGCGCGGAAGTCCGCTGGGCGAGTTGCAACATCTTCTCGACACAGGACCATGCTGCGGCGGCGATTGCGGCGACCGGGGTTCCGGTCTTTGCGTGGAAGGGTGAGTCGCTGGAGGATTACTGGGAGTGCACACTTCAGGCGCTCAGCCATAGAGCCGGGAAAGGTCCGCAGTTGGTAGTTGACGACGGTGGCGATGTGACGCTGCTGATCCACAAAGGCTATGAGTTGGAAAATGGTGACCCGTGGGTGCACGGGGCCTCTTCAAACCACGAAGAGCAGGTGATCAAGAATCTGCTGAAGAAGGTCTATGCCGAAGACCCGAAGCACTGGCACAAGGTCGCCGCCGAGTGGCGCGGCGTTTCTGAAGAGACCACGACCGGCGTGCATCGGCTCTACAAAATGATGGAGCAGGGCAAGCTGCTGGTGCCCGCTATCAACGTGAATGATTCCGTTACTAAATCCAAGTTTGACAACTTGTATGGTTGCCGTGAGTCTCTGGCCGATGGCATCAAGCGCGCGACAGACGTAATGGTCGCGGGCAAGGTCGCGGTCATCTGCGGCTATGGCGACGTGGGCAAGGGCTGCGCGCACTCGCTACGCGGCATGGGCGCAAGGTGCATCGTCACCGAAGTCGATCCAATCAATGCGCTGCAGGCGGCGATGGAAGGTTTCGAGGTGACTACGGTTGAAGACACGCTCGGCCGCGGCGATATCTACGTCACCACTACGGGAAACGTGGACATCATCACGCTGGAGCACATGAAGAAGATGAAAGATCAGGCGATCGTCTGCAACATCGGCCATTTTGACAATGAAATCCAAATGGACCGGTTGAACGAGGAGCCTGGCGCTACTAAGATGAACATCAAGCCGCAGGTGGATCAGTACACATTTCCCACCGGCAACAGCATCTTTGTGCTGGCCGAGGGACGGCTCGTAAACCTGGGTTGCGCGACCGGGCACCCCAGCTTTGTGATGAGCAATAGCTTTGCCAATCAGACGCTGGCGCAGATTGACTTATGGGAAAAGAAAGACAGTTACAAGGTCGGCGTCTATGTGCTACCGAAGAAGCTGGACGAAGAGGTTGCGCGTTTGCATCTGGAAAAGATTGGCGTGAAGCTGACGACGTTGACTGCGAAGCAAGCCGATTATCTCGGAGTGCCGGTCGAAGGGCCATACAAGGCAGAGAACTATCGGTACTGAGCACCTGCGGTGGGGCAGACGGCGCTTACGCGCCACAAGGTTCGTGGTTTCCCAGGTCTCTTCCTCGAGGCCTGGGGCACCGATCTTCAACGTGATAGTCAGAGACCCAGGCGCATGTCGTTACCACTTGGCTTTTCTTTCGAGCTATTTCCTCCGCGCACGGCGGAAGGTGTGGCGAAGCTGCCTTCTATCATTGAACAGCTGGCCGCCGTGCAGCCCGACTACTTCTCCATAACTTATGGAGCGGGTGGCAGCAATCAGGACGGCACTTACGAAACGTTGCTGGCGGTGGTGAAGCATGCCGGTGTGGAGGTTGCGCCGCACCTGACTTGTGTTGGCTCGACGCGCGAACACATCTCCGCACAGCTTGAGCTCTTCAAGCAGGCGGGCGCTACACGCATTGTCGCTCTGCGTGGAGATTTGCCGGCCACGGCGATGAGCGCTTCCGCGCCGGGCGATTTTCACTACGCAAGCGAACTGGTTCGATTCATCCGTGAGACTCAGGGAGACGCATTCAGGATCGAGGTCGCTGCCTATCCGGAGATGCATCCGCAGGCGCCTAAGCCGGGTGTGGACTTTGAGAACTTCCGACACAAGGTAGAGGCCGGTGCGGATGGCGCTCTGACTCAACTTTTCTACAATGCCGATGCCTACTTCGATTTCATGGAACGCTGCGCCAGAGCAAGAATAAAGATCCCGATCGTTCCGGGAATTATGCCCATCACCGGCTGCGCCAACACGGTGCGTTTTTGTAATGGCTGCGGCGCCGACCTGCCGCGCTGGATGCGGTTGCGCTTGGAAGAACTTGAGGACGACAAGCCGGCGCTGATGGACTTTGGCCTCGATGTGGTGACGCGATTGTGCGAGACCCTGCTGCGCGGCGGTGCTCCCGGCCTGCACTTTTACACCGTCAACCAGGCTGGCCCGACGCTGCGAGTATGGAAGAACCTTGGGCTGAACGCGGCGGTCGGGAGTTAAGCTTTCGCGTTGCGCTTGTTCGAAAAAAGTTTGTGCCAGAGCCGCCATGTGAAGCTATGCAGGAGTTGGGTCTGTTTTGCTTTGAGGGCGGCGTAAGAGCGCTCGACATAAGCGTCGAACTCCGGAGGCCAGCCGATGGTGGAGCGCCGCTCGGAGTAATCGCCCTCGGCCCACTTTGCCACGACAGCCTTGTAACCCACCACATGAGTGACAAAGTCTAGCAGGCACTGGGGCATCTGCTCTTCGACGATGAGATAGGCCTTTTTGATGATGATCTCTTCGCGCTCATCATTGAGCGGCATGAAGATGGTGGTCATCCACAACATCCACTCCTTCATCTCGTTATCAAGGATGGGAAAACTTTGCGACTTGCCCTGCTTCTTAAGGAGCGAGCGGTACGCGATATTTCCTGCCTGCGATGCGACGTAGAGTGGTCCATAAAACTCATTGAGGCGACGGTTGACCAACTCCAGCTTGTCTTTGCGGCGTGCTAAAACCTGGGCGCTCATGAATGTGGCCAGATAGCCCACAAGCGCAAGAAGTATCGTGAGCCCGGCCGCGTTTTGCAGAAGGCTTGAAGAAAAGAACGTCGATGTATCCATGGCTTAACCCTGGCTGGAAGTATAACGCGCGGAAGGCGGTAGAAGCAGCGGGATAAGATCAATGATCTGAACGACGTTCTCATTCATGAGGCATTGTCGGGACTGAGCCAGCGGTTTTCCTTTTTCTGCACACCGCCGGCCAAAGCCGGACGCTCTACGCGCTGGAGACAATTAAGAAGATCGTACAAATTTATTGGCTGGACGTGAGGCGCGCGCCCGATGCCCCTTTCATCGAGTGGAGATTCGCGCTTCTTGGAAGCCTCCAGACGGAGAATAAGAATCGATAGCCCCGTTCACGGCAGGCGCGGCAACGCATAGGATATTGAAATAGAAGCAACCGTTGGATATCCTGCATCCAGAATCGGGAGGCTCGCAGGTTGTTCGATGTGCACCATCCGCACCTCATATTCGTCGACCCGTGCGGTCCGCGTTGCGTCACGCTGGGGGTTGTCTTGATGCCGTGTGCTCGTAAAGTATTGCGGAGTTTACAAACCGCCAAAAAGCTCGCAAAGCTGCGTCGACTGCACATGTGACAGCGCACAGGAGATTGAAATCGCAGTAGCCGGATGAGATCCGGCAACCGGAATCGCGATGTTCGCATCTTTGTCGACCCGCACGATTGGCATACCATAAGCAACTCGCGCTGCAGAACCAACGATGAATTAGATGATCCCGTTACGTAGAACTTACCTCATTTGAGGCATTAGTGCCTCGCTGGCCTCCATGAAAGCGGCCGAATGTACGAGCGAGCATAAGCGACATGAACAGAATTCCCGCTCCGAAGACCAGCACATGTTGGGTCTTCCGCAGGTCGAAATTGCCGACATGGCAAATCAGCAGATAAGCGATAGCCAAGTTGAAGAGGCCCCACAGTACATTGACCGTTGAGGAGGACAAGCCTTGCCCCGGCGGTGATGCGAAGGGACTCTGAAAGGCACGTCCCGAGACTCCGTTGCCGAGATGGGGCAATGTATTGGCAAGGAATGCTCCGCCAAAAAAGTACGCAAGGTAGTGATGCCACGGCATAGTAACTCCTTTTGGACTGCAAACCATGTTAACAGCCTCTTAGTTTGGCGAGTTTCTGGCTCCTGAAACTAGTTTGTTCCAAGATAGATAAATCGGGCGAGAAAGAGGACGGCCAGCACGTAGAGAAGCCAATCCTGCTTGCGTAACTTACCCGCAGCCAGATGAATCGCGGCCCAGGCGATCATGCCGAAGCCAAGGCCGTTGGCGATGGAGTAAGTGAAAGGAATGAGTACGAGCGTTAGAAATGCAGGAACCGCGACCAGCGGGTTATGCCAGTGAATCTCGCCGATAGACGAGAGCATCATCGAGCCGACAAGGATGAGCGCGGGCGCAGTAGCGGCTGAGGGCACGATGGCGACGAAAGGAGCGGCGCCGATCGCAGCGAGAAAAAGCAGGCCGGTAACGATGGCGGTGACACCCGAGCGGCCTCCGGCAGCCACGCCAGCGGTGGATTCCACATAACTTGTCACGGTGGAGGTGCCGGTCAGCGAGCCGAAGACGGTGGCCGTGGCGTCGGTAAATAGAATTCTATTCAATCGTGGAATCGTATGGTCGGCCTCGATGAGACCTGCGCGCTTGGTGACGGCGACAAGAGTGCCAAGGTTATCGAACAAATCCACAAACAAGAAGACGAAGACGATCTCAAGCAGGCCTTTGTTGATTGCTCCGCGAATGTCGAGTTGAAAAGCCGTGGAGGCAAGCGATTGAATGCCGCCGGGGGTGGGTGACCAGTGGCTCAAGTGCATTGCCCAGGCCACGGCGGTGATGGATAGGACGCCGATCAGGATCGCTCCGCGGACCTTTCTAACTTCGAGAGCCACCATGATCAGCAGGCCGATAAGGGCCAGCACCGTGTTTGGATTGCGAATATTGCCCAGGCCAACCAATGTATTCGCATCGCTCACGACCAGGCCGGCGTTGCGAAAGCCGATGAGCGCGATGAAGAGCCCGATTCCGCTGGCCACTGCCGCGTATAGCTCATGCGGAATGGCTTGCAAGATCATCTGCCTTATGCCGATGGCGGTGAGCGCAAGAAAGATGACGCCGGATAGGAAGACCGCTCCGAGGGCAGTCTGCCAGGGTACGTGCATCTTAAGGCAAACGGCGTAGGCGAAGTAAGCATTGAGGCCCATGCCGGGCGCGAGCGCGATGGGATAGCGAGCCACGATGCCCATCATGATTGAAGCAAAACCGGCCGACAGGCAGGTGGCCGCAGTGACGGCAGCTAAAGGCATTCCAGCGGCGGCCAGAATCGCCGGGTTGACCAGCACGATGTAGGCCATTGTCAGAAAGGTCGTGACGCCGGCAAGAACCTCGGTGCGCCAGTTAGTCTTGAGGCGCGTGAATTCAAAGTAACCTTCGAGTCGCTTAAGCATAGACGGGTATCACTAGGAGGATACACGCATGCGCACACGGCGAACCAGTTGGCAGTCCGGCTAATTGCAGGAATCTGCCGTTGCCGCGTCGGGACCGTTTATCACAGTTTCACAGTTACACAGGAAATAGGGGGGGTGGGGGTCAGTCTCGTTCGCCGCCCATTCGTTGTCTGGGAAGCCAAGGTCCAGATCCGGGTCATCATCCAGGCTTTCGAGGAATTGCCTGACGAGGGCGGAGACCGAGGTGCTGCGCCTGGCTGCCGAGATCCGCGCCGTGAGATAGATTTCGTCGGGGATCGTTACCGTTATGTTCTTCATGATCTCACTCCATTTCCTATTGTCTGCTGAAACGCGTAATTATCTGCAAAAGCGCGGCCGCGGTTCGTCCGGGAGGAAAACCGACAGATGCAGAAGTGCACAGATTGAATTACGAGTGCAACTTAGCCCTTCGGGACGCATCTGAAGTGATGGCAGGGTGACTGAGATCATGGTGTCCGCAGGCCGCGCGGGGACGGATCTCTGATCCAGACCTGCAGAGATCCCGGACCCCAAACCAGGAGGTTTTCATGCCCACAATTACTACTCAGGACGGTACGCAGATTTATTACAAAGACTGGGGCACGGGTCAGCCTGTGGTCTTCAGCCATGGCTGGCCACTGAACGCCGATGCGTGGGAGGACCAGATGGCCTTTCTGTCTTCGCATGGCTACCGGACGATTGCGCACGACCGGAGGGGCCATGGCCGGTCGAGCCAACCGTGGAACGGCAACGAGATGGACACTTACGCCGACGATCTGGCGGCGCTGGTCGAGGCGCTCGATCTGAAGGGCGCGGTGCATGTGGGCCACTCGACAGGTGGCGGGGAGGTGGCGCGTTACATCGGCCGCCACGGAACAAAACGCGTGGCGAAAGCCGTGCTGATCGGCGCCGTAACGCCGCTGATGGTGAAGACTGAGAACAACCCTCTGGGATTGCCGATCAAGGTTTTCGACGATATCCGGGCCGGTGTTCGGAACGACCGCTCGCAGTTTTTCAAGGATTTGTCAGGGCCGTTTTACGGGGCCAACCGGCCGGGCTCGACGGTTTCGCAAGGGCTGCGGGATTTCTTCTGGCTCCAGGGAATGATGGCGGGGTTGAATGCCTGCTACGAGTGCATCAAGGCGTTTTCCGAAACTGACTTTACGGAGGATTTGAAGAAGATTGACGTGCCTACACTGGTGCTTCACGGCGACGACGATCAGATTGTGCCCATCAACGACTCGGCGCTGCTTTCGGTTGCGTTGGTAAAGGGAGCGACGCTTAAGGTTTATCCCGGCGCACCGCATGGAATGTGTTCGACGCTCAAGGATAAGGTGAGCGCGGATCTGCTGGCGTTTATCAAGGGGTAGGAACGCTGACGGGCAGTTTCGATTCGATCGTCCGAGAGGGCTTTATAGATTTCGGGTGCCCATCCTTTCACCAAAAGAGAGGGTGGGAGAACCGGACTTAGGATTGGATTTAGGTGGAGCGCCGCTTCCATGGCGGCTTTTGACCCCTCTGTTTGCTTATCCTTTAACGTGCCGCTCATGACCCTGCAACATTCTCTTGATATTTATCCCGAAGTGGCAATGTTGGCCTTCCTCGTTCCCCGAAGCAACGCTCGAGCCGTTCCCAAATTGCCACCAATCCCCAACACTGGAGGCATCAATGTCCACCACCCCCTATCTCCGTACCCTTGCCGGGCTTGCCATCGTGGCAATTCTGGGCGGTTTGAGCTTAAGCGCCCAAGAGGACCGGGAAATCAAACACGTTTTTGTCATCGCGCTGGAAAACCACGACTGGACTCAACCGGCCACTGTACCCGGAGGGATCGAACCCATCTTTCAAAACCCCAATGCGCCGTTCATCAACGGTCTTGTGAATGGAACCGCGCTTGAATTCGTCGACGGCCGCCTTGAGAACATCAGCCGGCATGTGTCTTACGCTACGGCTTATCACAATGTTTTGGCCACTCCCAGCGGAAACAACCCTCATATTCACCCTTCTGAACCAAACTATTTGTGGGCGGAGGCCGGAACCAACTTCGGCATCCTGAATGATGACGATCCTTATGCGGACAGTCCGCCAAATGCACAGACCACAACGCAACATTTAAGCGGCCTGCTGCAGAGGGCGGGCAAAAGCTGGAAGTCGTATCAGGAAGACATCGACCTGACGACCAGCGGCACCCACCTCATCAACCTGCCCTTGCCTGAGAATCAGTGGACCGTTCCGCTGGTGAGCCTTTCAGGCGTCTTCGGGCCCGGCAGCTTTTTGAATACCTATAACGATTCAACGCAATACAATTATGCGTGCAAACACAATCCGCAGGTATTCTTCACCGACACCAATGGAGGCGACAATACAAGCCCATCGAATCCTCTATCCAGACACTACGCGCCGTTGCAGCAATTGGCTTTCGACCTGGCGGATAACCATGTTGCCGATTACAACTGGATTACGCCCGATCAATACAACGAAATGCATAGCGCGCTGACTGGTGGATTCGCAGGCCTGACGGGCGATGCATCGCAGATCAAGGCGGGTGACAACGCGCTCAGCAGGCTCGTTCCCCTCATTATGTCTTCGCAGGCATACCGGGACGGCGGCGCGGTCATTCTTTGGTGGGATGAGAGCGAAGAAGATGGCGAAACCGGCGATAATCCGGACGATTTTAACCACATAATCGGAGAGATCGTTATCTCCAATCTGGCTCATCCCAACGTGGACGGGCTCCCCTTCGCAAGTTCGGTGGATTATTCTCATTCTTCCGATCTGCGTACCATGCAGAATATCTTCCACGTGAAGGCGAGCGGTGGTTCGTCACCTTACCTGGGCGATGCAGCGAACGCAAATGATTTGTCAGACTTGTTTGAGCCCGGCGTCATCCCGACTCGACCGTAAGGGGGCTTGAACGAGCTCGTCTCCCTTGCTTCAAAGGAATCTGCGCCGCAACGTCGAGAGAGCGTTCCTATCGCGCTTTCTTGAGTGTGGCGCGGATTCCGGAAACTCAGAGCAGATCCGCGCCGGATCCCCTGTGTTTCACCTCTGCGGGCAGCGTGCAAACGCAGGTCAAAGCATTAGACGCGAGAGATGGGCGGTATTGCACTCAGGCCAGCAGCCTGGCGGCTTCTTTGGCGAAGTAAGTGACGATGAAGTCGGCGCCGGCGCGGCGAATGCTGATTAGCGATTCGAGGATGGCGCGGTCATGGTCGAGCCAGCCGCGCTGAAAGGCGGCCTGAAGCATGGAGTATTCGCCGGAGACTTGATAGGCGCCGATGGGTACGCCGACCTGCTCGCGGGCTGCGCGGATGACGTCGAGATAGGGCATGGCGGGCTTCATCAGGATCATGTCCGCGCCCTCTTCGATGTCAAGGTCGATCTCACGGAGGGCCTCACGCAGGTTGGCGCCATCCATTTGATACGTCTTGCGGTCGCCGAACTGCGGGGCGGAATCCGCGGCTTCGCGGAAGGGACCGTAAAAGGCCGAGGCGAACTTTGAGGCGTAGCTCAGAATGGGCGTTTGCTCGAAGCCAAGATCGTCGAGCGAACGGCGGATGGCGGCAACTCGCCCGTCCATCATGTCGCTCGGTGCAACGACGTCGGCTCCGGCTCGGGCCAGGCTAACGGCGGCGTGAGCGAGCAGGTCGAGGGTGGAATCGTTCTCCACTTCAAAACCATCGCCGGTCTCGTGCACCACACCGCAATGGCCGTGGCTGGTGTATTCGCACAGGCAGACGTCGGCGATAAGCACCAGTTTTTTTGCGGCGGGCGATTCTTTGAGCGCGCGCAGGCCCTGCTGGACGATTCCGTTGTCATCGCTTGCACCGGAGCCCTGTTCGTCTTTGGATTCAGGAAGGCCAAAGAGCAGCAGGCCGCCGAGGCCCAGCTGCGCGGCTTCTTCTGCCTCCCGAACAAGTTCATCCACAGAGAGATTGAAGACGCCGGGCATGGAGGCGATCTCGCGGCGCACGCCCTTGCCGGGACAAAGAAAGAGCGGGTAGATGAGGTCGCCCGGCTCGACGGCAGTCTCGCGGACCAGAGCACGGAGGGGCTGAGTGCGGCGGAGGCGACGCATGCGTGTCGCTGGAAAACTCATGGTGATGATTGTACTTGAGACACGCGAGGAGGCGCCGGGCATGTTCCGTACCGCTTATCGCTCCGGTTATCGCTCAGGCGGCCGCTGATTGTGCAACTGGCGGAGGGCGCGGTCAAGGTCGAGCTTTTGCTGGGTAAGGAGGGCCAGTTCGGCAAAGTCGCCGTGGCGCTCGGCTTCGGCGATCAACGAGCGCAGGTCGCGCTGGCGGCTCTCGATGGCCCGCTCGTGAATCTCCTGAATGGCGCTCTGCACTTCGTTCTCCTCGGGCGGCTTGGTTTCAGCAAGCAGCGTCTCGGCAAGCAGGGCTCGCTGGGATTCATCTTCCACCACATCCATGGGGTCGCGCGTTTGTCGGCCGGCGAGTGCTTGGAGGGCCGAGAAGGCGCCGAGATGCTCGAACCAGGTTGGTTGCTCGGACAGCGCTTGAATGGCTAGACGGCGCGAACCGCCAAACTCAGGATCGTCGATGGCGAGAGCGCGGAGGAGAACGCGCTCGACTTCCGTGAGCGCTGTGGTCCGAGTGTCGATGTGGTCGCGCCGGCGGAGAGCGGCTTGGCGCAATTCTTCTCGGAGGACGGCTGAGTCGATGCCCAGCTTCTGCGCGGCGTCGGCGGCAAACTGATCGCGCGCGAGCTTTTCAGGCAGGCGGCGGATGTGGGGCAGGAGGTAATTCATCGCCTTCACTTTCTGCTCGGAACTCGCGCCGGGAAAGAGAAGGCGGGCGCGTTCGATGAGATAGTCGGCCTGGCGGCGCGCTGCGCGGAGAGCCGACGTATAAGCCTCCACACCCCGCTCGCGAATGTAGCGGTCGGGGTCAAGGCCGCCATCGAGAGTAACAATCTTGATTGTGAAGCCTTCCTCAGTTAGCAGGGCGATCGACTTCTCGGCTGCATTCGATCCGGCGGCATCGGGGTCGAAGTTCACCACGACTTGAGAGGTGTGGCGCTTGAGCAGGGCTACCTGTTGCTCGGTGAAGGCTGTCCCGCTGGTCGCGATCACGTTTTGAATACCGCGCAAGAAGACTGAAATGCAGTCCATCTGGCCTTCGACGAGCAAAGCAAACTCATGCTGGCGAATCGAGGTGCGGGCCTTGTCAAGATTGAAGAGGACAAGACTTTTTGAATAAAGCGGTGTCTCCGGCGAGTTGATGTACTTTGCACCGGCCTTGTCGCCGGTTTCGAGGGTGCGGGCGGTAAAGGCGATCACGCGGCCGCTCTCGTTGCAGATGGGAAACATGACGCGCTTGCGGAAGCGGTCGTAGATAGGGCCGAGGCTTCCGTCGCCTTGCTCTTTTGAGGCGAAGAGGCCGCAGGCGCGAAGGGTTTCGTTGTCGGCCATCGGGCTGAGACGGTCGCGCAGGGCGTTGAAACTATCGGGCGAGTAGCCGATACGAAAGACCTTGATGCCCTCGGGGGTCAGGCCGCGGCCGGCTAGGTATTCACGGGCTACTGCGCCTTCGGGTCCGCGCAACTGGTCTTCAAAATAGAGTGTCGCGGCTTCGTGCAGCTCTAGAAGCTTGGCGCGCATTCGCGCTCCGGCGGCCTCTTCGGGCGAGGAGAACTCGCGCTTGGGCAGCGGAATGCCGCACTTGCCCGCGACGATGCGGACGGCTTCGGGGAAGGTGACGTTTTCGATCTTGGCGACGAAGCTGAAGACATCGCCCGAGGCCTGACAGCCGAAGCAGTGGTAGAACTGGCGGACGGCATGGACAGAGAAGGATGGAGATTTCTCTTTGTGGAAGGGGCAAAGGCCCTGGTAATTTTGCGCGCCGGCTTTGCGCAGGCGGATGTATCCCTCGATCACCTTGACGATGTCGGCTTGCTGCTTGACGGTTTGGGCAAAGTCGGACACGGGGTCTCTATTGAGGATAAGGCAGGAGGGTGGAGTTGATAGGTTTTCAGGAAGCGATCTCTACTATTTCTTGCAAAGTTCAACAACTTTGACTGTTCTGGGTGGGGTCAGAATTGCATTTGTAAAGGTCACATATTAAGCTGTGGCGATCGCTGAGGGCTACACCCAATTCGGGGCGAATATATTTGTAATGGTTATGTTCGAAACGGGCAGATCTGATCGCTTGCTTAGATTCCGACCTGCGATGCGCTCACCTTTTCGCGTCTGGATTCGTTGCGCCGCCGACAGCAGAGAGCATTCGTGAAACAAGCGACAACCCGCGTCGCGCATCAGGCGTGCGCATCCGCTTGAGTAACTGCCAGAGGCTGGGCGGCTCGCTCTCTGCGTTGTGTTCCTCCGCTGTGGCGAACAGGGCTCTCGATACATGGGAAAGTTGTTCGGGTTTCAGCGAGCCAAGAATCTTGCCCAGAGTTAGCAGGTTGCGAATCGCGTTGGTGCTGACCGGCTCAGACGAGTAAGCTGCCAATGAGGCGAGAATCGTATCCTTCGCTCCGATCGCGCCGTGTAACGCATCCAGAACGCCCTGGCGATGCGCCTCCTCGAGCAAATCGAAGGCCACAAGGAGCGCCTCAGCGTGTTCAATCGGAGCAGCGATTAGACGCCGCTGTAACTCCAGCTTCGGATCTATCGGCTTGGGTTTAAATTGAATTGGATCCGCCATTGATTCTCCGGTTCTCCAATTTGAAGTTGAAAGCAAGTACAGTGTAAGAGCCGGATCGTCGAGCCCCGGCCGGGGAACTAAGTTTTTGTCGTCTTGATCTGCACCAGCTTATCACCGGGGCCGTCTCCGGGCATGCGATAATCCGCGCGCTTCCACCTACGTTCGATTTCGACTCCGGACTGCGGCGTTCGCTTGCCGTTTCGAAAGTTCTCTGCAGGTAATGGGCTTGGGCCCACTCGCTCAACGATGGTCATTTGCACAGACGTCTCTTTGTAGGCCGGCGTATGCGTGGCCCGATCAACCTGAGCTCCCGTCAGTCGATTTACCGGCTGCCGCACTGAGTTCAGCGGCATATATAACTGTGAACCTTCCACGCGATCTGTTACCAGCACGGGCACGGTGGCCTCGCCTGCCTGGCTGCGCAGATGCACCACAGTCCCCGTCTCCAAGCCTCGGGCCTTGGCTTCGCCCGGAGATACTTCCACGAAATTTCTTGGCGTCATGCGTCTTATGCCTTTTGTTCGATAAGTCATCGAGCCCTGTTCGAAATGCTCGAGCAAGCGGCCATTGTTAAGGTGGTTGGGGAACTCTTGGTTGTGAACCTCGCAAGGCTCGATCCACTCAATCGGATGAAAGCGCGCCTTGCCATCGGGGAAGGGAAACTTTTCCGTAAACAGAACCGGTGAATCCTTTCTGTCCTTGGCGACCGGCCATTGAAGACTCTTGTAACCCTCCAACCGCTCATAATTGACGCCCGCGAAAAGCGGCACCAGGGATGCAACTTCATCCATAATCTGTGACGGGTGGCGGTACTCCCAACCCGCACTTAGTCGATTTGCGATAAGTTGAATGATCTCCCAATCGGGCTTCGAGCTACCAAGAGGCTCCAATGCTTTGTATAGTCGCTGGATGCGTCGCTCGGTATTGGTAAACGTGCCCTCTTTCTCAAGCGACGGGGATGCGGGCAGGATCACGTCTGCGAACGCACAAGTTTCAGAGAAGTTCACGTCCTGCATCACCAGGAATTCCAGCTTTTCGAATGCGCTCGCCACATCGTTTGCGTTGGCGTCGGAGGTGATCGTATCTTCGCCCTTGATATACATGGCGCGAAGTTTGCCATCGTGGATAGCCCGAATCATTTCGTGATTATCCAGGCCTTTTTTGCCGAGAGCTTCACGCCCCATCCCGCTTCAAACTTAGCTCGGACTGCGTCATCGGCAACCTTCTGGTAGCCGGGAAGTGAATCCGGCATCGATCCGAAGTCGCTGGTGCCCTGAACATTGTTATGGCCGCGCAACGGATATGCTCCCGTGCCTGGCCGCATATAATTCCCCGTCAAGAGTAGTAGATTTGAAATTGAAGTCGACGTATCGGAGCCGCCGCAGTGCTGCGTGACACCCATCGCCCATAAGATGCAGACAGAGTCAGACTCGGCAATTTCCTTCGCTACGCGTTGCAGCACCTCACTCGAAAGGCCAGTCGTGCGCTCGGCAAAGTCCATTGTGTAGGGTTCGAGAGACTTCCTATATTCCTCAAATCCGTTGACCCACTTGGCCACGAACTCGTGCTTGTACCACCCCTGATCCAGGATGTACTTCGCAATAGCATTTAACCACACGGCGTCGGTCGATGGCTTTGGCCGAAGGAAAATATCCGCGCGCTCAGCCATCTCGTGCTTCCTCAAGTCGGCAACAATCAAACGCTGGCCGCGCAACTTGTGCGAGCGTTTCACACGAGTCGCAAGCACGGGGTGGCTCTCTGCTGTGTTGGATCCAATCACGACAACAAGCGCGGCCTTCTCGATATCCGCGATCGATCCGCTGTCGCCGCCGTACCCCACCGTGCGACTCAAGCCCCTCGTTGCAGGTGTCTGGCAATAGCGCGAGCAGTTATCAATATTATTTGTCCCCACCACGGCCCTGGCTAGCTTCTGCATCAGGTAGCTTTCTTCATTCGTACACTTCGATGACGCGATAAACGCCAATGCATCCGGGCCGTCTTCCTTGCGGATCTGCTTGAACTTCTTCTCGATCAGGTCGAGAGCTTCATCCCAGGTCGCTTCGCGAAATGTTTCTGTACCCCGCGGCGTTTTTGTTCGGATCAGCGGCACCATCAACCGGTCTTCGGAGTTGATAAAGTCCCATGCAAACTTTCCTTTTACGCAGGTCGAAATTCCATTCGCCGGTCCGTCCGCCGGTTCGATTTTCAAAATGTGCCGGTCGCGTGTCCAAACATCGAAAGAGCAGCCCACGCCGCAAAACGTGCACACTGTCTTGGTTCGCTTCACGCGCATGGCGCGCATTGCCGACTCGTTCGCAGACAGCGTCAGGATAGGCCCATAGCCGACCTCTGGCTCGATCGCCTTCACTGTTTTGATCATTGTGTTCAGCACGCCTGCCGGGAGGTTTGTCAGATACCCCGCATGCCCAATCATCGACTCTTCGATGAGCGCATTGCACGGGCAGACTGTGATGCAATGTCCGCAACTCACGCATGAAGAGCCCGCAATCTGCTCGCCTCCATCCCACAGCACACGGGGGTGCGCCGCTTCCCAGTTGATGGTCAGGGTCTCGTTCACTTGTACATTCTGGCAGGCCTCAACGCACCGTCCGCACAGAATACACTGATCGGGATCGTACCGGTAGAAGGGATTTGAATGGTCCTGCACATAAGGCTTTTCGCGATACTCCCTCACCTGATGCTCCACGCCGAGATCGTGGGTCGTATTGTGAACTGTGCAATTGCCGTTGTTGTTGTCGCAAACGGTGCAATAAAGCTGATGATTCTCGAGTATCCTGTCGAATGCTTCCCGTTGCGCCACGTCTGCGCGATCACTGCTGGTTGCAACCGTCATGCCGGCTGCGACTTCGGTAGCGCATGCCCGAACCAGCTTGCCGTCAACTTCGACCATGCAAGTGTCGCACGATTCAATCGGTCCCATCTGAGGGTGGTAGCAAACCTGCGCCAGATTTCGGCCCGGTAACGCACGGTTCACGGTTTCCACCAGCAGTTCTCCGGCCATGGCCGGCACCTTGGCGCCATCGAGAGTGATGGTTACGTCAGTATGTCGGGTGGCTTCTGTGTTCAGGAGGCGTTTTCGCAGCGACATAAAGATTCTGATGCTGGACGACTTGAACGCGTTACCTTGAGGAGGCACAAAATTTCATTGCGGATTGGATTTACCGGGCGTGCTAAACCCCACCGGGAGGAGCGCCCGCGCGGTGGTCAGCGCAGATAACTTGAAATGCATTAAGATCTAACTCGCCGCACTGTGGCCCTCCGAATTCGGAGTTATGCGGCCTGCTGAGCTTGCTTAATGAGATGCATGGCCTTTGGGCTATTCTTACAACCTAACAATCTGTATTGCTTACCCTGAAGCCGGTGATAGTTGACAAAGAACTCCTCCAACTCCTTCATGAATGTTTCGGGAAGATCCTCCCATCGTTTGATATTGGCGTAGAGGTGATTGGCTTCGGCGACGGCCAACAATCGATCGTTGCGAATCTTCTTTTTGCCATCGAGTTGTTCGCCTTCGATAACGCCGATGAGTCGTGACTGTACGGCGACCCCAGGGTAGGCCGGCTCGTCCATCAGCAGCAGTACATCCAGCGGATCGCCATCCGGTGCCTGGGTTTGTGGAAGGAACCCGAAGTCGTACGGGAAGGTCATTCCCGCAGGCAGAACTCCCTTAAGCGAAAAAATTCTTTGATCCGAATCGAAGGCGAACTTGTTGCGGCTTCCTTTGGGTGTCTCGATGATCACCTGCAGCAATCCGTCGCGCTTCTCAAGGGCCTTTAGCTTAGTCGGATCTGCAAGTCCGGTACCTTTGTTTTTCGCCATGTTCACCCTCCTATCACTTACAACGCATTAACAGAAGATATAGAACCAAGTTCTCGGATTTCGGTTGTCTTGCCGGCAGCGATCGCACTATCCCCCGCGGTGGCATCTCGCCGGGAAACTATCGCAATAATTTGGCGAGCGAGGTATCGCGCCGCTCCGCTCGCGCCAGGTATGAAACTGCAACACGCTTTCACTTTCAGATGCGAGATTTCATAATCTATCCCCGCTCCAGGCTGCCTCGAACGGAAATGCTGCATCATAACTGCTGTGGAAAGCACAATTTTCAATCCTTGCCCAGACCTTCCAATCCTCTCGTTCTCTCACTTGCGCTGGAATTTTGTTTACCAGAGGCCACAGCATCTTCTCACAAGATTTAACCGACTAAGTGCGGCCCATTTTTGGGAAGAACCGATCTTCGAGGACCGAGAAATCCCCGCTATCGCGATCTCTGCGGGCGATGAAGGCGTGCGGGTTATCACACCGCATTTGCCGTCAGGGCTTACTGACGAATCGACGGCGTCGATCCAAAGACAGTTATTGGATGAATATATAGAGCGCGAGAAGCTCGTCGATTTTGTCGCATGGTACTACACACCGATGGCTTTGAAATTCTCGGATCATCTATTGCCGGAAGTTATTGTCTATGACTGCATGGACGAGCTATCCGCATTCCAAGGGGCGCCTCCTGAACTCGTTCTTCAGGAGCAGCGGTTGTTCACCCTGGCTGACGTAGTTTTCTGCGGTGGCGCGAGCCTCTTTGCAGCCAAACGGAGACAGCACCGCAACGTGCACCTGTTTCCCAGCAGTATTGATCGTATGCACTTCGCTGCCGCGCGACGCTCACAACCTGATCCACAAGATCAGGCTCGCATTCCTCATCCGCGCATTGGGTTTTACGGTGTGCTTGACGAGCGCCTGGACACGGCCCTATTGAAGCAATTGGCTACCGAGCACCCGGATTGGCATTTCGTGTTGATCGGACCCGTGGTGAAGATCAGCGAATCTGATCTGCCACGGAACACCAATATCCACTACCTCGGCCAGAAACGATACGCGGAACTGCCGGCCTATCTCTCGAATTGGTCGATCGCGATGCTTCCCTTTGCGCAAAATGCCTCCACGCGCTTTATTAGTCCAACAAAAACCCCGGAGTATCTTGCGGGCGGGAAGCCGGTGATTTCGACGCCGATTCAGGATGTTGTGCGACCCTACGGCGAGCAGCGCCTGGTACAGATAGGGGCGACAGCGGAAGAGTGGGGCAAGGCTATAGAGAATCTTCTCACAACAATTGAGGTTGGTTGGCTCTCAAGGGTTGATAAGATGTTGGCCCGCAATTCATGGGATCTTACATTTGAAAGAATGAGACAGCAGATCTCAAGATGCCTCAACTCTCGTCCTAACATCATTCCATCGACCCTTGAACAATATGAAGGGAGTCAGGCCAGTGTTTGACTACCTTAACGTTGGGGCCGGGTTTGCGGGGAGTGTGCTTGCTGAGCGGCTGGCATCGCAATCAGACGCGCGCGTATTGATTGTTGATCGTCGTAATCATATCGGTGGCAATGCATACGATTTCTACAACGAAGCCGGCATTCTTGTGCATAAGTATGGGCCGCATATTTTTCATACAAATTCTGAGAATGTATTCAATTACCTCTCGCGTTTTACTGAGTGGCGTCCGTATGAGCACCGCGTTCAGGCTAGCGTTGACGGCCAGCTTGTTCCAATTCCCATCAATGCAGATACTCTAAACAAGTTATATGGACTGAGGCTGAACTGTAATGAGGTGGAATCGTTTCTCGCTGCGCTGGCTGAGCCTTGTGCGGAAATCAAAACCTCGAAAGATGTCGTGATCAGCCGGGTAGGGAAGGATCTCTACGAGAAGTTTTTCAAGAATTACACGCGTAAGCAGTCGGGTCTTGATCCGTCGGAACTCGACGCAAGCGTGACGTCCCGCGTACCGATTCGTCAGAACCGGGACGACCGGTACTTTACGGACCGGTTCCAAGCCATGCCTTTGCACGGCTACACGCGAATGTTCGAGAAGCTTCTGGATCATCCCAATATCTATATATTGCTGAATACAGACTATGCGGAGATTCAGGACGATGTCAGTTTCAAGGAACTTATCTTCAGTGGGCCGATTGATCAATACTTTGAATACTGCTTCGGCAGGCTTCCTTATCGATGGCTTAATTTCGAACATCGGACTTACGATCGGCAGCAATATCAACCTGCAGCCGTCGTCAACTATCCCAACGAGCATGCTTATACCCGGGTCACGGAATTCAAATATCTCACCGGGCAAGATCATTCGCATACAAGCGTAGTTTTTGAGTATCCAAAGAACGAGGGCGATCCGTACTATCCGATTCCTCAACCTCGGAACGCGCAGCTATATCAGCGATATAAGTCGCTTGCGGATTCACTACCAGACGTGCACTTCGTTGGCAGACTCGGAACTTACAAGTACTACAATATGGACCAAGTGGTGGCACAAGCTCTTTCGGTATACGAAAAACTAAGTGCGCGCACTATAAGTCGAAGGTCCGCCAAATCTATCGTTGTCTTGCCGCCCGAGGATTTCTCTGTGGACAGAAAGGACGAGTTCAAAAACACTGGCGAGGCGGCCTGATTGAAAGTTCGATCAGATATAGAGAGCTCCGTTGTTAGCAGATCTGGCGTGAACCCTCCACCTGATGTGTGGGGTGGAGTGGAATGCACCTGCAATCGAGTCAGAGATTGTTATTTCGATCAGATTGAGTTTTCAGGTCACTCTACTCGAGTCGATGATATAAAGCTGTTTGCGGAACTGGGAGTCAAGGCGCTTCGTGTTGGCCTGCTCTGGGAGCGGCACGAACTCGACCCTTCATGGGGCTTTGCGGATGCGCGTATGCAAGCGCTTCGAGAGGCCGGAATTCGGCCGATAGTGGGATTAGTGCACCACGGCAGCGGTCCCCGACATACAAGCTTACTTGATGGTAGCTTCCCTTCCAAGTTAGCGAAGTACGCGAAATCGATGGCAGAACGCTATCCATGGGTGGATGCATATACACCCGTCAACGAGCCGAATACCACTGCGCGCTTCAGCTGTCTTTACGGCGTCTGGTATCCACACCTTCAGTCGCGTTCAAACTACGCTGTTGCCCTTCTAAACCAGACGCGGGCGACGGTGGAAAGCATGCGCGCCATTCGCAGCGTCAACCCGAACGCGCAGCTCATTCAAACCGAGGACGTAGGCCAGATCAGCGGGTCGGAAGAATTGAGACCGGTATGGGAAGTTCTTTCGATACGCAGGTGGATATCTTTCGATCTTCTTTGCGGTAGAATCGATCGGTCACACCCTCTATTTGACTATTTAAGGGTTGCCGGCATCGCAGAACACGAGATTTTATGGTTCCGCGAAAACCCTTGCCCGCCTGACGTGATCGGCCTCAACTATTACGTTACGAGCGACCGTTACATTGACCACCGCGTCGATCGTTTCCCTCCCCAGTTGCGATCGGCAGAAGGTCACTTCGTTGATGTCGAAGCGGCGCGGGTTTCGAATGCGGGGATTGCGGGTTTCAATACGATTTTGGAGGAGGCGTGGGAGCGCTATCGACTTCCCGTAGCGTTAACCGAAGTCCATCTGGGCGGCGAGCCTGATGAGCAGATTCGATGGGCCACTGAAGCTTGGAACGGAATGATGTCGGCGCGGAGCAAGGGGGTCCAGTGTGTGTCCATCACATTTTGGGCGCTCTTGGGATCCTTCTATTGGAATCGGTTGGTTACCGCCGTCAACGGCCACTACGAGCATGGCGCCTTCGATTTACGCAGCGGCTCCCCTATGCCGACAGACTTGACCTCCATCATCAAACAGATTGCCCGCGGCGAAGACCCGTCCCATCCCGCCCTTTCGCAAGAGGGCTGGTGGCGGCAGCAGAGCCGTGCTTGTTTCTTCTGTGAAGATGATCCCTCGAACTCGGTGCAGCCGAGCCCTAGTGACGATCAGCGGAGTGGCGCGTTTGAAATTGACACCGATTGTGCACTTACAAGTCCATGATCTTCTCTACCCAGGCTGTTTCGTTTGTTTTGTCCTGATCGGGAGCCGATCCCGAAGTCGCCTCTGCGATTCTTTCGAGGGGAAATTTCGGTTGCCGATTCTCGAAAAGCAGTCCGTTGGCTTCCTGATAGGTGTCGCTGAATTGTGTGTAGCAAAACCCCGCCAGGGCCGGAAGATTGCGGACTGTTTCAAGCATGGCGGTGTATTTAGTGAGCAGTTCGTCCCCTGTTTCCGTAAGTGAGTAGCCCCAGATGTCTTTTCGGTGTTTGCCGAGGGCTATCCCTCCGAATTCGGTCAAGACAATCGGATGCTTCCATCGGCGCTCCTCGCCGACGAACAACATACGGCCGCCTGGTCTTTCCCGCTTGAACAGTTGCGATTCAATGTCATTGACTCCATATCGTTTTCCCAGCCTTATTGTTTGATCATCGTAATCATGAATGCCGATAATATCTGTAGCAATGCACTCCCAACCATCGTTGCCGATCACGGGCCGGGTAGGGTCGAGAGACTTGGTCAGATGATAGAGCGCCTCAACATAGTGGCGCTGAGCGGGGCTCTCGGGTAGATCTGGAACACCCCACGATTCATTAAACGGAACCCAAGCGATGATGCATGGGTGGCTGCGGTCGCGCTTGATTACATCGATCCATTCTTTTACAAGCCGCTCAATCGATTCCGTGGTGTACCTGTAAGCGCTGGGCATCTCTTCCCACACGAGCAACCCGAGTCGATCGGCCCAATAGAGATAGCGGGCACATTCAATCTTCTGGTGTTTGCGAACTCCGTTGAAGCCCATTGCTTTGGCAATCTGAATGTCTTTGACCAGGGCAGCATCATCCGGCGCCGTCAATCCTGATTCCGGCCAATACCCCTGATCAAGCACGAGCCGCAGATACAACGGACGGCCATTCAAAAGGAAGCGATCACCTTGCACGCTTACTGTTCGAATGGCGGTATAACTCTGGACCGTGTCCAAGACCGCGCCGCTGCTATCCAAAAGTTCAAGTTGTGCGTCAATCAAAGTTGGGGAAGATGTGCTCCAAAGTAAGTCATTTCGGAAGTCATCTATTCCAGGATCAGATAATGCAATGCATCGATGCACTTCGTTCGAAACAACTTCGTATCTATCATGGGCAATGCTTTGCTCTCCACGGGTGAGCCTCACATTCAAAAACAATAGCTTATCCGGTTCCGATCTTACCGTTACATCGAGCCCAATCTCCCATCGCTCAAGATTCGAAAACCATTGCAGTGTGCTGATTCGAGTCTTGGGCACGACCTCGAGCCAGACCGTTTGCCAGATCCCGGTTGTCCGCGGGTACCAGATGGAGTGCGGCTCGAGCTTCCAATCTTGCTTCCCCCTTGGTTTCGCCAGGTCGGCCGGGTCGTCCTCTGCCCTGACCACTATCTCGTGCGTCGTTCCAAGCTCAAGGGCGCCTTCGATCTCGGCGGAAAAGGGAGTGTATCCGCCGATATGCGAACAAACCTCCTTTCCGTCAACCCAAACCCGGGCACAATAATCGACCGCCTCGAAGTGCAGCAGGAACTCTTGATCCTCCGCCACTTTGGGCGTTTCGAAGGTCCGCCGATACCACACGACCGAGTAAAACCCCGTGTCTCCGATTCCGCTCGCTTTCGTCTCCGGGCTAAACGGTACTTCAATCTTTTGATCCCATTGGACTTGTTGGGGTGAGGTGAGCTCGCCTCGCGTGTCAATAAAGAAGTCCCAAGTCCCATTCAAGTTCGCCCACGACGGTCGTTCGAGTTGGGGGCGGGGATGCATAGCGCTGAAAACGACTTCTGCCAATGAATGCTCCTGGCGCACAAAAGTTGGTTGCTGCTCGCTCAATTCTTCTTGGATGCGTTGCAGAGCGCATTTGCCTCTTATGCTGAATCCGAATCTCGGTGTCTGATCCGACCGGCTCCGATTCATTATCCGATTGCCACGATGCTTGGAGGAACTGGAAGGCGGGTTATGCCTCAGGTAGGACGAGCCAAATCGCCTCCGTCAATTTTTCTTACGATATTTGCAGTGCAATTATCCGTATCACAAAGTAAGTCCGAGCCAAAGAATATGCATTGAACGGCGGGGCATTCGGGAAAGAATATTCAAAGGCTTTACAATATTCGCAGTGCTGCAAACGCAGGCCATTTCGCGAGCGACTCGCCACCCAGTCAGAGAGGTCTTGGATGCTCCGAGATTTTTGCGACTTTGGCACCTTTCGAGTCTAGATGCTCCCAGTGTCGCCGTGACCTGGTTGCTTGCGTTTGCCAAATCAGCAGGAGTGCGGCTCGAGGCATGGGTGCCGTTGTTGCTCGCGCTTGTAACCTGGGTTGTCTATATTAGTGACCGGCTTTTGGACGCCCGTTTCGCTCTGCGCACTGGACGAGCAGATAGTCTTCGCGAGCGACACCTCTTTCAGTGGCGGCATCGCCGCACATTTCTTGTTCTCGGATTCGCAGCTATTTGTTGTAGTACAGGGATCGTTCTCTCGTCAATGCCAATGGGAGCACGCGAGCGAAACTCTCTGCTCGTCATCGCTGGGGTGACCTATTTCTCCTGTATCCATCTGCGGCGCAAATTCCTGTTGTTGCTTCCGAAAGAGCTGCTCGTAGGTATTTTGTTCACGACGGCCTGTGCCTTACCCACGTTTAGCCGAGCCGCGGATATGCCGGCAGAGTTCATGGGAGTGGTGGCATTCTTTGCCGCACTGGCATGGCTCAATTGCAAGGCAATTGAGTTCTGGGAGTCTGTTGACAAAGCCAGATTCAACAGGCAGATCCTATTTGCAGCCTGTGCGCTTGGTCTGGCAGGACTAATTGGAGTAAGTATCTTGCACGCCACCCAGGTCTGGGCTGCGGAATTGCTTGCAACCGGGGCAGTCAGCGCTCTGTTTCTCGCATCACTGGACCGTATCCGTAAGCGCCTAACGCCTCTGGCGCTTCGCGCAACTGCCGATCTTGTTCTGCTTACGCCGCTCGTACTGCTTCTCCGATGATGGCCCCACCGAACTTCAATCGGCTTGCGCGCATCTATCGCTGGATGGAATGGTTCAGCTTCGGTCCCTGGCTTATGCTGTGTCGATGTGCGTTCTTGAATGACTGCCTCGCGTCGCGCCGCGCTCTCGCTTTGGGAGAAGGCGATGGCCGCTTCACGGCTCGATTGCTCCGAGAGAACCCGGCCATTCTGATTGACGCGGTTGATGCGAGTACGGCAATGCTCAAGGGTCTTTCCTTACGCGCCAGACCGTATTTATCTCGCTTAGAGATATATCAGGCTGATGTGCGAAGCTGGAAGCCGGCCAATCCGCCTTACGATTTAATTGTTACTCATTTCTTCCTGGACTGCCTCAGCACCGAAGAGGTCAAAGCGCTTGCAAGCATTCTGAGCAGCGCCGTTTCTCCCGGTTGTTTTTGGATTGTTTCCGAGTTCGCTGTTCCGGAAGATCAGTTTGGAAGGCTTGTCGCGCGACCGGTGGTTTGGGCGCTCTACCGTGCCTTCCGGTGGTTGACCGGTCTTGAAGTGCGAAGCTTGCCCGACCATCATTTCGCACTTGTGCGGGCCGGCTTCTCACTTGAAAGACATCAACGTTTCCTGAACGGGCTTCTCGTTAGTGAAATGTGGTCCGCGCCCCGCTTGGAGTCGTGATTCCAGGCGACTTAATGGGTGAAGAATAACAAGCAATCCGGCCAGAAACCGGGGCCTGGCGTGAGTACAGCCTGGACCGCTCGAAATGCTGTTCGTCCGCGAGGTGATGCGCATTCAAGTGATTGAGGCCCGACCTGTGACTAAAGTCGCTGTGCTTCCCGTTTGGTCAGCTCATACTTCACCTGTCAATCAATTCAGACACGAAAGGTGCATTCAATGTTTTGTTACCAGTGCGAGCAAACTTCAAAAGGTGAAGGATGCCAGACTGTTGGCGTCTGCGGGAAAGATGAAACAACTTCGACTCTTCAGGATCTCCTGACTTATGTAATCAAGGGCATCGCGATGTATGCCCATCGGGCACGGCAGTTGGAGGCCTCTGATCCAGAGATCGACGCCTTCACAATTCAAGCCATTTTCTCGACCTTGACCAATGTGAATTTCGATCCAGACCGTCTGATTGAATTGATACACGAGGCTGTCGCTACTCGCGATGCGGCTCGCGACCTCTATGAGCGCGCCAGCGTTGCGGCGGGAATCACCCCAACTTATCCAGGCGGACCGGCTGCATGGATTCCGGCCTCGTCGTTGGAAGGTCTACTTGCACAAGGTCAGCAGAACTTGTTACCGGCTCGATTTCTTAGTGATGGCAAAGAAATCTCGAACTTACAGGAACTCGTTCTTTACGGTCTCAAGGGTGTCGCTGCTTATGCGGCTCACGCGCTTGCACTGGGCGCTCGAGATCCCCTTTCGTATGCAAAGATTCATGAACTCCTCGACTCCCTGACGAAGGCTGAGCCTACTGCTGACGAACTTCTGGCGAGCGCCCTTGCAGTCGGTGAACTGAACTATGGGGTAATGGAGATTCTGGACAAGGCCCATACCGATACCTTCGGCCATCCGGCGCCTGCGAAGGTCAGGCTTCACGCCAGAAAAGGCAAAGCAATCCTGGTGTCGGGTCACGATCTTCATGATCTCTACGCGCTACTGGAACAGACAAAGGGACTTGGAATCCAGATCTATACGCATGGCGAGATGCTCCCTGCGCATGGTTACCCAAAGTTGAAGGCCTACGAACATCTCGCCGGAAACTATGGCGGCGCTTGGACGGATCAGGCTGAGGAGTTCGCGGAGTTTCCGGGTGCAATCCTTATGACCTCGAACTGCATTCAAGAGCCTAAAATAAGATACAAGGACCGCATCTTCACATCTGGAGCGGTCGCATGGCCAGGAGTGTTGCATATCTCGGACCAGGACTTCAGCCCAGTGATAGCCGCTGCCCTTTCCGCACCAGGCTACACTGAAAACGGCTCCGGCGAAGAGATTACTGTGGGATTCGGTCACAACGCCGTCCTTGGCGTCGCTGACCAAGTGATTGCGGCCGTCAAGGCTGGAGCCATTCGTCACTTCTTTCTGATTGGCGGTTGTGACGGTGCGCGCTCCGGGCGCAGTTATTACACGGAACTAGCCGAATCCATTCCTGCCGATTGCCTCATCCTCACTCTGGCCTGCGGAAAGTTCCGCTTCAACAAGCTGGAATTTGGGGAGATCGGCGGCCTTCCGCGCCTGCTCGACATTGGCCAATGCAACGATACTTACTCCGCGTTGCAAATCGCGCTTGCTCTCGCCAAAGCCTTCGAATGCGGCGTCAATGACTTACCTCTCTCGCTGGTCCTCTCCTGGTATGAACAGAAGGCGGTAGCCGTGCTACTCACCCTTCTTCACCTGGGAGTTCGTAATATTCGTATTGGGCCGACCTTGCCTGCGTTTCTTTCGCCGGGAGTGCTCAGCCTTCTCCACGAGAAATACAACCTGATGGCAATCGGAACCGCTGAAGAAGACCTCGCAGCAATGCTTGTCTGATTTTTTCTGTGTCCGAGCGACGATCAGCCTCGCCCGGCACTCTCAATTCGCGCGGGAAATGCGCGGCGATGGACACACTTTGTCACTAACATTCGTCAAATCCCAAATGGCGATGAATCATTGAAATCGATCGCACTGATCTGCAGGTTCATCTTCTCATCAGACCGCGCAACGCACGGCCCATGAAATGGCCAATGTCACAGGCTGCTAGAATCTCCAAGTGACTGTCGAACGCATTGAATTGGCTGTTGTTCTTGGAAAAACCGCGTTGCTATCGGACCTCTCGCAACCCGAACTGCACACGCTCGCAGCGCGAACAGTACGCAGATTATTCAGCACCGGGGAGTTGCTATTCTCAGAAGGCGAGCCCTGCCATGGCCTGCACATCATCGCTCGTGGGAGGGTTCGCATCTTCAAAACCTCCATCAATGGTCGGGAGCAAGTGCTGGCCGTGAACAATCCTGGCGACTCGGTTGCCGAATTGCCCGTCTTTGATGGTGGCCCATTCCCTGCATCTGCTGTGGCAACTGAAGAGACGGAGATTGCCTACATATCGAGACGCGATTTCCAGGCGTACTGCCTGGAGCACCCGGAAGTTGCGCTCAAGGTGCTTGAAGTGGTGGGAGCGCGGTTGCGGCGCCTGGTTGGGATCATCGAGGAGTTGTCGTTTACTACGGTGCGCCAAAGGCTTATTTCGGTATTGCTCAAACTCGCCCAAGGCGAAGGTAAAACTACACCGCGGGGGGTTGAGTTCCAATTGCCTGCGAGCCACCAGGAACTGGCGAATCAGCTTGGGACCGTTCGCGAACTCATCTCTAGAAATCTCATGCGACTCCAAGCCGAAGGACTGTTGGATGTGGATGCCCGCCAAATTATCGTGAAGGATATGAAAAGTCTGAGTGCTTTACTAGAATCGCAATCGTTTGCGCGGGATATAAGTTAGTCGATCCTGAAAAGCGTGGAACTGGCCTCGCTTGGCCAGACAGGATGCAAAGGAACGCGAGTCGAGAGAAGATAACCGTAGCCGGTCGGATGACAGCTACAGCCCGCGGCGACACTGGTGCTCGTCAGGAAGCCCGTCCGAAAAGCGTGGGTCTGGGGTTGCGTACAGACATGTGATGACGTGAGTCGGTTTCCGGCCACGATCTCGATTGGGAGTTTGCTCTGTGTCCGCGCCCCGGGCATTCGACCGGCAAGATCGGAGGAGCGAATGGCCAAGAAGAGCAAAAGAAGATGCGATACGCTTCCGGTCCTGCATCCGGATGCAGCCGGCATAGATGTAGGCGCCAGCGAGTTGTTCGTCGCCGTCAGCGCTGATCGAGATCCCCACCCCGTCCGCAGTTTTCCCACGTTCGCTCGCGACCTTCATGCGCTAGCCGACTGGCTTGAGAAGTGTGGAATTCATTCTGTCGCAATGGAATCTACCAGCGTTTACTGGATTCCGATCTATCAGATCCTGGAAGCGCGCGGCCTTGAAGTTTACCTCGTCAACGCACAGCATGTGAAGAACGTCCCAGGCCGGAAGACCGACGTCTCTGATTGCCAGTGGCTCCAGTATCTACACTCGGTTGGTCTGCTTCGTGCTAGCTTTCGGCCACCGGGATTCATCTGCACAATACGATCTCTCTGGCGCATCGCGCCAGCCTTATTCAAATGGCATCGGAGCACGTCCTGCATATGCAGAAGGCTCTAGACCAGATGAACCTTCACGTTCATCGCGTTCTGAATGACATTACTGGAGTCAGTGGTCTCAGGATACTGGACGCGATTCTCGCTGGTGAACGGGACCCTCTCACTCTGGCCAGACTCTGCCACGGCGGCGTGAAGAGTAGCGAAGACGTCATAGCGAAGTCACTGGAAGGCGATTACCGCCCAGAGCACCTGTTCGCACTGCGCCAGTCATTGGCAGCTTTCCACTACTATCAGCAACTTGTTCTCGAAGCTGATCGCGAGATTCAACTGCAGCTAGGAGAATTAAAGACGGCCGCAACAGCACAGCCGACAACGCCGGCACGAACAAAAGCAAATCCCCATTATGCGCGCCACTACGAGCCGAGAACATTCGATCTCCGAGGTGAACTATACAGGGTCTTTGGAGTGGATCTTACGAATGTGCCTGGCATCAGTGCACTCACGGCTCAAACCGTCCTTTGCGAGATAGGTACAGATGTTTCCCGGTTCCGTAATGCCTCGGCTTTCGCATCCTGGCTTGGGCTCTGTCCTGAGAGAAAAATCAGCGGCGGAAAGGTGCTCTTCACCAAGAGCCGACGAGTTCGAAGCCGCGTCGCGACCGCCCTTCGCATGTGCGCGCAATCGCTGCACCACGCCAAAGACTACTTGGGCGAATTCTTCCGCCGTATTACTCGCAAACTCGGCAGGCCTCAGGCGATCACTACCACGGCCCACAAGCTCGCTCGCATTGTCTTCCACATGTTAAGCACAAAGGAGGCATACAACGAAAGCATCTTTAACAACTGCGAGGCAGACACTGT
>CAYTJN010000011.1:0-38444 GCA_964438125.1 uncultured Occallatibacter sp.
GGCTTTGGTTCCATGATGAGCTTTGAGGTCGAGTCGCGCGAGGCCGCCGGGCGGTTCCTGGCAGCCATCAAGATCTTCCTCAGCGCGGAGTCGCTGGGAGGGGTCGAGTCGCTGGCTTCGCACTCGGCCACCACTACGCACGGCTCGGTGAGCGAAGAGGTGCGCGCTTCGATGGGAATTACGCAGGGACGGGTTCGCCTGTCAGTGGGCATCGAGGACAAGGAAGACCTCGTCGCCGATCTGGAGCAGGCGTTGAAGGCGGTGTAAGAGGACTCCATGGCTGAATCGACGATCTTGCTGGCGATCGACACGTGCGGCCCGACAGGCTCGGTAGCGCTGGGGCGGCTCTCGGGCAAAACAGTTGAGATTCTCGGCCAGGTCGAACTGGAAGGGCGTGGCTATTCGTCGACCCTGGTCGCGGCCGTCGGCGAACTGCTTGCGCACGGTGGAGTCACGTTGCGCGATGTCAGCGCCATCGTAGTGGTCAATGGACCGGGTAGCTTTACAGGCGTGCGCGTGGGTCTGGCCGCCGTGAAAGGGCTGGCGGAACCAACGCGGATTCCGGTTGTGGCCGTTTCGCGCCTAGAGGTTTTGGCCGCGAAGTCCGACGTGCTCTGGGCGGCTCTCGATGCGCATCGCAGCGAGGTCTACCTGCGGATGGGACAGGACAGCGAGCTGGCAGAGGGACAGGGAAGGGAACACTTGGCCGGAGCCCATGAACTGGCAGCCGTCTCACCGCCGCCGCGTATCGCAACCTGCGATGAAGCTGCTGCCTTGCTGCTGTCTTCGGCGTGGCCGGCCACGCAAATTGTTCGCTTGGCGGCGCCTACCGCAGCCGACGCTCTGTTTTTGTGCGCCCCGAGGGTGGTGGCAGGGGTGTTCGTAGACCTGGGCATGCTCGACGGCCATTACCTGCGCCGGAGCGATGCGGAGATCTTTGGAGCGGAGATTTCCGGCGAACCGGCTGCTGCGATGGCCCAGCGCCCATGACGTCCTCGTTGGCCGGTATACATGTACGCCGAATGACTTCCGCGGACTTGGATGAAGTCCTCGAGATCGAGCGGAATCTCGCGGAGGCGCCTCATTGGCCGCGCTCGGCTTACAACGCCGCAATGGACCTCCAGGCTACACCAATTCGAATTGCCTTAGTAGCCGAGGAGCCCGATTCCCAGGCACTGGCCGGGTTTGCCGTGGCCTGCCTGCTACCCCCCCAGGCAGAGCTCGAAAGCATTGCGGTTGCCGTTCGACTGCAGCGCAAAGGCGTGGCCCGACAGCTTTTTTTTGCTCTGAATGCCGAACTTCGCGCGGCTCAAATCAATGAGGTTTTTCTTGAAGTACGCGGTTCCAACGAGCCGGCGCTCGGGTTATATCGCCGGCTGGGTTTCGTGGAATCGGGCCGTCGGCGATGCTATTACCTTGATCCGGTTGAAGATGCGGTGCTGATGCGCTTCGCGTTTTGAAGGTGTTGCCTTAATCTGGGCCCAGAAATTCTAAGGGCTCTGCGGCCGCATGAGCGCAGGTTTTAGCGCGAAATTCCACAGATTGGGTACTTGCGGTTTATTTTGGGCTTGCGGTTTGTGTCGCGGCGGCGATATATGTAAATGAACGTTAATAATTCGGAGGTGCTGGATGGATGAAATAAAGGATTCCACGCTGGGCGAAGAAATCAATCGCCTGCAGGCAGAACATCACCACTACGCTCAGCGGCTGGAAGAATTGCTCCAAAAACCTTATCTTTCCGCAGAGGAACAGATTGAAGAAGTTCGTCTCAAAAAGCTCAAACTGCACGCCAAGGACCTGATCTTCAATTTGGAGCGCAGGTTACCGGTCGTGGCTTAGGGGCTTTAACTGCGGGATAGGCAGGCGACTTGCCCGAGTGCCGGGATCATACGGTCTCAGCTCCAGCGTTGCGCCCTTTGAGAAGGGTAGGCGTGAACAGGCGGGCGAGTGAGATCGGGCTGATGAACTGCGGCAGGCTTAAGTTCAGGAACCGAGGCAACGGAGTCTGGCGACAGCAGGTGATAGCGGCTGGAGAGTTTCTCGTCATCGAGTTGCTTGGAGCCCTCGGACCGGCCGGCAAGAAAATTCTGCGCCAGCCCGTGGTCCGATCTTAGCTCGAGGACCATTCTGTAGGCCTCGATGGCCCTCTCGCTTGAATTCAAGCCGATGTCATAAATCAGTCCCAGTTCAAATGCTGTTTCGACAAAACTTGTATCCCTGGCAAGGCTCTGCATATAAAAGTATGCCGCTTTTTCCATGAGCTTGTTCCGAAATACTTTTTTCAAGAAGTCTGACTGGAATCTCTGCTTCTTGACTGCCAGGAAGGCGTAGCACCTTCCCAGCAGGTAGTAGCCGTATCCACTTATTTCGAAAGTAGTTGGCAGCTCCGCGAGGCGTCTTACGGTGTCCTCCAGCTCTTGAATGAGCTCGTCGTATTCGCCGCTTCGGGCAGCGAAGATCTTGAGGAGAACCAATCCGACCGCGGCATCGGCAAGGCCGCTGGCCGATGCGTCTTTCATTTGCTCCCAAGCCGCTCCACCGTCTCTCAATTTAAGAGATTCGATCGCTTCAGAGAATGTCTGTTTTGCTAAGCCTTCAGCTAGACCTTGCATGGGTCGCTCCTTTTGCCGTTCAACGCCTTCGAATCCGTCCTAGGCGGAATATGCAGCAAAGAGGCTCTTATGTAAAAGGGACGTCGAGCGACGAATCCGCAATCGCTCGGATGGAAGCATGAGCCGTCTTTTGCTGATTGAAAGGCAATAAGTGAAGCAAAGTGCGCTTGGAGCCCGATACGCAGCGCAGGGAAGTAGGACTTCGAATGATTGTACATCCATTCTGTGTGCCGTGCTTTTCAGGCGGCCCGAATTCTGCCGTCGCGTAGGGGTCACCGTATAATCGTTAGGGACTATGGTTCGTGACGGTTACATCTACGGGTTGAGCTTGCTGGCGGTGGCGGCCGTTTTGTCGTGGGCCACGGGTGGCTGGGCTTGGAGCGTCGCTCCGGTGCTTTTGGCAGCCTTCTTTCTGTGGTTCTTTCGCGACCCTCAGCGGGCAATCCCCTCCGACGCCGGCCTGATTGTGTCGCCGGGCGACGGCCTGGTCACTGAGACGGCGACCTTCTCGACTCCGGACGGGCCACGGCAGCGAATCAGTATCTTCCTCAGTGTTTTTGACGTACACGTAAATCGCTCGCCGATTGCCGGGGTACTGAGCAGCGTGCGATACCAGAGGGGCAAGTATCTGAACGCCATGAACCCCGATTCAGCCGATCGGAACGAGCAGAACATTGCCACGGTGCGCGGGGACGGTATCGAGGTCACCTTCATACAAATTGCCGGGCTGTTGGCGCGGCGCATCGTCTTCAATTTGCACGAGGGCGACAAGGTCGAACGGGGACAACGCGTGGGTCTTATCAAGTTCGGTTCGCGTGTGAACGTGATCGTGCCGGCAGACGCCGAAGTTCGCGTGAAGGTGGGCCAGCGCGTAAAGGGCGGCTCCAGCGTGTTGGCAGTTATGAATCATTCCAAGATGACCGCGAATACCGTCTCTCGAACCAGGAGCGCTCGCGCGTTGCAGGATAGGTTCGACGGAGAGCGCTTATGACGCAACGCGACCCGGCGCTGGCCAGGGCCAAAGCGCAGGCGCAGTTGCGCCGCGGCATGTTCCTGTTGCCTTCGCTCTTTACAGTCGGCAACATCGCAGCCGGCTTCTTCTCCATCACTCAAACGATTGCGGCCATCAGCGGTGTTGGCGACACGCATACGCACCTCGATTGGGCTGCGATCGCCATCATCTTCGCGATTCCCTTTGATGCGCTTGACGGCCGTATCGCGCGAATGACCAACACCTGCAGCGACTTTGGCAAGGAGCTGGATTCGCTGGCCGACGCCATTACCTTCGGCGTGGCGCCCAGTTTGCTGGCGCTGATCTGGGGGTTCCATTTTCTATCCGAGTCGATGAATCCGCAGTTGTATGAGCATTTGCGCCAACTCGGGGCGTTCATCTGTTTTCTCTTCCTCATTGGCGGGGTCTCGCGGCTGGCGCGCTTTAACATCAGCCACGACGCACAACCGCGGAACCCTGGCCGCCCGGATCGCAAGTACTTTGTAGGGATGCCCATTCCGGCCGCTGCGGGAATGCTGGCCTCAAGCGTCCATCTTTGCTATGGCTATCCGATCGAGGCATGGTGGGTGGCCATTATCTGGCTCCTGATGGTGGGGGCCAGCGGCTTCCTGATGGTCAGTACGTGGAGGTTTTGGTCAGGCAAGGAACTCAGCCTTTCCCGCCGTCATCCGCGCCAGGTATTGATTCTCATCGCGTTTGTTCTGTTTATCATCTTCAGGTTCTCCCAGGTTGTGCTCTTTGTGTGGGCGCTGGTCTACATGTTCTCGGGCATCTGGGCGCGGGCGGCCTATTCGTGGTCGCGGCGGCGTCGCTGGCGGTTAACCGCCGCGCATGCTCCTGAACCAGCCGCGGCTGAGCCTGACGATCGCGGGTGACGCTGGCCATCGAACCCCACGAATAAAAGGAAGCTTATGTACAAAATCGCCATTGCCGGAGCCTCTACGCTGGTGGGCCGGGAGTTGAAAGAAGCGCTGTCGGAGTCTCCGCTCGCGACGTCCAGCATTTCGCTGCTGGACGAAGAGGAAGTACAAGGCCAATTGGATCAGGTGGGCGACGAGGTCACCTTTGTGCAGGCCATCGCCCCCGACGCATTCGAACGCATCGATTTCACATTTTTCTGCGGAAGCGAGGCATTAACCGGCAAGCATTGGAGAGAGGCGCTACGGGCTGGTTCTACGGTTTTGGACCTCTCCGGTGCACTCGATCAGGAGACCGGCGTCGTAGTACGCGCGCCCTGGCTGGGCTTTGAGGCTGCCGCGGTCGATCTGTTTACTCCCGCCGTTGTGCCGGCGCACCCCGCGGCGTTGGCTTTGGCGCTCTTGCTTGAAAGGACCCAGCAGGCCGCCCCGGTTCGGTTTGCCGCTGTGACGCTGCTCGAACCGGCTAGCGAGTTTGGCCGCGCGGCCCTGGACGAACTGCATCAACAAACTGTAAACCTGCTCAGCTTTCAAGGACTGCCTCGCGAGCTTTATGACGCGCAGGCCGCCTACAATCTGCTCTCCGGCCTGGGGGAAGCGGCCAAGGTCAGCCTTGACGCCACTGAGACGCGGATTCGCCGCCATTACGCGGACCTGTCGGCTGGCCGTTGGCCCGACCTAGCACTGCAACTGGTTCATGCACCCGTCTTTCACGGTCATACATTCTCGATCGCTATCGAGTTGGAGAGGCCGGTCGAGATCGCTGCTCTCGAAGAAGCCTTGAGCGGCGGTCATGTGGATTTGGTGCTCGAAGATACCGATTCGCCCTCTAACCTCGCCGCCACTGGGCAGAACGACGTACTCGTGCGGCTGCGTCCGGAAGTGAATGCGGCAGGGGCGCGAAACGCGAACCAGGTCTCCCGTTTCTGGATGTGGGCTGCCTCTGACAATTTGCGCATTCAGGCACAGAATGCCGTGGAGTGCGCTCTGGATCTGCGCCGGCTGCGTCCACAAGGGACAGTGCAGTAGCAGGGGTTGTGTTCTTTCCGCCAAAAAATAAGACGCCAGAAACCGAAGTCTCTGGCGCCTCAATCGCGGTGATCTGGCAGATCCCTTGACACATGATCGTCCCATGCAGCTTTGCGATGAGCATCCAGGTTGCCCCGTATCTCAATCGTGAAGCTGTGCCGGCGATGGAGCTTCGAGTTTCCTCGACTCTCGCATCCTTCAGTGGCACCGTAAACGAAGCCCGGGTCGCCCCAATCTTCGCTTCTCCGATACCTCCTCCGATGAGTCTTCGGGTCGCCCCGAGTTCTCTTCTTCCGGCATAACCGGCGATGGAGCTTCGAGTTTCCTCGACTCTCGCATACTTTGGCGTCTGCTCAAACGAAACGCGGGTCACCCCGAGTCTGGCTCCAGCAACTCCTCTGGAGAAGTCTTCGGGTCGCCCCGAATCCTCTCCTTCCGGTCTTGCCTCGGGAGTGACTCTCCGGGTCGCCCCGGATCTTCGCTCCTCTGGCTCGCCGATAGGTGGATCCTCGAGTTCCCTCGAATTTCGCACCTTCCGGCGTTGCCGCTTTCGCGTCTTCAGGTTCCCCTGAGTCCTGCGTACGCGGCTGGGCCGATGATGACTTCCCCGGTTCGACTCGAACTTTGCATCCTCGGACATGCCGCGGATGAATCTTCGAGTTCAATCGAGGCTTGCACGTTCCTTCCAGACTCTGGATGCATTCTCAAATCAATTCGGGTTTCCACCGCCGTCGCCAGCTGTGGTTGCCGAGTTCAATCCAACCTGCATCGTCCTGTCCGGAGAGGAACTGCGTTTTCAAATTCCTACCCGGTCACCAACTGGATGGAGAGTAGGCTGCTTCAATCTGTGGATTCAAGTGCAAAAAGAGCCGAAACTTGTGGATTTCACCGTTTGTGGTGCATTAATCGGAGGGAATGAGTCCGATTGATCGGGAGAAGAACAGAACGGAATTCAACGTAACAAAAAAACCTCCCACGGAAGAAAGATGAGTCGAAGCCAGCATTCCAGAACGGCCAAGGTTCACAGCTCAAGTTAACCGTTCGGCCCGACTATTTCCGGGGCACCGGTTTTGAGCGATGCTTCGGCCTATCGCGTCTACTGAATGAAGAGGTGCGGTTACGAGACGAGCGAGCTTACGCTGGTAACCTCAAACCTGAGAAAGATCATTCGAATTGGCCGGGTTTGCTCCCGGCGGGCGAAGGCATGGCAGAGTTTGTAATCAAATTGGCCGACGAGCGCGGTCGCGTGCAGGAGCAGGTGCAGTCGGCGGCTACCGCTGATGAGCTTCGCGCCCGATTTATCCATGCCGGCTACCATGTCTTTTCGGTCAAGACGCGCTCCGGTTTTGGAGTACTGAAGCGTGGCAAGGTCAAGCTCGAGCCTTTTCTCATCTTCAACCAGCAATTCCTTACTTTGATCCGTGCCGGGTTGCCGATTCTCGGCAGTTTGCAGATGTTGGCCAAAAACCAGAAGAACGCGCACTTCGCCTCTCAGTTGGACGATGTGTGCGGCCGCGTGAAGAACGGCGACTCGCTCTCCGCGGCATTTGAAGCGCAGACCGGCTTTCCGATCATGTACACCACCACACTGCTGGCGGGGGAACGCTCCGGCAACCTGCAGGAGGTTCTGGAGCGCTACGTGAGCTTCCAGCGCGTATCGCTCAGCTTCCGCAAGAAGCTGGTGGCGTCGCTGATCTATCCTGGGGTGCTGTTGACGCTAGTTTGCGGACTGATGTTCTTCATGCTCGTTTATGTGGTGCCGCAATTTGGCAAGCTCTATGACCAGATGGGCAACAAGCTGCCTGCAATGACGACCGACCTGCTGGCCTTCGGCGCTTTTTTGCAGCACAACATAGTCTGGATAGTGCTCATTTTTGCGGGTACGGTCTTCGGCAGTTACCGGTTTTCCATTACCGAAAAAGGCCGCGACATGATCGACGGCTTTCGCGTCAGGCTGCCTATCTTTGGCAAGATCTGGCTCAAGTACCAGGTTGCGTTGTTTGCGCGCACGCTCTCGACGCTGCTCACTGGCGGCTTGTCGCTGGTGCCGTCGCTCGAGACAGCAGCCCGATCGATCTCTTCGCGGCGAGTCGCCAAGGCGGTCATGACATCCGTTACGACGGTGCGAGAGGGCAAAAGCCTGGCCGACGCGCTGGTGCAGACCAAGATCTTTCCCGATCTGGCTGCCGAGATGATCGCGGTGGGCGAGCAGACGGGAGCTTTGCCGCAGATGCTTAATTCAGTCTCGGAGTTTTTTGAGGAGGACGTTGCCACCGCCCTCGCTGCGTCTCTGGCGCTGATTGAGCCTGCCATTCTTATCGTGATGGGAGTTGTCGTGGTCTTCATTCTCATCTCGCTTTACCTGCCCATCTTTTCACTTGGCGGAGCGGGTGGAGGTCAGGGATAAACCATGTCAGATGCCGCCATTCTTGCGATTCCGATTCCCCCCGGTGTGGACGAGCGTTCCCAGGCTGAAGTGCTGGCCGCGCGTTATCATGCTGAATTTGTCGACTTAAAGAACTTCAAGATCCAGCATGACCTGTTGCGCACAGTTCCCGTCGAGCTGATGTTCCGCTACAACTTCGTGCCGATCGAGCAGCAGGGCGACGCGCTGGTGATTGCCGTCAGCGATCCGTCACGGCTGATGATCCTTGATGAGATCGCCGGCCTGTTGGCCCACCGCATCATTCCGCGGGTGGCGACTCTGACGCAGATTACCGATCTGCTGAAGAAGACCGAACAGTCGCAGCGCGTGCTCGACGAAGCCAGCGAGGGGCTTACCTTCGACGTGCTGACGGGTGACGAAAACTCGGAAGAGAATATCTCGATCGAGAAGCTGACGAGCGAAGAAGACATTAGCCCGATCATTCGCCTGGTCGACACGACGATCTTTACAGCCCTTGAGCGGAGGGCCTCGGATATCCATATCGAGACTTACGACGATTCGGTCCATGTGAAGTACCGCATCGACGGCGTGCTGCAAGAGGCCATGGCGCCCATTGCACGCGAGCATCACTCGACCATCCTTTCGCGGATCAAGATCATGAGCGAACTGGACATCGCCGAGCGACGCGTGCCCCAGGACGGGCGCTTCAGGGTCAAGTACAAGACCCGCCTGATCGACTTCCGCGTCTCCATCATGCCTACGATTCATGGTGAAAACGCCGTGCTTCGCGTGCTCGATAAGGAATCGATGAGCGAGAAGTTCCACAATCTCACGCTCGACGTGGTGGGCTTTGCGGAGGCGGACCTGACGCGTTTCCGCGCCTACATCCGTGAGCCGTACGGGATGGTGCTGGTTACGGGGCCAACCGGCTCCGGCAAAACGACCACTCTCTACGCGGCGCTCAACGAGATTAAAAGTGATGAAGACAAGATCATCACGATTGAAGATCCGGTCGAGTATCAGATTCGCGGTATCACGCAGATTCCTGTGAACGAGAAAAAGGGGCTTACGTTTGCCCGCGGCTTGCGGTCGATTTTGCGCCACGATCCGGACAAGATTCTGGTGGGTGAGATTCGCGACAACGAGACGGCGCAGATTGCCATTAACTCCGCACTGACCGGGCATCTTGTGTTTACCACGGTTCACGCGAACAACGTTGTAGACGTGCTGGGCCGTTTCGTGAACATGGGTGTCGAAGTCTATAACTTTGTCTCCGCGCTGAACTGCATTCTGGCGCAGCGGCTGGTGCGCACAATCTGCCAACACTGTGCGCGGCCAGTCGCCTATAGCGATTCAGACCTGCGAGCCTTCGCCTTGGATCCGGCCGAGTGGCGCGACTTCGAGTTTCGGGAGGGCCAGGGCTGCATGGAGTGCGGTGGCACGGGCTATCGGGGACGTACTGCAATTCATGAACTGCTCGACTTGACCGACCCGATCCGCGAATTGATTTTGGCGAAGAAGCCTACCTCTGAAGTGCGCAAGCTGGCGCAAAAAGAGGGCATGAGCTTTTTGCGTGAGTCTGCGATGGATCGGGTTCGCCGCGGCCTGACCACGCTCAAAGAGATCAACAAAGTTACGTTTATTGAGGCGTCACGATAGTGGATTCGATCTTAAGCAAGGCCAAACTCGGTTCTCAATTTGGCGCTCGTCCGCCGGTTGCGGTGGAACTATCGCCCCAAGGCGTGCTGGCCGCCGCATCGCCGGGGATTGGTCAGCCGCTTGTCTATGCATTTGAGCCGCTGCCGCAAGGTGCACTTGTCCCCGACCTCGACAAACCGAACCTGCGGGCACCGGAGGTGGTGGCCAACGCTATTCGCACGGCTCTCAGCCAGGTCTCGCCGCGCACCCGCTCCGCTACGCTGGTGTTACCCGATACGGTGGTTCGCGTCTTCGTCCTGGACTTCGATTCACTGCCCGCAGGCCCGGAAGAAGCGCTTCCCGTTCTTCGCTTCCGGCTGCGCAAGATGGTTCCATTCGATGTGGAGCAAGCGGGACTGAGTTATCAAGTGTTGGTTGAGAACAAGACCGAATGCAAGGTGCTGGCAGCCGTTTTGCCGAGTTCAATCCTTCAGGAATACGAAGCCGCGATGCGCCAGGCGGGTTATGAACCTGGAGCCGTGCTGCCAACAAGTCTGGCTGCTCTGGGAGCGATCGATTCGCCCGATCCCGTGCTTTCAGCAAACCTGGGCGACGTTGCTCTCACCACCTCCATCACGCATGGGCAGGATCTGCTGCTCTATCGGACACTGGAATTGCCGTTAGACCCTGGCCTGCGCCTGCAGGAGGTGCAGCGCGGCATTGCCGTAGCAGCCGCGTACTTTGAAGACAAGATCGGCACACGTCCTCAGCTCTTGCATTACGCCGGAATCGGGGCAGGCGGGAACAGCGCGGCCGAAGACTTTGCCCGTTGGATCGACGATCCTGAACTGATCGTCGCGGACCTTGCGCCGCGGCCTGAGACCGGAGCAGCCACGCCCCTGGGCAACGTCGTAAGCCTGGCCGGTGTTGTGGGCGCATTGGCGGGAGCAGCCTGATCGATGCGCATTACTCTTAATCTCGCCACACGCCCCTATGCCGATCTCAGACCGGCCCTCAAGCGCTTGCGCATTGCCATGGCCGTGCTGGCCGTTGTCGCGCTGAGTCTCGGCCTTGGCCTGCGCGCACTGCACCAGAAGGCGATGGTGGCCCGCGCGACTGAACAGCGCGTGCAGAGCCAGATCGACGCCGTCAGTCGCGAGCGCAAGGGCTATCAGGACCTGATGCAGCAGCCGGCCAATGCCCAACTGCTCAGGCAAGTTGCGGTGCTCAACCAGCTCTTTGATGAAAAGACCTTTTCCTGGACGCTGGCCATGGAAGACCTTGAAACCGTCTTGCCTGGCGGAGTTCAAGTGACCGCACTTGAGCCGGTAAGGGACAAGACAGGCACGATCACTCTTCATTTGCGCGTCGTAGGGCCACGCGATCGAGCCGTCGATCTGGTGCAGAACCTCGAACGGTCAAGATACTTTGTCTTCCCCCGCATCGTCGGCGAAAGCACGGAGTCGACCGGTGGCCCGAACGAGAGATTGGAGCCGGTGAGCGCATCGAACCGCGTCAACTTTGACTTGCTGGTCGACTATAACTCAGCCGCTCCGATGGAGCGCAGGGCGCAAAGGAAGCCCGAGAAGTCGATGGGCAGCGAGGGGAGCCACGCGCAAGTTACAGCAAGACACTCGGCCGGGGTCAAGGTTCTCCCGCTGCAAGGACAAGCAAGGCCGCCGGTTCAAGTTCAGAATGGCGTTCCGAACGGGCTTCCGGCCAACGCCAATCCTGTTCTCAATCGCAATCAGTACCGGAACTTCCATCCAAATCCGAATCCTATTCCGAATCCTATTCCGAATCAGGGAGGCCCGCGATGAGTACAAATCACACACCATCGATGTGGCGTGAGCGCCTCGCCTCCCCTCTTACCTGGCACTACGTCGGATTTGCTTTCCTGCTGGTCGCGGTGATCGGCCTCTCCGTGCGCTTCGGCTTGGACTGGGACGCCACGAGCGGCAGCTCCGTTGATGCTCTGGCTGGCAAGCAACTCCAGTTGAAAGCACTCGACATCCAGACCGCCCCGTTGCGGGGCCTCGACAAGCGAGTTGGGGACTCGCGCGGGCAGATGCAGAACTTCAACCTGAAGCGCATCCCGCCTAACTATTCCTCGATTGCCATTCGCATCGGCGAACTGGCGCTGAAGGGTCCGGTGCGCCTGTCCAGGGTGCAATACACACAAGGACCTCCGGGCTCCGATCTGACCGAAATCTCGATGGACGCGGGCATCACGGGCGACTATCCGCAGATCATGCGCTTTGTGAACAGCCTTGAACGCGACCAAACATTTTTTGTCATCCGCGCCATGTCGTTGACCGGCCAGCAGGGCGGCCTGGTGAATCTGCGCCTGCGGGTGTCCACCTGGTTACGGCCGGCCGATGCAGCGGCCAGCGGATTGCCACCCACCCCACAGACCGGCGATGCGCAAGCTGCGCCTGCCAGCACTCAAGGAAAGGAGGGCGAATAACCATGGCCATGCCTCTGGGAACTGAAAACAAGAAGCAGGTCTATTTTCTGATCGCCCTCGGTGTGATCCTTGTCTGCGCGGCCGGATATTTCATCAAGAGCACCTTCGGCGGACCCTCTGCGACACCATCCGCAGTCACAGCGCCTCGGCTCTCGAGTATCCCGCCTGGCGCGAACAAGGTATCAACTGCGACGCCGACTCCATCCGGCTCTGCCGGTCCGCAGGCGCAGAAGCTCTCCAATGCCGGCATAGACCCGGCACTGCACCTCGATAAGCTGGCCCTTACGGAAGGAGTGGAATATGAGGGAACGGGCAGGAGCATCTTCTCTGCCCAGTCGGCGCCGCCGGTGATTGAAGCGCCATTGAAGAGCGCCCGCCAACAACAGGCCGCTCTTGCAGCCGTGAATGCGGCTCCGCTTGTGCCGGAGAAACCCAAACCGCCGGCCATCGATCTGAAGTATTTCGGCTACTCGCAGAACAAAGACAAGTCGGTGCAGGCATTTTTTGTTCACGGCGAGGATATATTTGTCGCCCATGCGGGCGAGATTGTCGACCATCGCTACAAGATCGGAAGCATCCTGCCCACCAGCGTTCAGGTTACTGACCTGGGCTACAACAATACGCAATCGCTGCCTTACCAGCCGAATTGAGTTGCAGCGAGAGGTCGAAATGATGAGGTCCCGCACACTGCCCCGGAGAGTTCAACGTTCGGAGGAGGGCTTTGTCTTGATCGCGGTCATCTTCCTCGTGGCGCTGCTGACCCTCTCGCTGGCTATCGCCATGCCCAAGGTGATCAAGCAGATCCAGCGAGACCGCGATCTAGAGACAATGAATCGCGGCAAGCAGTATGCGCGAGCAATCAAAATGTATTACAAGAAATTCGGCGCCTATCCGCCTAATATGGACGCGCTGACCAAGCCCACCAACAACATTCGGTTTTTACGCAAGAAGTACTCTGATCCGACAACCGGCAAGGAAGATTGGAAGCCGATCCCCGTCGGCATGAACAAGGCTCCTACGTTTATGGGCTTCTTTAATCAGCCGCTCGGACAAATCGGCGGCTGCGGCACGAATCCGGCGGGCACTGGGAGTCCAGGGGCTACCGGGAGCCAACAGAGCAATTCTTCGTTCAGCTTCTCCTCTTTTTCAAACTCCTCATCGAATGGAGGGACGCCCGGCTCGCCGACCGACCCGAACGCCAATGCCAACTGCGCGGGACTCGGTCCCGGCGGTACCCCTTCATCCGGAGGCGTAACGAATCCCACAGACCCCAACGCTGGAAATGCCACTCCAGCCGGGCAAAACGGGCAGACCTTGGGTGGACTCAGCATTATGGGTTTTTCGCCCAACAGTCCCAAGGCCTCGATCATGGTCTACAAGACGAAGCATAAGTACAACGAGTGGGAGTTTGTCTATGACCCCAAGGCGGAGCAGATGATGGCGCTGGGCGGCATGGGCGGTGCTGGAAGCGCAGGCCAGAATGGTGGCCTGGGTGGTACGAATGGCCAAAGTGGCGGGTTCGGTGGATTGGGCGGTATGAATGGCCAAGGTGGTGGGTTCGGTGGGCTAGGCGGTATGAATGGCCAAGGTGGTATGGGTAGTGCTATGGGTGGATCCTCTGGAGGCCAGAATTCAACGTCTCAGCCCTCATCGCAGTAGCGGATTCACAAACAAACCTTCTATCATCGGCAGGCAAAACTCAGCAAGGTCCGCCCCAACGACTGGTAACGGACCCTGCTGTTTAGACCTTAAGAGCTAACCAAGACAAACCGTCCCGGGCGCCGCGCCGTTACACGCTGAAAGATGAGCCGCAGCCGCAGGTTGACTTCACCTGGGGGTTATCGAACTTGAAGCCGGCCGCTTCAAGAGTTTCGACGTAGTCCACAATGCAGCCGTTAAGGTACATCAGCGATGTGGCGTCTACAAAAACCTTCAGATCTTCGAAGCTGTAGACCTTGTCCATCATGCCGCTCTGATTCTCAAAAGCCATCGAGTATTGGAAGCCTGAGCAACCGCCACCGACCACGCCGATGCGCAGCCCTGCGGGAAGAGGATCCTGGGTGGCCATGATCTCGCGTACCTTGGCAATGGCCTGGGGAGTCAGGGTAAGTGGGGCCTTCTTGACCGTTTCCTGTGTGTCCTGTGCGGGTGCAGCGGTGGTTGTGGCCATGATCTCTCCGAGTCGAGATTTTTGCTTGCCCTATGAGGTCATTCTACGGGTCAACGGATAAGGATTCAAGGCCTCTCCCGTGGACTTCTTGCTGTTAGATGTGCCGAAGCGTGGGAAAGTCGCAAAAGCGCTCTTGGTAACCAGTGCCGGTGACCGCGGAAGTTTATCCGAATTATTCTCCGCGCAGCAATTCGTATTCGGAGGTATGATGAACACCGAAAGCGGCTCCTCAGCCGGCCAGGACCTGAGTTTTCCCGATCCTCCCGTATGCGGGGCCGGAAAAATACTTCAGGGAGGTGGGTTATGACGCTTGCACCGGTTATGTTGGTGGTATGGGGCGCTTTAGTGGTGGTTGCGGTGACTCTCTATCTCTATCGATCGAGATTGACCCGCGATGAAGAGGATCAGATCTACCTTGACGATGCCTTCCAGCACGAGCGGCTCGCCCAGGAAGCTATTCTCGGCAGAGTGAGAAAGATCGAGCCCGCGCTGCGGATCTCGGTCTGGTTTGTTGGAGGATGGACGCTGTTGGTGGGAGCTTATTACCTCTGGGACATTATCACCCAGTTCAAATAGCACAGCGTTTTTGACTCTATCCTGAACGGCTGGCAGCGCCTGAGGGTCACTGCCAGCCGTTTTGTGTCTGTGTTGTGATCGCTATGCTTCCTATTCCACTTCCTGTCTAGCGCGATAGCCATCGCGGGCGATGATGTCGTATTTGAGCGCCTTGTGCTTCTCGTCTTCCATGCGAAGGGGCTGGCCTTCATCGTCCACCAGCACAACGCGCAGCTTGCGGTATTTGCCGTCCTGCTTATCGTTGGTCGGATGGTACACGAGCTGATATTTCGAACGGATATTCTGATTGATCTCCTGGAAGATCTCGGGCATCTCAGCTTGGAAACGTGGAGCGAACCACCTGCCGCCGGTGAGGCTGGCAAAGGTCTTCATCTCATTGTCAGCCTGGAGGTAGTCCAGATCTCGTATGCTGCTGCTCATTCCTCCCCCTCCGCCTTCAGTCATTGCTCGCAGCGCGCCGCCGGTGGAGACGGCGAAGATGGTAATGTCGGGAGTGCTCTTCACCTTTTGCAGGATTTTATCGAAGGTCAGCTTGGACATCGTGTCGCGACCCGAAGCGATAAGGATGATGTACTTGCGGCCCTCAATGCGGCTGAGACGATCTTCAGCCTCATAAAGCGCGTCGAATAAATTGCGCTCGTTGAACATGGGGATTTGCATGGAATTAACGGCCTGAAGCAGCTGCTGTTTGTCCTGAGTGAAGTCGCTGACGATCTTCGTGCGCATGTCGAAGGTCATCATGGCCACATAATCCTGCGGGCGCAACTGATTTGCAAACGAGAAGGCCGCGTTGCGCATGTCGTAGATGAAGTAATAGTTCGTCGATGCGAACTCGCACAGCAGAAGCGCGGTGATGGGAGCTTCGGTGCGCTTGAAGCCGCTCACCTTTTGTTCCACGCCATCCTCGTAGACGCGAAAGTTGCCTGGCTTCAGGTTAGGCACGAACTGGCCGGTCTTCTCCAGGAGCACGCCCACGTCTACAGTGACCTCGGGAACCTCGACTCGCAGGGAGAAGTTGGGCATCCCTTCCGGGTTCTTGATCTTGGGAGCAGCCGGCGCTGGTGGTGGAGTATTGTCGGGGGTGTCCTTCTTCTTGGGCAAAGCGATCACTCCGCTATCGCCAGTGGGTCCGCCGGAGTCGGGGGTGGTCTGATCGGGCTGCTGGGGCTGCTGCCCAGCGGGCGCCGGCGGAGGCGTTTGGGAACGGCCTGCAGCAGCGCAAGCCAAGGCAACGATGGCCAGAATCAGCAAAGACCTGCGAAGAGCGGGAACAAAGGTGCGCGTTCGAAACATAACAGTCTCCTGGTTCAACAGCATACGGGATGAGCCGAAGCAGGCGACAGGCCCGGCCAGTTGGCTCTTAAAGATTAGACGCTAATCATCCCCGCAAGGAGGGGCTGGCAGGCTCTTCTCAATATCCGCTCGCCACCAGCCAGGCCTCGGTCAGATCCATTCCAGGCTTCTTCTCGGCCAGCATCTGCGCGTGTGCAAGTTTCACAAGGACATCGGCCTCCACGTTCACCGGAGCGCCCGCAGCAAGCGTGTGGAGGTTGGTACGCCAATAGGTTAACGGCAGAATCGCAATCGTGATGGCTTCGCCGTCAAAGTCTGCGATCGTCAGGCTGATGCCCTCGACAGCCACCGATCCCTTCTGCACCATCCAAGGGCGGACGTTTTCCGGAACGGTCACTTTGAGCGTCCAGTCGGTAGTTTGGCGATCGAACTTGGGATCGGCCGGGGAGATGACCGGTTCGAGAGCAGCGAGCCTCCCGCAGCCATCCACATGACCCTGCACGATATGACCGCCCAGCGGGCTACCCGCAGCCGTAGGCAGTTCAAGATTCACTTTCGAGCCCGGAGCCAGCGCGCCCAGAGATGTGCGGTCCAGTGTCTCCTGCGCAAGGTCGGCGTGAAATAGTCTCGGGTCGACATCCAGCGCCGTCAGGCAGACGCCAGAAACCCCCAGCGAATCACCTTCACGCAGCCGCCCGGCCAGCCCAGGAGCCTCGACGGTGATCCGCCGCACTCCGCCCCGGCTCTCCAACCCAACCAGCGTCCCTGTCTGCTCGATGATCCCGGTAAACATGCTTCCATTCTAAGGGAATTAAGAGGACCAAGCTTTAAGGGGTATCCACAGTTCGCAGTCAGTGCTCGCCGACTTCGCCCTTTTCGGATAACCATGAATACGTGATGCCCGTCACCCCAGGCAAGTCCCTCGAAGTGAAACCATGGCTATTCAGGTCGGCAGACTCCTTGCTGTTCTTTGTTCCCCATTTTCGTTCATGGAGGCATCAGTGAAGCTAGATTCGTCTGCGTTCATAGCCGATCCCGATCTAATCAAGGAACTCGAGAAACAATCCACTGAGATCTGCTGTGGGGAAGGTCGCGTTCTCTTTAAACAAGGGGACAGTCCTGAGGGGCTTTTCATCATCGATCAGGGCGAGATCACCCTTACGATGGATTCGCCCAACGGCCAGAATGTGATGCAGGTCCAGGCGCATCCAGGCTCGTTGCTGGGCCTGCCCGGCCTGATTGGGAACGGACCTTACACGCTTTCCGCAATCGCTCGCGATGGCGCCAGGGTCAGCTTTTTACCCCGTGACCAGTTCACCGCCGTGATGCAAGCCAACCCACAACTTTCGCTCAAGATTCTTCAGGTTCTGGCGGCCGAACTGCGCACGGCACGGCAAGCTTTGTCGAACCGCTAGAAACTATAAGGCGTGAATGGCCGTCGCGGTCTGCGACGCAATGTAAGGTGAGCTCTTGTTCGCGCCGTTGCCAGGATCGCAAACTATCCTGGGTATGCGCCAGCGATGTACCCTTCAAGCGCCTGAATGTGATGCGCCTGGCCGGAGATCACCCACTTCACAAGGTCGCCAATGGAGACCAATCCCACTACCTCGTCCTCTTGCAATACCGGGAGATGGCGAAAATGGTGATCGGTCATCAAGGTCATGCAATCATCGACCGTTTGCTGCGGACTCACGCTGAAGACAGGGCTGGTCATGATCTCCTCGACCTTGGTCGTTTTGGAGGGGTGGCCCAGAAGGATGCATTTCCGAGCATAGTCGCGTTCGGACAGGATGCCGATGACTTGGCCATCGGAGATGACCAGCAGGGCGCCAATATCGTACTTAGCCATCATCTCCAGCGCCTCGTAGACCGAGCTTTCTGGCGCGATCGACAGGACAGTCCTGACGTCCTTGTTCTCAAGCACCAATGCAATTTTGTCAGTAATCATTGTCGAAACCACCTACCTCCGCAATTATCAGCATCCATCCCCGGCAGCCTCGATCACTGCGAAAAGCATGATTCTCAATTCTTGGTAACGGCTTCGTTTCGAATAAAAACAGGCTTCATCGCTTCGAGGGATCGGGGAATCTTCGGGACGGAATCGGGAACTTCCCAATTCGCGTGGATTCAATATAGACCATCCGGAACAAGAGAGAACAGCGGAAAATTGGTTGGCTGTGCCTTCAAGATCATTCCGGTTCAACCAGAGCCCGCGTCCGCACTGAGAGGCGTTACTTTTGCACTGGCGGCCAGGGATCCTTGAGGAGCGAGCAGAGCCCCAGATCGTTGCCGTAGCGCTCGACCTCGACCTCGGCCATGTGAATCGCTGGAGCCATGCCTCGAAAAGCGGGAACGGCGTCGGAGCCCATGATCTGCGGGGAGACAAAGAGATGGATACGATCGACCAGGTCGCCGGCCAGTAGCGCGGTGTTGAGCCGCGTGCCGGTTTCGATGAGCAGCGTGAGAATGCCCTCTTCGCCCAGTTTGTCCAGCACCTTGCTGAGCGGAACGCGTCCGGCTTGCAATCCCGTCATGGAGGAAGCTGCGGCCTCGGCAGGCACGACCTCAACGCGAATGCCACGGCTGGTCAATTCGCGCAACCTGGCTTCGTCGTTGCAAACTGTGAAGACGACGACGTCCCCTCGGGCCGAAGCCACCATCTTGCAATCGAGGGGCATACGCAGGGCCGAGTCGAGCACTACGCGCAGGAGGGGGCGGCGCCGGCGCAAACCGCTTCGATCCGTTAGCAGGGGATCGTCGGCCAGCACCGTGTCAATGCCGGTGAGAACGGCGTCCGCCTGCCAGCGCAGGGGCTGCACGGCGGCACGGGCGGCTTCGCAAGTGATCCAGTAAGGCTGATGGGGTGCTTGCTGGCCGGCGGGTGGAGCGATGCGGCCGTCGAGGGTCATGGCCACCTTCATGAGCACCAGCGGGCGGCGGTGCTGGCTCCATCGGGCGAAGCCCTCGTTGAGGCGGCGGGCTTCGACCTCGCACGGACCGACAGCTATTTCAATTCCCGCTGTTTGGAGACGCTCCATGCCGTGGCCGGCGACGGCGGGGTTGGGATCGATGGTCGCGGCGACGACTCGTGCAAGCCTTGCAGCGATCAACGCCTCGGTGCATGGGCTGGTGCGGCCGGTGTGGTTGCAAGGTTCCAGAGTTACGTAGGCCGTGCCACCGTGCAGGCGTTCGCCGGCGTGCTGCTGAGCAACTTTGAGTGCGACGACCTCGGCGTGATCGAGCAGATCGTACTCGTGCCAGCCCTCGCCAACGACCTGACCCGCGCAATCGAGTATTACGCAGCCGACGGCGGGGTTGGGCGAAGTGACGCCGATGCCGCGACGGGCTAGCTCCAGCGCGCGTTGCATCCAGTAACGGTCTTGATCGAGTGCGCTCATGTTATCCCAACAACGAATCGACAAATTCAGCAGGCGAAAACTCCAGCAGGTCGGTCATCTGTTCTCCTACGCCGGCGAAGAGGACAGGCAGGTTAAGTTCCTGGGCGATGGCTACAGCGATGCCGCCCTTAGCCGTGCCGTCGAGCTTTGTAAGTATGATGCCGGTTGCGCCTGCCGATTGTGTGAACTGGCGCGCCTGCTGCAATCCGTTCTGGCCGGTCGTGGCGTCCATCACCAGCAGCACTTCATGCGGCGCGCCGGGGATCAACTTGGCGGCGGTGCGGCGCATCTTGTCCAACTCGTCCATGAGGCCGGTCTTGGTGTGCAGACGGCCGGCCGTGTCGACAATTAGCTCATCGATCTTGTGCGCCTTGGCGGAACTGCACGCATCATAGAGAACTGCTGCCGGATCGCCACCGTGGCGCGTCTTGATCATCTCAACGCCGCTGCGCGAGGCCCAGACTTCGAGCTGTTCAATGGCCGCGGCGCGAAAGGTGTCTGCGGCACACAACAGCACGGTGCGGTTTTTGCCTCGATACCATGCGGCGAGCTTTCCGGCGGAGGTGGTCTTTCCCGTGCCATTGACGCCGACCAAAAAAGTCACTGTGGGCGCACCGATCGGCGATCCATTGCTCGGCCGGTTCGCGATTGGCGCTTCGAGGATGGCGCGGATCTGGGTCTTGAGCAGCTCGCGCAGCTCGTCGCCGCCTTCGATGGCCTGGCGCTTGGCCCGCTCCCGTAGAGCGGTGAGGATGGCGGTCGTAGTTTCGACTCCCAGATCGCTTGTCAAGAGGACCGCCTCAAGTCTCTCCAAGGCGCTTTCGTCGACGGTGCGGGTCAGCGCGACGATCGATTCGATCTTGGTGGAGAGAGATTCGCGGGTGCGCGAGACTGCCTGCTTCATGCGACTGAAGAAGCCGGATTTCTGGGTCTCTTCCACGGCTATCTCAGGCTCCATCGAGGGGTTTTCTTCCGGTTTGTCTTTTTTGCCGCCGAAGAACTTGATCATAAAAGGGTCCCAGAATTGAGTTTAGTGCATCCGCTCCGTTCCGAGGGGCCCGGCCGGAAGCGACGAAAAAGTGCAGATTCTGGTTGCATTTTGACAGCAAGTCAGTCAAAAATCTGAAAACGGACCTTGCGGAAGTCCAGTCTTGGAGGCTGGAGCGGGGGAGAAAAGGAGAAGCATGAGCTCTGTACGGGTCCTCGTGGGGACGCGCAAAGGCGCATTCATCCTGACCTCGGACGGCAAGCGGCAGGATTGGAAGGTTGACGGACCGCACTTCGCGGGCTGGGAGATCTATCACATGAAGGGTTCGCCTGTGGACCCAAATCGCATTTACGCGTCCCAGACGAGCGGGTGGTTTGGACAGCTGTTGCAGTGCTCCACTAACGGCGGCAACAGTTGGGAACAGCCCGGCGTGAAGCCCGAAGACGCTACGCCCTCTTGGCCCCCGGCCAAGAGCAACCGGTTTCTCTACGACGTCTCGCCCGAGACAGGCAAGCCGCTGACCACGCATCAGTGGTACGACGGCACGCAGCATCCTTGGGAGTTCAAACGCGTCTGGCATCTTGAGCCCTCGCTCACAGATGCCGAGACGGTCTATGCGGGCGTGGAAGATGCTGCTTTATTCCGCTCCACCGACGGCGGCAAGAACTGGCACGAACTCGCCGGCCTGCGGGGCCATGGGACGGGACCGAATTGGCAGCCCGGCGCAGGGGGCATGTGCCTGCACACGATCATCCTCGACCCCGCAGATCCAGGGAGGATTTATATCGCCATCTCGGCAGCCGGAGCTTTTCGTACCGACGATGGCGGAGTCACTTGGAAGCCGATCAACAAGGGGCTGGTTTCGAATATGATTCCCAACCCGACGGCGGAGATTGGACACTGTGTTCACCACGTTGCCATGAGTCCCGCGCGCCCCGGAGTGCTCTTTATGCAGAAGCACTGGGACGTGATGCGCTCGGACGATGCGGGCGATAGCTGGCGCGAAGTCAGCGGCAATTTGCCCACAGACTTCGGATTTGCCATCGACGTACACGCGCACGAGCCGGAAACGCTTTATGTTGTGCCAATCACCAGCGACTCGTTGCATTACCCGCCTGAGGGCAAGCTGCGCGTCTATCGCAGCAAGACGGGCGGCAACGAGTGGGAGCCGCTGACTCAAGGCCTGCCGCAGCAGGACTGTTACGTGAATGTGCTGCGTGACGCCATGGCCGTCGATTCGCTCGACAAGTGCGGAGTCTACTTTGGCACAACGGGTGGGCAGGTTTACGCATCGGCCGATGCGGGTGACAACTGGCAGCCCATCGTCCGCGACCTGCCGGGCGTGCTGTCAATCGAAGTGCAGACGCTGGCATGAGCGCTGATACGAATGACGTATTGCGGAGTGTGCGCATCGTATTGCCCTACCATCTGCGCAACCTTGCGCACGTAGGTACGGAGGTTGCGCTCACGGTTGTTGAGCCGGTGACGATGAGACGCGTACTCGACGCGCTGGAAGCTGCCTATCCGATGCTTCGCGGAACGATTCGCGAATATGAGACTGGCCAGCGACGCGCCTTCCTGCGCTTCTTTGCATGCGAGGAGGATTGGTCTCACGAGCCGGTCGATGCCGAGTTGCCGCGTTCAGTGATTGAAGGCAAAGAACCGCTATTGGTTATCGGGGCAATTGCCGGCGGATAAAAGCAATGCCGCAGATCAAGACGTTGTGCCGGGCTCTCGCACAAGACTATTTGCGTGGCCGCGCCAAGATCTCCTCCGGGTTTCCCTTCGAACCGAGAACGTGGCCGCCGGCGGTGAGGGGAGCGCTGGCCCGATCCCAGTAAGACTCCCCCTGCTGATGGAGCTAAGCGGCTGCTCTTTTTTCGCTGGGCTTCTGGACCTGGACGAGTTCATCGAAGATCGCGCGGTACTGAATCATCGCTGTGCGTAACTCTTCGGTGGTGGCTTCGATGCGACCGGGACGGACGGCGACAGCATGTGCAAGTCGGTAGTTCTCCATGACTCGCGGATAAGTGACCGAGACATCGGCGGCGCGCTGCTCGAAACTGGCCAGGGGATAGCCACGGGCTTCAAGGAGTGAGTTGACCAGATCGTCGGCTTCGGTGACGGCGGTTTTAGGATGATCGACGAAGTTGGATTGAACGGTACGCCATTCAGTGACAAATCGCTCCCGTTCAGTGGCGCCAAGATCGCGGACCTGGAAGGCTTCGACCCGAGTTTTGCGGTCGGCCAGCTTCGCTTCGGCTTCCTTTGTGGAGCCGTGAGTAAGAAGGGCGCGGTCGTATTCGGTGCCGAAGCTATTGCGTAAGGCCAGCGTTTTGGCTTTGCGGCGCTCAACGTAGGCGCCAATGGCAATGATGATGACGACTACGAGCACAACCGCGGCCACAATCAATTGTGTGCTTGTAAAGTGATAGAACACTCCATTGAGTTGGAACTGCATAGTATTCTCCTAGGCGGGGTTTCCGCGATGGCTAAGGGTGGATAGGGGAAGCCCTTATGAAATTCATCTTGCGCGGCGAAGAGATGGAATGCTGACCAGAATTGATCGGTGGGGCTGCAAATCAACGATAGGCTTGGGGAGCGATCTTAGTGCTCGTCTCTTCCGGGGCGCAGCATCAGGGTCTTGATGGCTTCGCGGGGGTCTTTGCCTTCATTGAGAATCTGCTCCATTTGCTCTGCGATCGGCATCTCGATGCTTTGCCGGCGGGCCAGGCCTAGAGCGGCGCGCGTAGTTGAGACGCCTTCGGCCACCTGACCGCCGAGACCGGCGAGAATCTCAGGAAGCTTGCGGCCCCGACCCAACTCTTGTCCGACGGTCCGATTGCGGGAGAGCGAGCCGGTGCATGTAAGGACCAAATCTCCCACGCCAGAGAGCCCGGCGAGGGTTTCGCGATGGCCTCCGGACGCGACGGCGAGCCGCGTGATCTCGGCGATGCCGCGAGTGATGAGGGCAGCGGCGGTGTTGTGCCCGAGACCTACTCCGGCGGCAACTCCGGCGGCGATCGCAATAACATTCTTGAGTGCTCCGCCGAGTTCGACGCCAATGACGTCCGTGCTGGTGTAGAGGCGCAGGCTTTCGGAGGAAAATTCGTTCTGGATGCGGGCAGCTATGGCTGGATCGTCAAAGGCGACAGTCAGGGCAGTCGGCTGCCCTTGCGCGACTTCCAGAGCGAAGCTGGGACCAGAGAGCGCGCCGATGGGAATTTGCGAGGAATCTCTCTCGGGGGCTGGGGCCAGATGTCTTTCGACCGGGTGAATGTTTGGATTGAAGCTCCTGCTCTTATCGCTCGTAGCATTCTTTTCTGGAGTTGGGTGGCCGAACTCGCTGAGGCACGAGGCGATGACCTGGGTCATGCGCAGGCATGTCTGATTCTCAACGCCTTTGGTGGCGCTGACGACGATCTGGCCGGGATGGAGATAGGGTCCGAGGCGGGCCATTGTAGAGCGGAGAAACTCCGAAGGGACGACCGACAAGATGATTTCGGCCTCGGCGACCGCCGCGTTGTCGCCGGTGACGGTGACGCCTTTGGGGATGGGAAAGCCGGGGCAGAAGAGCTTGTTTTCGCCCGCGTCGTTGATCTGCTGGGCAAACTCAGGGCTGTGCGCCCAGAGGCTCAGTTCATGGCCTCCGCGTCGATGAAGTGAGAGGGCAAGGGCCGTTCCCCATGCGCCGGAACCCAGGACAATGATGCGGCTCATGCGGTCTTCCTTACTCCCGAGCGAGCTCCAACGCGAGATTCCGTGCCCTCGAACAAGCGGCTCACGTTCTGGTGGTGTTTGCCAATGATGAGCAACACGACGGCTGCCTCGACGGCGATGAGAGAAGGAGGTCTGTCGCCTCCGCCTTGCATTCGATTGAAGAGCCACGCGAACGGCAGGAAGCTGGCCGCGCCGAGGATGGAGGCCAGCGAAACATAGCGTGTGAGCAGCAGCACCAGTGCGAAGAGGGTGATGGCGGCGAGGGCGGCCCATGGAGCTGCAACGAGGAATACCCCGAAGCCGGTGGCAACGCCCTTGCCTCCTTGAAAGTCGAGCCAGATAGGGAAGACGTGGCCCAGGACGGCAAATAGAGCGGCGAGGGCCATCATGCTGGACTTCGCGGGAGCGGGAGCGAGCAGACCGCCGAGGAACGCTCCGAGCCAAACGGCGGAGCAGCCCTTGAGCACGTCGAGCAGGAAGGTCAGAGCCCCCAAAATCTTTCCACCGGAGCGGAGAACATTGGTGGCGCCGGTGTTGCCGCTGCCGGCCTGTCGGATGTCCTGATGGCGAAAGAAGCGGATGAGCAGGTACCCGATGGGGACGGAGCCAAGCAGGTAGGCGGCGACTGAAATTAACAGGATTGCGAGGACCATGACCAAGGAGAGTTTAACAGGTAAGGATGGCTTTGCCTCAATGGCTCATGCCCGCCTCACTTCTCGCGGGTCCGCGAAGCCGGTGGATGAATGGTGCAAGGCGGTTCTTCGAGTCGCACTCTTTTAACCCTCCTCGGGGGATTCGGGGGCCGGCAGAATGTCGTTCTTGCCTGCTGCCCAAACATAGAGCGTGGGTAGCAGAAAGACTCCAATGACGAGGTTGGCGATGAGCCCGCCAACGATGACAATGGCGAAGGGCCGTTGCGAGTCGGAGCCAATGGCATGGGAAAAGGCCGCAGGCAGCAGACCGAGCGTGGCCACCAGCATGGTCATCATGATGGGTCGCAGACGCAACACGGCGCCTTCGACGGCGGCGTCGATGACGTGTTCTTCATAAGAAACTTCTTTGCCCTTGCTGCGGGCGCGGAGCTGGTTGATGAACTCGATCATGATGACGCCGGTTTGCACCGAGACGCCGAAGAGGGCAAGAAAGCCGACTGCCGAGGAGACTGAAAAGTTGGTATGAGTGAGGAAGAGCGCCAGGGGACCGCCGACAGAGGCCATGACCACGCTGGCCATGATCAGCAACGCCCATTTATAGGAGCGGAACATAGTGTAGAGGATCATGAAAATGGCCAGCACCGTGACGGGCACAACGATGGCCATGCGCTTGTCGGCGCGCTTCTGGCTCTCATATTCTCCGGCCCATTCAAGGTGGTAGCCGGTGGGCAGGCTCACATTGTGATTGACCTTGGAGATGGCCTCTTCGACGGTGGAACCGAGATCGCGTCCGCGCACAGAATACTTGATGGCGATGTAACGCTCGCCGCTCTCGCGGTTGATTTGTTCAGCGCCGTCGTCGGTGGAGACTTTGGTTACCTGTGCAAGGGAGACGCGTTCGCCAGAGGGCGCCAGGAGTCGCACGTCTTCAATTGCCTCTTTTGTATCGCGATATTGTTTCTGGTAGCGCAAGGTCACATCGTATCGCGCCTCGCCCTGTTGCACCTGAGTCACGGGGTTGGCGCCGACGGCCGTCTGAATGGCGTCCTGAATGTCTGCGACGTTGATGCCCCAGCGGGCTGCAGCTTCTCGATCCACGGCAAAGTTGAGGTTGGGCTGACCGACGATGCGGAAGATGCCGAGATCTTCTATGCCGGGAACCGCAGCCATCTGCGCCTGGATCAATTCGGCGGTGTGCTCCAGCGTGCGCAGATTGTCGCCGTAGAGTTTGACGGCCAGTTCGCCTTTGACGCCGGAGACGGCCTCTTCCATGTTGTCGGAGATGGGCTGGGAATAATTCCAGATGACTCCTGGAAATTTCGATAACTCGGCGTCCATGGCGGCGATCAGCTTTTCTTTGTTCTGGTGGAAGACGGGACGCCACTGCTCTTTTCTTTTCAGGTCGACGAAGTATTCGGTGTTAAAAAAGCCGGCGGTGTCGGTGCCGTCGTCGGGACGGCCGGTCTGGCTGACTACCTGCGTCACTTCAGGAAACGATGCCATGACCACGCGCGCCCGGTTGGTGAAATCGATGCTGGCGGTTGGGCCCTCGCTGGGAGGCAGCGTACCGCGTACCCATATCGAGCCTTCGTCGAGGTGGGGCAGAAACTCTGAGCCGATGGGTCCGCCGACGGTGAGATAGATGGCGAGCAGAAAGAGCGCAGTGGCAATGGCAACCGTGGTGCGGCGGTGCACGATCGCCGAGCGGACAGCGGTGCGATAGTGCTGCGTGAGCCAGATCAGGACAGGGTTTTCCCACTCGCTCGTGCCTTTGCGAAAGAAGAGAGCCGCTAGAACCGGGGCGACGAGAATCGCGAAGAGTAAGGCGCCCAAGAGGGCAAAGGTGACGGTCCAGGCCATGGGCTTGAAGAGACGGCCCTCAACGGCCTGCAGGGTAAAGATGGGCAGGTAAGACGTGATGATGATGCCGCGCGCGAAAAAGACCGGGCGCAAGACCTCGTGCGCAGCATCGCGGATGCTTTGCAACGGAGGGCGGGGATTCTCTTTGTCGCAAAGATGACGGACGATGTTTTCGATCATGACGACTGAGCCGTCTACGACCATGCCGAAGTCCAACGCGCCGAGAGAGAGCAGGTTGGCCGGGATGTGACTAAGGTCGAGACAAATGGAGGCGAAGAGAAGCGCGACGGGTATGGTGAGCGCGACGATGATGGCGCCGCGCACGTTGCCCAGGAAGAGAAAGAGAACGATCACGACCAAGATCATTCCCAGGGATAGGTTATGTTCGACCGTCTCGACCGTGTAAGAGACAAGATCGGATCGATCGAGGAAGGGAACGATCTTGACGCCCTTGGGCAGCACATGATCGTTCAATTGCTTGACTTTGTCGTGGATGCCGACGAGGACCGGATCGGAGTCGTCGCCTTTCTGGAGCAGGACAATGCCTTCCACCGTGTCGGGATTGTCGACAATCTTGCCGTCTTCGCGGTGAGTTGCCTTTCCGATTTGTCCGAGACGAATCTTGGCGCCTTGTACTACTGTGGCGATGTCTTTGATCTTGATCGGGGTGCCGTTGACAGTCTTGACGACCGTGTTCTCAATGTCCTGAACGGTCGAGAAGAGGCCGGCGGATTGCACGTTGATCTGCTGCGCGCCCTGCTCGATAAAGCTGCCGCCACCGTTGCTGTTGTTTGCGGAGACTTGTTGTTCAACCTGCGCAATGCTCAATCCGTAAGCGACGAGCTTCTCTGGATCGAGCCGGATCTGATACTCCTTAGTTGGCCCTCCGAAGCTGGAGACATCGACCACACCCTGGACGCTCTTGAAAGACTTCTCAAGAGTCCAATCTTCCAGTGACTTCTTTTCCATCACGTCGTAGGCGGGGTTGGTGCTCTCGAGCGTGTACCAGAAGATCTGGCCGACAGGGCTCCAGTCGGTGCCCATTTGAGGAACGAGATTGGCGGGCAGATTGACTTGGCTAAGCCGCTCAAGAACATGTTCGCGATTGACGTCGCTTGTGGAGTTGTCGTCGAAGATGAGCATGAGGCTCGAAAGGCCGGCCAAGGTCGTCGAGCGAAGATGCGTAAGGTGGGGAATGCCGGCCATCTGGATTTCGACTGGCACAGTGACTTGACGTTCGATCTCTTCCGCGCTGCGGCCCGGCCACTGAGTAATGATCTGGACGTAATTGTTTGCCACATCCGGGTAGGCCTCGATCGGCAGATTGCGGAACGAAACAACGCCCCAGATGGTGAGGACAACAAGCCCCCCGATGACCATCCAACGGTTCCTTAGCGCGAAATCGACTAATCCGCGAATCATGTTACTGGTTCCCCGCGGTTTCGAGTAACAGTGCATTGGCGACGACTTGCTGGCCGGGCGGAAGGCCGGAGAGAATCTCCTGGCGGTTGCCCTCAATCATGCGACCGGCATGAACTTCGGTGCGCTTAAACTGATTTCCCCCGACAGGCAGAAAAACCCAATCGCGGTCATGCAGATGTAGAACTGCTTCGGCGGGAACCGCTGCGTGGGTTTCTTTGGATTTTCCGGTAAAGGTGGCTGTGGCAAACATACCTAACTTGAGGAAACCGGGGTTTGCGACCTCGATACGGACCTTGGCCGTGCGCAGACTCGGATCAAGGATGGGCCCAATGTCGCTGATGCGTCCGCTCAAAGGACGATCGGGGAATGCGTTGAGTTTGATCTTCGCTTGCTGGCCGAGTTGGAGTTTCGGAATGTCATTCTCATAGACATCGCAGAGTATCCAGACAGTGGACAGATCGGCGATGGTCAAGGCCGTGGATGAGCCAGAGAGAGTTACACCTGCGGCGCCGGCGTTGGTGACGTTCTGAGCCACGATCACGCCCGAGATAGGTGCATAGACGTTGACAACACTGCTCGGATGATCCTTATCCACACCCAGCGTTTTGAGTTGCTCATCGGCGGCGTTAAGGTCGGCCTGGGCGTCTTTGGCTGAATCTTCAGCCTGCTCGAGTTGGGCCTGCGAGACCGCGCCGTGTTTGAAAAGGTCGTCCGCGCGCAAGAAGGCCTTGTGAGCAAGTTGCTCGTCGTTGACTGCTTTGAGATAGGCATTGAAGGCATTGGTGATGTCCGGGCTTTGCACCTGGAGCAGTAATTGGCCTTTCTTGACGTTGTCGTCGAGGCGGGTTTTGATGGCGACGACGCGGCCGTTGGCCAGGGAGATGACAGGCACTTCGCGGGCAATGTCGGGGAATACCGCGCCGGTGGCCGTTAACTCCGCTGCCGTCTCGATTTGAGTGGCTTCGGTCAACGGGAATTTTGCTGCATCATTGGCGTCGATGGTGATCAGGTTCATGTCGGCCACATGAATGACCTGGGCCGGAGGCGGCGCGCCGTCTCCCTGGTCTTTGGATTTGCAACCAGAGAAAGAGAGGATGCTCAGAGGAGTTACAAAGGCAAAATACAGCGAAGTGATCGCATTTCTTTTGAAACGGGGAGATAGATTCATTGGATTACCTCGCGTCCTACTGCCAGATTCAATTGTCCCGCGGCTGTCAGATAGGAACCGATCAGTTGCAAATAGGCGAGTTGGACCGTGCGATAGTCGCTTTGCGCATTGAGGAAGTCCACCAGCGAAGCGCCGCCCTGGTTATACGCATAGGTCACTGTGTCGCGCACCCGCGTAGCCTGATCTCGGTACTGGGCTTTGTAAGGCTTGAGGAGGGCTACGCTGCTTTCGACCTGCGCGTAGGCCGAATCCACGTCGCTGAAGACCTGGGCGCGCGCGGCATCTGTCAACTGCTTGTTACGGTCAATGTCGATCAGTGTGCGCTGCTTTTCACCCTGATTGCGATCGAAGATTCGCAAAGGAATACTCACGCTCGCACCCAGCGTCTGGGTCGCATTCACATTGTTATTCGACGCGTTCCATGTATACCAGGCGCTGAATGTCGGATCGGTGGAACCGTTTGCGATGGCTAGTTTGTGACTGGTCTGGGCTTGCTGGAGGGACTCTAGGGCAGAGCGCAGATCGGGGCGCGCGTCGAGGGCAATCTGGCGGAAGTCATCGAGCGGCTTGAGCGAGTCGGCGAAGTCGAAAGGGCCGGTCACATCGAATTGTTCGACCGGCGTGCGGTCGTTGAGCAAGTGCAGTAATTGAATCTTTGACGTTCGCAGGTTGACAATCGCAGTTTGAATCTCTTGTTCGTATTGCACGCGCAGCAACTCGATGCGATCCAGATCGACCCTGGGAATATCGCCGTCTTTGAATCGAGTGCGGCTTATCTCGATGATCCTGTCGTAGTAGGCCAGGTCGTCTTTTGCCAGTTCAAGCACCGCTTTGGCCTGAAGCGTCTGCACGAACTGCGAACGAAGATTGAACAGGAGGTTGCGTTCCAGATCTTCGTGCTGCGATCCGGCGATTTGCGTGCCCTCTTTAGCGTTTTGCAGGCGAAGTTCGCGTTTGTGCTCACGCTCGTGCATGTAACTGATGGAGGGTTGTACATCCGTTCCGCTGAATGGCTGCCACGCTCCATTATTCGGAACAATCTGCGTTCCATCCACACCCACGGTGAACTGCGGATTGGGGCGAAGATAAGCCGTAATTTCGGCGGCCTTCATTTCGTCGACGTTAAGAGCATCGGCCTTGAGAGTGGGGTTGGCGGCTTCAAATTTAGCCTTCAACTGATCCCAGGTGAGGCTCTGCTGCGCCCCGAGCTGTGCAGGGACAAGGAAAAACGCAGCCGTCACTGCCGAAAGGGACAGAGACTGGAGAATTCGCTTCATACACGACCTTTGTGCCGTAGTTTGGACGGCGGTCACAGGAGGGATAAAGACTCAGGATATGGCAGGAGTACTCAAGGGAAGAATCAGGCTATATGGCGGCGGGCGGTTTTGGATTGCGGCGAGGGCCGGATTATTCGGCGTGCCCACAGGCAAATGGCCCGGCGCGACTGAGCAAAAACAGAGGAAAGAAAGCTCGGTAAACATGAACACCGGTAGCATGGCGGTCGCGGGAAAGATGGAGTGCGGGCTGACCACGGTGGAGTTGCGACGCAAGCAGGCATAAGTGTCGTATTCGGCGAGATTCTGTGCTGCTTGCAGATCGTCTGTTACAGAGATGACGGGAAGCAGAAACAGAATCAGCATGGCAAGGGCGCCAATCTGCGTGCGCAGGCTCGCCCCTTTTCGCGGGGCGAAGCTGATCCATAGCCGCACGATGACGGCTGCCAGCAAGAGCCAAACTAGATTGAGGGCGATCTCCATTCCTAAACCTAATTTTACATGGCCGGACGTACTGCCCACTTGGAGGGCAGGAGTGCACGTCAGCAGTCAATATAGCGACGCCTTCGGAGGAGAATTGTAACCACCTCCGCAGTATTAGTCCTTATTGCACCTGAATATTCAACGTTGCGCTGTGGATGATGCCCGTGGAAGTTCCCGTAATCGTCACGCTGTAGCTCCCGGGGGGCGCAGGAGTGACCGTATTCTTTGGGGGTGGGGTCGATTTACTCGAAGACGAGGAAGAGCCGCCGCCGCAGCCAATCGCCACGGTAAGACCAAGAGAGAGCACCAACAACACCCACAGCTTTGCCCAGCGTCTATGCCGAGGTAGTGCGACGAGCATCAGAAGCGCAAGAGCCAGAGCTTCGCCGGAGTGGAGCGGAACGCGACCTTTTCTGGAATCCGCGCTCCCTGCCGCGGTGGACGCTGCACTCGCCGAGGTGAAAGCGTTAATGGTTAGGCTAGCGGAGCCACTGCCCGTCACACTCGCGGAATTGGGATTTATAGTGCAACCGAGGCTGGCCGACGAGGTCGCACAACTCAATGCAACGGCAACATTCGCAGAGTAAGGACCGCCCAACGCTACCGGCACAGAGAGCGATTGTCCAGAGGGAATGGAAAGATTCCTGCCCACCACGCTGAGTGAAAAATCGGTAACAGTCACGGTGAGAGGAACCGGGCTGCTCACGGATGGTCCCAGATCCTGGCTCCCAGTGAACGCTGCAACCACTTGCAAGTTCCCGTAGGGCAAGGTGGACGCGGCAATGGCGATTTTGCCCGTGAGGTTCTGCCCGGCGCTGCTCTCCACAGGAATGCTGCCAAACAATGTCCCGTTCGCGTACAAGAGCGCCTGGCCAAATTCATCGACAAGATGGCTTGACGGCGCTTGTATGGTGACATTGAAGGTTACGCTGCCTGAGGTATCCACGCTCGAAGGCGTAAGTGTGAGGGAGGTGGCTGTTGCCGATTGATTCGCTGCGGCAAATGTCATCGGAGAAGGGTAAGTGAAGGTATCGGCGTTCCAGTTGGAGTCTCCGGAGTAGCTTGCGCTGAGCGTGTAAGTGCCAGCAGGGACATTGGGAATCGTAACAAAGGCAGTGGACAAATTCTGATTCGGGTAGGAGTTGGTTGTAACAGCAATCGTCTGCGAAAGCGGACCAAGGCTCACTGTGACCATTCCGGTCGGGGCCACATTGGCGTAATATGCACGCAGCAAGACATGCACAATCAGGTCGGTACCGCTCGCATACGTATTGCTTAGTGTTGAGCCTGAGATTGACACGGATGATGGGTTGTTTTCCGGGACAGCGTCAAAGCCAGAAGTGCCCTTCACAATGGTAAAGGTAAGCGCCGAGCTGGTGGATCCCTGATAGCTGGCGTCGCCGGAGTATGTTGCGGTGACGGAATGCGTTCCGATGGCGAGATTCTGAGGCGTCCATGCGGCGGTGCCGTTGGCGTTCAATGGGATCGTCACCGTAGTTCCGCCGTCGGTGAAAACGGCTGTCCCTGTGCCGAGTGCTGGAGCGTTCTGCTCCTGACCGGAAGGCGTTGCTGTGAAGGACCAGGTGCTGCCGAAAGGGGCCTGCCCGCCTTCGGAGATCTTCCCGATGTCGATGGTCGTGTCAGGATTGCTGTATGAGGTGTAGGCATAGCGGCCTGTAATAGTGGTGGCGCTGGCCTCAGGCGAAACCGTTAGCGTGACAGGCGTCGACGTGCTGGATGCGAAGCTTCCGTCGCCTGCGTACTCTGCCGTGAGCTCGTAGCTTCCTCCTGGAAGGTTGGTCAGGTGCGAGGAGACCGAACCGTTTATTAGATTTAGTGGAAGATTGTCCGGGATGGTTACTCCAGAACCGGCCTGAAGGACCACGCTTCCGGACGGAGTCGTCGAGCCGGATGCCGCTGTGACTGCGACGCTAACCATGACCGGTGAGCCATGAACGATAGTCGCCGGAGAGGCTTGCAGGCTCGTTGTGCTTGGGGAATATGAGATCTTGTTCCAGTCGTTCAGCAACAGATTCACATCCACTGAACCCAACCCGCTAGCCTGGTCGTAGCCTGGAGCGGCGGCATAGATCCCATAGGAGTCCACGCCCGTAAAACCAGGAATCGGAGTAGTGCATTCCGGCGATTCGCTTAACTCACAGGCAATGTCGTTTGTCCCCAGCGTTATGTCGTGAAAGACAGTTGGAAACTGGCGTGCCAGGGCATACAGGGTGTAATTGGCCTGACCTTGACGTCCGTATTTCTGATTGATGAGGGCCATGATGCCCGCCATGGCGGGCGATGAGGCCGACGTTCCCCCCACCAGAAAGATTTGCGGATCGCCGCTTGTGACGGGGGCGCAATCGCCCGGTAGCGCGCAAATGGGAACTGCACTCAGGTTCGCGCCGCTGGAGGCAAAAAGGGAGACGTCGGGAAGGTCGCGCACCCCGTCATTCGGAACTCCTGGCGCACTCTGCCACGCCGGTTTGGGATAACCTGCAAGACATGTGGGGAGAACGTTGTCATCAGTAGGAACATTTTCTTGAGAACAGTTGCTAGCGCCTCCACCACCGGCACCCCCGCCCAAGACGTTCGAATTTACATCAAGGCCCAGGGCGTTATCCCAGGGTTGTTCAGGCAATGACGCCTTCAAAGAGCCGTTGGAACTGTCGTTGCTCTGATTCCACAGAGTCGCAGCACTGGGTGCTCCGCTGGCATAGTCGGAGTAGTAGAAATCCGTCCCTCCGACCGACACATTCCACGGGGTTGAACTGAGTCCGTTCACATTGGGAACGCCGATGGCCTGGGTGTTGCCATTCGAGAAGGTTACAAAACCCTGGCAGGTCGCGGGGCCTGAGTCACCGCTGGAGACGAAAACCGTCTGTCCTTGCGCGGCGGCCTGTTCCCACAAGTTCGCCCAAAGCTGATTGCCGTCCTCGCCAAGCAGTTGCTCGCAATTTCCGTAGCTCACGCTCAACACAGACGCTTGATTGTCGTCGATTGCCCTCAACGCTGCCAGTGCCAGTGAATCCTGAAAGACACCTCCTCCGGCGGCGTACAGGTTGACGGTGGCATTCGGCGCAACGGCTCCGCTTACCTCGACATCCAGGGCGCCCTCAATGTTGGAGTCGGCCTCGTCGCCGGGGTCTTGCCCATCGATGATGACCTGGGTGTGATCGGCGGGAAGATTGAAGAGCTTGCGATAGGCATCGACCATCGCGAGATTGATGTTGTACTCTCCGATGATGCCAATGGTCTGCGCGGTTCCGTTGATTCCAGCTGCGTACGCCGGTGTTACATCATACTGAGTGGCAAAATCCTCCGGGGCAAAGGCGTAAAAGGGCTGATTGTTTTCAGTGAGTGTGAACTGCGGAGCGACCTTATGATTCACTCGATTTAAGGTGCCGCCGCCTAACGGCCTTAAGTAGCTGTCGAGTGGAAAGCTGTTCAGAGGTGCGAAGCCGCGGATGCGAGAGGCAATCGCTGATGGCACTGAAATCTCGCCGGCATTCGCGTAGAAGGTCTTTCCCTGGACGTTGTATTGATGAATCTCTGTATGCAAGGCCTCGCGAATCTGTCCGGCCGTTCCGGAGAACTCGATGATGGACTTGCTTCGAGTTACGCGGGCAACGGTCATCCCATGCGACGCGAGCCAGCCAGAGATCAACTGCGTATCCTCGTCGGCCGCTCCAAAGCGCAAGCCGAACTCCTCCGGCGTGACCCACTGGCGATAAACCGAAGAACCTCGCGTGTGAGCGCTACGGAGGAATTGCTGAAGATTCTCCTCCCGATCGGCAGGCCGCGCGATTGTCAGCAGCAGACGGCGCATGGGAAACTCATCGGCTACCGCTCCCCGGTCATACTCCGCACGCGCCAGAGGATGCACGCTTCCATGAAGGGTTGTTAGCTGTTTCTCGTCCACGCCAGGATTGGCCGTTGACGCCATTTGTTGCGCCCAAAGCGGAACCGAGAGGAGCAACGCGCAAAGTAAGGGCAGATGATTTTGCAACCCAGGTCTTTTCATGGTCGGGAATCTCCGTCTTTCGGGGCCCATTGACTGAAATTGTATCGCTCGTGAGCAGAGTGAGCGAGATCAAAGGCTTTAAACGAGGCAGTATCCACGACCTGAAGATATAGCGTCCGTGCCGTCGGGAGACGAAGGAAAATCGAAGTTTTATCGGTACTATTCATCTCCTGGAAAAGAAAGCCGGGGACCCAGCCTCGGTTTATAGCGAGCTAGTTTGATCAGTCCTGGAGGTTAAAACTTTGGCAAAATCGTCCTGGATGCGAAGCCGTGAAACAGGATGGGATCTTCACTGTTTTACGGCAGCGTCACAATCCATCGTTTGAAAGCAAGGATCATTCCCGGTCGATATGAGTGTTTTCCTTTGGGGATTAGCTAAAGATACCTCGCCACATCTGCATTCCTCTCCGGCGCCGCGGTGGCTCACGCATCTGGGGGCGCTCGGCCTTTTCTTCGTTGCGGTGGTAGATTCCTCGGTCATCCCGCTGCCAATTCCGGGCAGCACTGACCTGCTGTTGTTGTGGCTGGTGTCGCATCGCGGCAATCCTTGGCTGCTGGTGTTTTGCGCTGTTTCAGGCAGCATTCTTGGGGGATACACGACCTGGGCCGTTGGTCGAAAAGGAGGCGAAACTGCACTTCAACATTACGTTCCAGCGCGCCTGCTGAAGCGTGTCGTCGCTTGGGTTGAACATCATTCAATTCTGGCGGTCTTTGTTCCGGCGATTCTTCCTCCTCCCATTCCCTTGCTGCCGTTTGCACTTGCATCCGGAGCGCTTGGAGTCTCACGCACCCGCTTTCTCGCAATTTTTGGTACAGCACGCGGGTTGAGGTACTCGTTCATTGCCTGGCTCGGGGTGACTTACGGACGCAGAATCGTCCGTCTGTGGTCTGGAACACTTCAGAAGTGGTCGACTCCGTTGCTGATTATGTTCCTCCTCTTGCTTGCAGTCGGCATTTGTCTTGGGATAAGGAAGATTCGTGGGTTGCGTAAAGTCGACGCAGATCAAGAAACGGGAGTAGCATGACCAGAAGTTTTCCCTGCGCCAATCTTTTTACGGGCCATTTTGTTCTGCGTTTCCCATCTCATCTCTTGACGTCTAACCACAAGGGAACTCCACACCGTGGGAAGACGAGCAATTGGGTACATACAGATGCTTTCAGTTTCAAAGATGCTTCGAAAGGCATGTTATACAATTCGCTTGAATATGGACTCGAACACGGAGTGGTGAATGTCTGGAATCGGGGGTAGGCCAGAAGGTCAGCACATTCGCGCCGATCATCAGTTGCCGGCGTCCGCCCCATGGTACCGGCGGCGCTGGTTCCTGTGGACGAGCTTGCTTTTGTTGCTGATTGTGGCCGCCGTCGCCCTTTGGACACTCCACAAAAGCGATGCGAAGGCCGCAACCGCGAAGCGCGAACAGGCCGCAGCTAAACCTTCTGTGACAGTCACCGCCGTCACTGCCACAAAAGGACAAATTGGCATCTATCTGGATGCGATCGGTACAGTAACTCCTGTTCATACGACTGCTATTACCGCGCAGGCAAGCGGCATTTTGTCCGCGGTCCATTTCAAGGAGGGACAATTTGTCAAAAAGGGAGACCCGCTGATCGACATCGATCCGCGGCCCTACCAAGCGCAACTGATGCAGGCCGAGGGCACTCTTGAACGCGATACGAATACTCTAGCGCAGGCTCGGATGGATCTGGATCGTTATCGCACGGCCTGGGCGGGAAACGGAATCCCCAAACAACAGCTTGATGACCAGGAAAAGATTGTGCTCCAGGACCAGGGAACAGTCAAAAACGATCAGGGTACCGTTAATTACAACCAAGTACAGCTCGATTATTGCCACATTACAGCACCCATCTCCGGCCGGGTTGGTCTTCGCCTGGTAGACCCTGGAAATGTGGTTCAAACAGGCTCAACCACGACGCTGGCGGTCATCACCGAGATGCAGCCGATTACGGTGATCTTTACCCTTTCGGAAGATAGCCTCGGACAGGTTCAGGCGAGGATGCGGAAGATGCGTACGCTGCCCGTCGAGGCGATGGACCGGGCACAGACGAAGACAATTGCGACGGGCAAGTTGTTCACTATCGACAATCAGATCGACACGACGACAGGAACAGTCAAATTGCGCGCCCTCTTTGATAACAAAGACGGCGCTCTGTTTCCCAATCAGTTCGTGAATACCAGATTACTCGTGAATACACTCAACGGGGTTACGCTGATACCGACCGCGGCCGTGCAGCACAACGGGCAGGCAGCCTTCGTTTATGTGATTGCGAATGGAGTGGCGAGCGTCCGCAACATCACGCCCGGTGTTGCCGAGGGTGGCAAGACAGCCGTGGAAGGAATCAATCCCGGCGAGGTGGTGGCGACAAGCAGTTTTGACAAATTACAGAACGGCAGTAAAGTCGTTGTTGCCAAGCAAGCTCCTGCGGCTAACCGAGCCACGAGCAATACTCCGTGAATCCATCCGGGCCTTTTATTCAGCGACCCGTTGCCACCGCGCTGTTGATGGCCGCAATCCTGCTTGTGGGCATTGTTGCGTATACCCAGTTACCAGTCTCCGCTTTGCCGGAGGTTGACTATCCCACTATTCAGATTCTCACTTTTTATCCTGGCGCCAGCCCAGACGTGATGGCTACAACCGTTACTGCGCCGTTGGAGCGCCAGTTTGGCCAGCTACAGGGGTTGAGCCAAATGACCTCGACGAGCTCCGGCGGATCGTCTGTGATCGTGCTCCAGTTTGCCCTCAGCCTCAATATTGACATCGCTGAGGAAGAGGTCCAGTCGTCCATTAACGCGGCGCAGAGTTTTCTACCATCGAATCTTCCTTCTCCTCCGGTTTACAGCAAGACAAACCCCGCAGACGCCCCAGTGCTCACGCTGGCCATTACATCCAACTCCATCCCACTCTCGCAGGTTGAGGACCTGGTGGATACGCGACTTGCGCCCAAGCTATCGCAGTTGAGCGGGGTTGGTCTGGTGAGCATCAGCGGCGGGCAAAAGCCGGCCGTGCGCATTCAAGCCAATCCGACCGCGCTGTCGTCTTACGGACTCAACCTTGAAGACCTGCGCACGGCGCTCACGCAGACCAGCGTCAATGCCGCCAAGGGAAACTTCGACGGACCACATCAGGATTATCAGATCAACGCCAACGATCAGCTGGTGACCAGCGACGATTATCGCAAGGTCGTGGTTGCCTACCGCAACGGCGCGCCCATCATGCTCAGCAGTGTTGCGCAGGTGGTGGACGGCATCGAGAACAACAAGCAGGCAGCGTGGATGAACGAGACGCCGGCGGTCATCGTCAACATTCAAAGGCAGCCCGGCGCCAATACCATCAG
>CAYTJN010000012.1:0-26531 GCA_964438125.1 uncultured Occallatibacter sp.
TATCGGAATGAATTGTATTTTCTGCAGATGGAGAGGCGTTTACCAATTAATTACATGCAAGATTTTGAAAATATGGGAGGGGGGGTGGGGGGGGGTACCCCTTTCGGCCACACGAAGCGGCTACAACCGTGAGGAAGTCAGGAATCATTGAGGTTTACTCCCATGGTGAATATACATTCTTTATTGTGCTCCCAATAAGGATAAATATCTGCAAAACATCTGATGCAACTTTCAGCAAGACCGCTCGCGTAGAATTCTTTCAGGCTTCGAGGCCTTTGCCGGTTTCATCGACCATGTCCCGCAACTTTTACATTTTGGCCGCCACACTGATCTTCTTCGCCTTGCTGTCAGGCGGGATGTCGATGGCGCCGTCGAGCTTTCAGCCTGGTCTGCCGGCTAACGCTTCTCTCTGGCGGACGGTGGCCCTGATTCTGCTGCTGATTGGGCTTGCGTTTGCGCTGCTTGGCGTGTTGAGCCGCCTCTTCGAGCAGGTGGACCGACGCAGTGAAGAGTCGCGTATGGCGGAGAGGCGCAAGCGGCGCGGCCCGCAGCCCTGAATGGGCGCGAACCATTAAAATGAAACCCAGGGGCGCTTCCCCGCACAGAATCGAGCTGAATCCAATGTATGAAGTCACCGTGGAGGCAGAATTCTCCTCCGGACACTACCTCCGCAATTACAAAGGCAAGTGCGAGAACCCGCACGGCCACAACTACAAGGTTTGCGTGACTTTGGCCGGAGAGGCGCTCGACGAGGCCGGGCTGCTTCTGGACTTCAAGCTGCTTAAACAGGTGCTGCGCCCGGTGATCGAGCGCATTGATCACCGCATGCTCAACGATCTTGAGCCCTTCATCGTGCTCAATCCATCGGCGGAGAACATGGCGAAGTACTTCTATGACCAGACCAACGAGCAACTTGCCACGATGACCGAAGGCCGCGTGCGCGTGAAGGACGCGACCATCTGGGAGACGGACACCACCACTGCTACTTACTACGAGTAGGCGGCAGAATGATTCAGTTCATCTGGCTGGACTTCGACTTGAGGTATTTGTCGAAGGGGATCTCAAAATAAAACAGCTCCTTGCCGTCGGCGTCGCGTAGCTCGCGCAGGTGCAGGCTGGCGCCCTCGAGCGGGTGATCGAGACCGGAGACGTCATAAAAGAGGAAGCCGGCGCGCGTCGAGTGAGGCTCGACCACCAGCGCCTGGTATTCAAAGGTGTCGAAATCCTGCTCGATCTCTTTGTTGCTGGCCTTGGGCTTCCTCTTGATGCTCGGTAAAGGGGCCGGCAGCGGAATGCTTCTGCCCTGGCGCTCCTTGCCGGTCATCAACCTCTCCACATCTTCCGGTTCGGCCGCTTGAATCTTGTCGCCGTCCGCGGTGTAGAAGAGAATCCGAGCATCACGCAGGCTGATCGGCCGGTCGCCGTTGTTGGTCACAATAAGCCGAACCGGCATGACACCGTGGCTGAGATAATCGACGCGGAAGATGGCTGCTTTCTCGCGCGTATCGTAGGGCTCGGCGGCGATGGCTACTTTTTCGCCGTCGTGCGCCTCAACGTCGGCAAAGGTCGTGGCAGGCTGCAAGGGGGGCGGTGTGCGATCGACGGCCATGGCCGGCAGCGCCCACCAAAGCAAAAACAGCGGAATGATCCGCAGGGTCTTCATCGTACACGACTGTATCATTTGAGATTGGACTGCGGAAAGGCACGTTCCGTCACGCGATGATTCTGGTTCTCTACAATTTGACCCTGCTGGTGGCGCTCGTGGTGGGGGCACCCTGGTGGCTCTTTCGAATGGCCACCACGAAAAAATACCGCGAGGGGTTGCTGGAACGGCTCGGAGCGGTTCCGGTTCGGCTTCGCAAAGCGTCGAAAGCATTGGGCAGGGAACTGCCGGTCGTTTGGATTCATGCGGTTTCCGTCGGTGAGGTGCTGGCGGTCAGCCGTCTGGTCAAGACACTCGACACGGAGCTGCCCGGTCACCGTATCGTCATCTCGACCACCACGCGCACGGGGCAGGAGTTGGCCCGTGAGCACTTCGGGGTGAGCCGAGTTTTCTATTGCCCTCTCGATCTGCCCTGGGCCGTTCGGGCCTATCTGGGTGCTTTGCGGCCAAAGCTGCTCATTCTAACGGAGACCGAGTTCTGGCCTAACCTTCTCAGCGGTTGTTTCCGCAGAGGGATCGCAGTTGCCGTTGTGAATGCGCGCATCTCGGATCGTTCCTGGCCGCGCTACCGGAGGCTGCGCTGGCTGTGGCGGCCCTTTCTTGAGCCGCTCGACCGGGTGCTGGCGCAGAGCCTGACTGACGCCGATCGGCTCATGGCCATCGGCTGTCTGCCGCAGAGGGTTTCAGTTGCCGGAAACCTGAAGTTTGACGTGCGAGCCGCCGTCACGGCAGAGGCGACGGGGATTCTAAAGGCCTTGGGCCCGGACCTGCGCTTCGTTGTTGCAGGCAGCACACTCGAAGGCGAAGAAGCCGCCCTCCTCGAAGCGTGGCCCAAGCTTGTTGAAACAGATCCGCGATTGGCGTTGGTGCTGGCGCCTCGCCATCCGGAACGATTCGGTACAGTGATGGGGTTGCTCGAACGGTCGGGCCTTAGTTGGGTCAAGCGTTCCAGTTGGCGTTCGCAACCCGCGGAGGCACTGAAGCCGGGAGAGATTGTGCTGTTAGACACGATCGGGGAACTGGCTTCGGTCTATTCGCTGGCCTCCGTTGCCTTCGTTGGTGGGAGCCTTGTGTCGGCAGGTGGGCACAATCCGCTGGAACCGGCTCAGTTCGGCGTTCCGATTGTGATGGGGCCGCATTACGCGAATTTTCGCGCGATTACGGAAGATCTGATGGCTCACAACGCCATTTGCATCGCCGGGAGAGACAAGCTCGCGGAAGTTCTCCTGAATCTGCTGCACGAGCGGACCGATGCCGAAGCCATGGGCGAGCGAGGCAGGCATGTTTTTGCCAGCCAGGCCGGCGCGACGGATCGCTGCGTCGCGGCGGCCAAAGAACTGCTTTCGGCTCCCGAGGGAACGGAGAGGCCGGCATGAGTCAGCCATTTTCCGCGCGGCGGTTGCTTCTGCCACTGGTTCCGCTTTACGGGTCGGCGCTCGCTATCCGTGAGTTTCGGTTGCTCTTTGGGCTGGAGCAGGTTCGTCGGCTTGGCTGGCCGGTCGTCAGCATTGGGAACCTTTCTACTGGGGGATCGGGTAAGACACCGCTGACCATTGAACTGGCTAAGTTGCTCACTGGTAAAGGCTTTTGCGTCGATGTGCTTTCGCGGGGGTACGGGCGTCGGAGCCAACTGGCCGGTCGCGTTAATCCGGCGGGAGACGCGGAGGAGTTCGGAGATGAGCCGCTGCTGATTGCCCGCGAGGCAGGAGTGCCGGTCTACGTGGCTCCGCGCCGCTTCGACGCGGGACTGATGGCTGAGGCAGAATTACGGCCTGGTGGTGGGGAAAACCCCGCAGCCGTTGTTCATCTGCTGGATGACGGGTTTCAGCACCGCCAGCTTGCGCGGGACGTGGACATTCTCATTCTGGATCGACGCGACTGGCAGGACAGTCTGCTTCCCGCGGGCAACCTGCGCGAGCCACTTAAAGCCGCCCGCCGCGCGAGCGTTATCGCCATCCCTGCCAACGAATCGACACTCGGAGGCGAACTGCGAAGATGGGGCTGGCGTGGGCCGGTTTGGCGGTTGCGCCGCAAGATGGAAGTCGAGAGCATGAACGGTCCGGCCGCCGCCTTTTGCGGTATCGCTCGCCCTGCTCAGTTCTTCGACGGGTTGAAGGCCGCGGGACTCAATCTGGTCTCCGAGCGCGCATATCCCGACCACCATCGCTACACCGCCCGCGACCTCAACCGCCTGGTGGCCTCTGCCCGTGCGGCCGGAGCTAAAGCGCTCATCACGACTGAAAAGGACCTGGTCCGGCTGGAGAGACTGTCCTTCCGGATGCCGGAGTCTTTGCCCATCAAAGCCGCACATCTGCGGGTCGAGATCGAGGACCAGCCAGTAGCTATCGACTGGCTGCTCGGCAAATTAAGGTCTGCTCCAATACCACCGCCCGTGTGAGAAAATCATTGCTTGCAAAAGCAATCCAGCTTCCGCTTGCTTGTAGTGCGATTGGGCGCCATGGGCGACATCCTGCATGCCCTTCCGGGGGTGACGGCACTACGAATTGCCCATCCGGATTGGACTATCGATTGGATTGTCGAACCTCGCTGGCGTGCGCTGCTGGCTGTTGAAGGCGCGATCGAACGCGGCCCGGCGCAACCCCTGATCGACAATCTTCATCTGGCCCCCACGAAAGAGTGGCGGAGGCATCCTTTCAGCTACTCGACTCGCCGTGGAATCAAGGATCTGCACGCGTCGCTCCGGGCTAGCCGTTACGACGCCGTGGTTGATCTGCAAGGGGCAATCCGGTCGGCAGTGGTGGCGCGCCTGGCTGGTTGACGACGGCTGATTGGCGAGGCCAGGCCGCGAGAACTGCCGGCGCGCTGGCTGTTTACGGAGCATGTGGCCACCCGTGGCGTTCACGTGATCGAGCAGGATGTGGAACTGGTCTCGGCGATCGGCGGGGATCATCTTGTCCCGGCGAAACCATTGTTGCCCATCGACCCGGAGGCTGAAGCCTGGGCTGATGAAGTCCTATCGCCAAAGATGAGATCGGGGGGTGGTGCTCAGCCATTTGTGCTCATCAATCCCGGAGCGGGCTGGGGCGCAAAACGTTGGCCCTTGGAGAAATACGCAGTAATAGCACGAGGGCTTATTGAGAGAGGTTGCCACGTGCTGGTCAATGCCGGCCCAGGCGAAGAGCCGTACGCCGAAGCTCTTTCTCAAGCGACAGGCGGAGCTGCCATTCCGCTCAACTGCTCTTTGGCCCAACTGATTGCCGTTACGCGCCGGGTTGCGCTGGTGATTGCTGGCGATACCGGCCCACTTCACCTGGCCTGCGCGCTCGGCCGGCCTGTAGTTGGCATCTATGGACCTACCGATCCTGCCCGCAACGGGCCCTATGGGACGAGCTTCAAAGTGCTACGAAGCCCGATGAGCCGCCGCGACCATCGCAGACGCGCATCGCCTGAGGCAGGGCTGTTGAGCATTCAACCCGACGACGTGCTGCGCGCCGCCGAGGCCTTGCTTTATCCTGAGACCACCCCCGAAGCCGACCTATGAGCAAGCCTGCAACTACACAACTCGACCCGCCGCAACCGGACTGGATCTGCCGTTGGCAGCACATTGCCCGACGTATCCGCGTGCCGTTGGGATTCATCGCGGCGGCGCTCTACGTCTTCGAAATTTGGCGGCGGGCGCCCCAGCCCTGGGCATTGAACTGGAGTTTAGCGCTGGTCTTGCCCGGTCTCTGGCTTCGGGGCTACGCCGCTGGCTACGTGAAGAAGAATCGCGAACTGACGGTGACCGGCCCCTACGCGTACGTCCGCAACCCGCTCTATCTTGGCTCCATGCTGATTGCGGCGGGCTTTGCGCTGGCGCTTCTCAGTTGGCCGGTGGCGCTTGTACTCGCCGCGGGCTTCACCGTGATTTATGTTCCGGTGATCGCCTCGGAGGAGCGATTCCTTCGCGCAACCTTCCCTGGCTTCGACGACTATTGTCGGCAGGTACCGCGACTAATTCCCAGATTTACACCTGCACGCCACCCTGGGAATCCTGAAAGTGAAAGCTCCATGGGCTCCTTTTCTCTTTCGCTATACCTCCGGCACCGCGAGTACAATGCTGCAATAGGGGCCACTCTGCTTTACCTCAGCCTGCTCCTTCTGCGGCCTGCGCTCGCCGCATGGGTGAATGTACCGCGTTAGGCGGTTTTTTAGGACCAGGAAGTCCATCTAAAGAGGAGCTAGACCCGACGGTGAAGACGCGAATAACTGTAATATCCATGCTCTGCGTCCTCAGTCTGGCCGCCGTTCCCCCGGTAATTATCGCTCAGCAGACGCTCACGCTGCCGCCGCCGCGTGCCGGGTACAGCTTTCCGCAAAAGCAGACGCTCACGTATTCAGTCGATTGGCGTGTTTTTCCTGCCGGGACTGCGGTGCTGCGCTTTGAGGCGGCGGGCGATCGTGAAAACATTGCCGCCAGCGCCGACACCAGCGGCGCCATCAACCTGCTCTTTCATGTCAGCGATCGATTTCAATCGAGCTTTGACCGGGCGAGCGGCTGCACAGACGACTTCAACAAGCAGACGGTTGAAGGCCACCGTCAGGTGATTTCGACGCTTCACCTGGATTACGTCCAGAAGCACTCCATTCTGAATGAGAAAAACGTCGTCAATGGACAAACCAAACACATTGAATCGCCCGTGTCCGGCTGCATGACCGACCTGCTGACGGGCATCTTCTACGCATCCTCGCAGCCGATTGCGATGGGGCACAACTTTGTGCTTCCAGTGGTTGACGCTTTGCACGTGGTGCCTGTGACCATGAAAATCGAAGGCCGCGAAGAGATCAAAACTCCGCTTGGCACTTTCAAAACCCTTCGCGTGCAGCCCACCGCCGATGCAGGTGTGGTGAAGAATCGCGGCAACATCTGGATCTGGTACACAGACGATGAGCGCCACTTGCCAGTACAGATGCGCGCCCGCCTTTTCTGGGGCACCATCACGTTTCGCCTGAGCGGCAACGAGAACAAATAGAGCGTGGCTGAGACCTCATCGGCGCAATGTGCTGAGGCATTCGCCGGTCGGTATTGGATCGGTTCGGCAAGATTTCGCAGGTCTCAAGGACTAGAATCCGTGATTAAATTGAAACCTGCGGCAGGTTGGATAGAACTCGGAAGAAAATGCTTTGACTGAACCCTCGACCAAATCCGAAATTGATGGCACTGCGGTGCAAGCGACCGCGCCGGAGCCTGTCGCCGATGCAGCCGGCGCATTGGTGCTGACCCCCCAGCCAACGGCGGAGGACAAGGCGGAAGAAAAGGCCGCGGCCAAGCTGGTTGCGCGGCAAAAAAAGCTGGACGAAAGCGCGGAACAATCGCCTTTTTCTGTGGTCGTGGGCCAGGTCTACGATGGCCCACTTGACCTGCTGCTGGACCTGATCCGCAAGCAGGACATCGACATTTACGACATCCCCATCGCCAAGATCACCGCCCAGTTTCTGGCCTATGTTAACCAACTGAAGGCTGGTGACATGGATGTGGCCGGGGAGTTTATTTACACTGCTTCTCTGCTCATTCACATCAAGAGCAAGATGCTGCTTCCGCGCACAGCCTCCGACCCGGAAGCGGCGGACGAAGATCCCCGGCGCGAGTTGGTGGAGCGGCTGCTGGAGCATGAGCGCTTCAAGAACGCCGCTCAGATGCTGCAACAGAAGCAGATGCTCGAAGCCGCCACCTGGACCAATCCGGGGGTACGCGAATTTAAGGACGACGAGACCGCCGAGCCGGAGATGGCCGCCGATACCGACGACCTGGTCCGCATCTTCCGCGACATTCTGGAGCGCGCCCGCAGCCGGCCGGTGATCAACGTTGATGAAGACTCGGTGACCGTCGGCCAGATGATTCAGTTCCTTGCCCGCCGCCTGACCATGGACGATAAGCCCGTCGCCTTGCGGCGGCTGTTGAGCCACACCCGCTCCGAGCGAGCGCTGATCGCCATGTTCCTCGCGCTGCTGGAATTGGTGCGGATGCAGGCCATTTTGCTTCGCCAGGACCGTCAATTCAGCGAGATCTTCATCAAAAAGCACACCGGCTTCGACGCCGTGATGAGCGACGGCGTGAACGCTCGTGACGACTGGCGATAGAGATTACGTTATAACTTATGTTATTATAGGGAATAGTAAGGGAGGCTCTGTATGGCCACTACCACAAAGATTATTGCGATCGGCAACTCAGCGGGCATCATTCTGCCCAAGGAGACTCTGGCACGGCTGAAAGTGGAGAAAGGCGATACGATCTGCCTATCTGAAACTCCGTTTGGAGCACACCTCACCCCATACGACGACCAATTCATACGCAAACTGGAGGCGACCGAGAGAGTCATGCGGAAGTATCGCGATGCATTACGAAAGCTAGCGGAGTAATGCCGGAACCTATTTGGATGGAGGCTGCCGACGCGGTAATTGCGCACGATTTGGAACTCGCCGCGCACGGCGGCTCTGTCGGTGTCCGAGACATGGGGCTGCTTGAGTCCGCTCTAGCAAGACCCAAAAATATGCTGGCCTACGCAGATAGTGTGCCTTCCTTAGCTGCCCTTGCATCCGCATATGCGTTTGGCATTTCATCAAATCACCCGTTTGTCGACGGGAATAAGCGCACAGCCCTGCTGGTCTCGTTTGCATTCCTCGATGTGAATGGTCTGGAAGTCACGGCCAGCCAGGAGGATGCGTTTCTGACGATTCTTGGCTTGGCCGCCGGTGAGATTCCCGAAAAGGAACTCGCCATGTGGTTCGAACGGAACACTAAGCCCGCAGATTCCTGATCCGACGCGATTTCCACCGCCGTCCCATTTCCGCCCTACCCAAGCTGCCCCTGTGCCGGTGTAGAATTGTTTCAGTCAGGTGAATTCTTCTCTGACCAAGCAAACAACTGCCAACAAATTGCGGTTGTTGGGGTTATATGGACGCCAATTTATCCGGCTCTTCTCTCTCCCGCCACAAGCGATCTCTTTTCTATTTGCCATTCAGCAAGCGACCTCCTTTCCATTTGGTATTGAATATCGTCGTCGAGTCTCGACCCAGGAGGCCCAGGCGTGTCCGGAATCTCTCCGGCCGCATTGGTGACTTCTGATGGCCGACCTGGCTACCACGGTGAATGCTATGCCTTCGGGCGTGTCCCTGCTGGACCGTAAACTGGCGAAGGCGCCTAGCCGCGCAGGCATTGCGGCGTTTTTGCTCGCCTTGGGCGGCGGTGTTTGCTATATCGCCTTTCATGTTGCCAGCGACCTTGACACCGTCACGATCACGAGTGTCTGGCCGTATCTGCTGCTGGCTCTTGCACTTCTGATTGCGCTTGGCTTTGAATTCGTCAACGGATTTCATGACACGGCCAACGCTGTCGCCACGGTCATTTACACACATTCACTTGAGCCCAACATTGCCGTAGTATGGTCGGGCATCTGCAACCTGGCTGGAGTGTTGCTCTCTTCCGGCACGGTGGCTTTTGCGGTGATTACGCTTTTGCCGGTCGAGTTGATTCTTCAGGTCAGTTCCGGCGCCGGCTTCGCCATGGTCTTCGCCCTGCTGATCGCTGCCATCCTCTGGAACCTGAGCACATGGTGGTTCGGGTTGCCGGCCTCGAGTTCGCACACGATGGTTGGCTCCATCATCGGCGTGGGCATCGCGAACCAACTGATGCACGCCCGAACCGGGACCTCTGGCGTGGATTGGGAGCAGGCCACCAAGGTTCTAAAGGCGCTGTTGATCTCTCCGTTGATTGGCTTTATCTGCGCCGGACTGCTGTTGTACCTGTCCAAGCAATTGGTTCGGTATCCTTCCCTTTACGAGGCGCCGAAGGACAATCAGCCGCCACCTTGGCCCATACGGGCACTCATGGTCGTCACCTGCACCGGCGTCAGTTTCTTCCACGGCTCAAATGACGGTCAGAAGGGCATGGGCCTGATCATGCTGATCCTGATCGGCACTGTGCCTACCGCATACGCTCTAAACCACGCCGTCACCAGCAACGACATCCAGCAGTTTATTGTTGCCTCAGAGCAGGCTGGCCAGATCCTCGACCGGCATGTGGATAAGAGCGGTATCCTGGGCGAGGATGCCCGTGCCGAAGTCACAGAATACATTCGCACCAAGCAGCTACAACCGGACACGATCCTGGCTCTGCGCGAACTGGTCGAGGACGTCAGCCACGAAGTTGCCCTTTACAAGGTCTTCAAGTCGGTTCCGGCGCAGGATCAGGCCAACGTCCGCAACGATATGTACGTGGCCAGCGAAGCGATCCGCCTGATGCAAAAGAGCAAGGTCCCGGCCTTCACATCCCAAGAGAACGCGGCCCTCACCAACTACAAGAGCAAAGTGGACAAGGCCACCCGTTTCATTCCCGACTGGGTCAAGGTTGCCGTTGCGCTGGCTCTCGGTTTGGGCACCATGGTCGGCTGGAAGCGCGTTGTGATTACGGTGGGCGAGAAGATCGGCAAGGAACACCTGACATACGCCCAGGGCGCCAGTGCCGGACTCGTTGCCATGGCCACCATCTTCGCTGCCGACCGATTCGGCCTGCCGGTTTCTACGACCCATATCCTGAGCTCGGGGGTGGCCGGTACGATGAGCGCCAACGGCAGCGGCCTGCGCTGGTCGACGGTTCGAAATATAGCTGCTGGCTGGGTCTTCACGCTGCCAGCCGCCGCGCTGCTCTCTGGCACTCTCTACTGGCTCTTCCGCACGATCTCCTGAGTGGGGCAATTTCGAGTCGGTCAGAGGCGTCGGCGCAGCAACTAGCCGACTTATGAATGGTCGGAACCGCCCCTGTGGTGAATCTCCCGACGATTTAGAGCACTTGTGCATCTTCAGCGCTTGACGCCGGAGCTGTTGAGAAATATACCCATCCATGTGCAATGGATTGCACAGTAGCACTTGAGTAATCTCATAACCCCAACATTCAATTGGTATTCATTCGGCAAGGTAATTGCATTAAAGTAGAGCGTAATCATCCTGCCGGATTGCGGTAACCCACGGCAATGATACCTTGGTTCGGTAACTTCGCTGGTTCACGTTCCTTGCTAAACGTCGCGAAAGTGCCAGAACCGAGCTTCTGTGAGTCTCTTGTTTTTCTTCCTGTGAAATGATGCCTTGCTTGCAGTTCATTTTTGTAGCTTTGTAAGAAAGGAAACTGACAGTGAACGCGATGCAATCATCAAGCGAGCGCCGGGAAAGACAGCGTTATGGGATCAATGCCCCCGTGACGATCCTGGCTGGTAGCCGTGAGATTCCCGGCTTTACCCGGGACCTGAACAACTTTGGGGTTTATTTTTATTTGAATTTGGCTGACGGCGCCACAGTTGGTAACGACTTTGATTTCCTTCTCGAATTGCCGCCGGAGATTACGCTGTCAACCTGTTGCATGGTTCGATGCCGGGGCCGCGTGGTCCGCACAGATGATTCTTCCGCGCAGATGACAGGAATTGCCGCCCGGATTCTCGACTATTCAATCGACAAGGAAGCTCTCAGTGCCTAAGGCTGCTCGATAAATCCAGCCGTGTGCGCAACGTCGTACAGTTTGCGCATTCCCAGCACCCGGTAATCGGCCAACCAACTTTTTTGCACGTAAACGAGCCGGTTATTGCTATCAGGGTCGGTGGGCTGCAAGAAAAAGCCGGGGTCTACGAGATAGCGGATGGAGTTGTAGATGATTCCTTCCATGACTTCTCCGTCGAGAAACTGCAACCGTACCCAGATGCCATGGACAATAGGGGCGCGGGAATGAAAGCGAAGCTCCTGATGGTCGGAGTCGCCTTCAAAGCTATTGACATAAAAGACAGCTTTGATCTCTTTGGCTGGTATCTCCTCGATGCGATTCGAATCGAGGTGACGAACCCGGAAGCTTTCGGGTGAGCCATTGGGAGCGCGCCTCAGCAGTTCTTCTACAGTGTTGAAAGGCATGGAATCGAGGTATCCCCGGATTGTTCTCGATCCTAACCGGATTACGATCTTCTCCGAATTTGGCGAGCTACTGCTGTCAGGGAATGGATTCATGCAGGATGTCTCGGGCTGGGATTGAACTGCTTCTGCGGAGGAAAGAGATTGTACTGCTTGATTTTGTAGAGCAATGCCTTGTAGCTGATTTGCAGTTCGCTCGCGGCCGCCTTGCGGTTCCATCCAGTTCCCTCCAGCGTTTTTGCGATGGCGGCGGATTCCGCACCGCCCTTCAAGTTTCGGACAAGATTTTTCAGGCTTCCGCTGTCTTCAGCTTCCGCACCGCCGGTCGCCAATGATTCTCTAATTTGGCGAGGAGCCAACTCATCGATGATTGTCCGCTCATCGGCAAGGATAAGATAGCGCTTGACAGTATTTTCAAGTTCGCGCAGATTGCCGGGCCACGAATGGTTGGCGAGAGCCTGCATGAGCGCAGGAGACATTGGCAACGGGTCGCGCTCGTACTTAGCGGCCACCTTGCGCATGAAGTGATTGGCGAGGATCGGAATCTCTTCCGGGCGCTCCCGCAGCGGAGGCATCTTGAGGGTAAAGCCGTTCAGACGATAGTAGAGATCTTCGCGGAAGGTCTTGCGCGCAATGGCGTCTTTAATGTCGATGTTGGTTGCGGCAATTACGCGCACATCGACTTTGACACTGGAGCGGCTGCCCAGGCGCGAGAAGCTTCCGTCCTGGAGAACCTGAAGAAGCTTGGCCTGCAGAACGGCAGGCATCTCACCAATTTCATCGAGAAAGATTGTGCCGTTGTTACAGATTTCGAACTTGCCGGGCTTGGATTTGACCGCTCCGGTGAACGCGCCCGCCTCGTAACCAAAAAGTTCGCTCTCCAGCAAATCGGCAGGCATGGCCGCGCAGTTAACCTTCATAAAGCTGCGTTGGCTGCGGGCCGACATCTTGTGGATGAACAAGGTGGCAACTTCCTTGCCGGTGCCACTTTCGCCGAGAATAAGGACCGGAATGTCGGCTCGCGCCACAAGTCTGCACTGGGTTTCGATTTCCCTCATGCGCTTGCAGGAGATGACAAACGACGTGTTCTCGTCGAGCGGGATTTCCTTGATCCCATCATCAGGTTCTGTCCCCAAGTTCTCAGTCTTTTTGAGGCACTCTTCCACCACCTGATCGATATCGGCCTTTCGAAAGGGTTTGAGGATGACATCCGTAGCGCCCATGCGCGTAGCCGCCACGACATCCCTCAATTCAGCCGTACATGCGAGCAGAACGATCGGAAGCGTTGGATGCGAGGCGCGAAGCTCGGTGAGCAATCCAAGTGAGCTCTCTCCGTCGCCGTCTTCGTCAATGTGCCAATCCATCAGAAGGAGGTCAGCCGCGGGCAATTCTTTAAGAGCCAGAACCAATTCAGCAGCTTCGGTGAAAGTGCAGACGCTAAAGCGGTCGGCGAGAATGCGCTGAACGTAATTCAAGATTGCGGGGTCTGGATCGAGAACAGCGATGTGGGGATTGTGATTGCTCTTCGTCTTCATTGGCGCTCCAGCCGTAGTGCTCACATCCCGGTTCTTCGCGTTTCCGTCCGACTGCCCGGTGTAATGATCCCGAACCGAGCGTGACGGACAGGTCAGACGGGCTTGAGAGACTCACGCCGAGAATTGGCGCGGGTGCAGGTCAAACACCGCCGGCCCGGAGTTTTGGCGCACGAAGAGAGATAGGGATTCACTCTTGCATGGACACAAAGACTTGGCACTTATCCACCATAGTACCACCGGAAAGTGGTAAATGATTCGCCATTATGTGCAAACAATTACACATAGTCACCGGAAATCGGAGGTGAAATTCACAATTCGGCATTGAAGGTGGCATCGGAATGTCTCGACGGGCAGCAGGGGCATGATTCTCTTTTCCGCTATTACGATTTCACTGACATCATTTGGCTTAGTAGTTGCATACAAAACGAGAGAAATCAATCCTCTACACGGGTATGTGAGAACATGTTTCCGGCACAAGCCAATGGATCGGTCGAGCTTCGCGATCTGCCGCCGATGGAGATCATCTACGGGCAAACACCCCGGATGGCGATCGCTCGAGAGAAACTGGAGCGCGTGGCTGAGACAACTGTTCCGGTGCTCTTGCAGGGCGAGAGCGGGACGGGCAAGGAGATCTTCGCCAAGTTGCTGCATTCCTTTTCGAATCGATCGAAGAACGCCTTGGTGAAGGTGGCATGCCCTGCGATTCCGCACTCCCTGATCGAGTCGGAACTGTTCGGCTACGAAAAGGGAGCGTTCACGGGTGCGTACGCAACCAAACGTGGCCGCGTGGAACTGGCCCACATGGGGACGTTGTTCCTCGATGAAATTGGAGATTTGGACTTTTCTGTCCAGGCAAAGTTGCTGCAGATGCTGCAGGATGGCAGCTTCATGCGGGTTGGCGGGCAAGAGCCTCGAAAGATCAACACGCGGTTGGTGAGCGCGGCCAGCGCAAACCTGCGACAACAGGCGGAGGAGGGAAGTTTCCGGCTGGATTTCTATTTCCGCATCAACGCTGTCACAGTCGAACTGCTGCCACTGCGCCAGCGAGTCGCGGATCTGCCGATGCTGGTCGATTATTTTATCGATCGGCACTCGAATGCATTTCGCCGCAACCCGAAGCCGCTTTCGAGCGAAGTGATGCGCATGATGCAACGCTACAGTTGGCCTGGTAATATACGGCAACTGGAAAACGCGATTCGCAGCTACATTCTCATCGGCAGCGAGGAGGCCTTGGCCGCCGAACTCGTTCAGCCTGTGCCGGCGCGCCAGGCTACGCTGAGCAGCGAGATCGATCTGGCCAATCCTGTGTCACTGAAAGAGATCACCAGGGCCGCGACACAGGATCTGGAACGGCAGATCATTTTAAAGGTGCTTGAAGCAAATGGATGGAGTCGCCGAAAGACTGCCAAGTGGCTCAACATCAGCTACAGATCATTGCTCTATAAGCTGCAAGATTCGCAAGCCGATGGAAGTTCGGGGATGCTGCCCAAGGCGAGAAGGTCGGCTTCATCGCCGATCACGACCCATGCCGCAACAACTTTGAATGAGATTGAGGCGAGAGGTGCGTGGGACGGGTCGAGTTAGGAAGTGCGTTACCCCTTCGTTTCCTTTTGTCGCAAATACTGAAAAGTCTGAGCCAGCGCATCCGGCGTGGCGACCAACTGACGCCACCCCAGCGCGTGCAGTTTTGCGTTGTCAAAACTATTCCCGCCCCAGGCCGCGGCGGCTTTATACCGAGTGATGATCGCGGGCAACTGCCCTTGGGAACTGCGATGATATGACTCCAATGAGCGAGCGAGCATCCGAGTTACAAAATAGGGCAGGCGAATCGAATGGATCCTTTTAACATGCCTCTTGTATAAGCGCAAATAACCAGATGCGGTTGGAAGATCGTCGTCGTGTACGTTATAGACCTGTCCGGCCGAGTCAGGATGACCGGCTGCTAACACGATCGCCTCAGCACAGTTGACCACATAGGACAGGGGGAGCAGGTTGCGTCCTCCCATGTGGAGAAACACGGGTCCAATTTGTAACCCTACGCGATTAGAAAAGGCTCCACCTCCAGGACCGTAAATCACGCCGGGGCGCAAAACAACGAGCTCAAAACCATCCTTTATCTGATAATCCCGGAACAATTGCTCTTGCGTCAACTTGGAATGGGAGTAAGTGTCTCGCAGTTCAGGATGGTTTTCGAGCGGAGACGTTTCGTCGATACGCGCGCCCCGCCCCAATGGCACTACACCATACACACCGAAAGAGCTGACAAGAACGATGCGAGTATTTTTTTTTGGACTGACTGCACGCGCTTCGAGAGCCTCAAGCAAGTTGCGGGAGACAACAACCGAATCGGCAAACAGCTCTGCCGGAGCACCCTTTAACCCCGCGGCGAGATGCACGATGAGCGAAACATCTGCTATTGCCACCGCACAGTCGGCTTTGGATCGAAGATTTCCATAGCATAACTCCAGCTGTGCGCCGACATACTGCTCTGACAATTCGATGAGGCGTTTTGTCTTACCGGGGTCGCGAAGAAAGCATCGAATATTGGTATAACCGTGAGCAAGCAATCGTTCGACAACGTGCACACCGAGGAAACCGCCCGCGCCTGTAACCAGGACTTTCACGCGCGTACCTCCGGATAAATCTGTTGGAAGATTCTTTCCATCATCGCTGATACCCGAAGGATTTCCTCGTACGGGATTGGCGGCGCAGCATTCCTTTCAATGCTGAGATAGAATTCATCTACCAGGCGATGCATACCTTCAAAATAATGGAAGCGCGCATGCCAAAAGCTATTTACATTATTCATTCCCTGCCCGAAATAATCTTTCGCAACCAGGAAGGGAGGAAACAAACGTCCCAAAGCAGATGGAAACGTCTGCTTTCGCTCTAGAACAACGGTGCGCGCCGCGAAATCGATGTATGCGGTGTTCTTCGTGCCATAAACGCGAAGGGTTTGAGAGACCGGCCGGGCATGCGCGCTAAATGTTGCATAGGCGCTTGTCTGAGTACCCCGAATTACCACACGCAATTCATCGAGAAGCTCACTGCGGCAGGTCTCTGCCGCGCCGGCTTCTCCACTCCAGGCGATCGCTTCGATCGACGGTTGGGGATCTATTAAGAACGGAGTTATCTTGTTCAAGACATGATCCAGCATATTTTGAAATAATTTCCCCGGTAGACGGTGCACCCAGTGCTCGGGGTCGCGCCTCAAGGCAAGTCCGAATTCACCTGCGAAGTCATAACCCGTGTAGCTTTCAACATGGACAGGAATTCCAAGTACGCCCGACTCGTAAAGTCGGTGTAACTCAAGAGCCGGAGTCTCGAATCTTGGCCAGTAATTCACTGCTAATTTTCTTCCGCCGGCAACTACCGCGGACACGATTGCTTCAGCATCGCAATGATGCAGTGCGACGGGTTTTTCGAGAAATATGTGGCATCCTGCTGCGACAGCTTGCCGGGTGAGCGAAAGGTGGGATTGTGGCGGGGTTGTGATATGCAAGACATCCGGCTTCATATCGGATAACATGCTCGCCACATCGCTGTACCAATGTGGAATCGTATATCGGACGGCTAACTGCTCGGCGATGATCGGTTCCGTGTCGCAGACCGCGCATAGTTCAGCGGACCGATTCCTTCTGATCTGCTCAACATGCGCATCAGCGATCTTGCCGCATCCAACGATCGCTATTTTCAGGCTCATGATCTTCCCTTTCTCGACGAAACATGGGACGCGGCTGTGAGTTTGGGAGTCGCCAGTCTGGCATGGTTTCAATCATCATAGTCATTTGTCTTATGAGCGCACAACGTTCGTTTGATCAGGGCACGCGCGCCCTTCAGATTGCGGCGATGCGAGCGATTCGAAGATCTCGAGCAACTCCGCAGAGACCGTTTCCCAGCTTCTGCTTCCATGCAAGGAGATAGCCTTGGCGTCCCATCTCTTATCGAGCACCGATGCAATAGCCTCAGCCAACGCAACCGCGTCGCGGGTCGGCACGAGTCGTCCGCATTCATCGTCCAGTATCTCCGGAATACCACCGACATTGGTGGCAACAACCGGCCGCCCGCTGGCGACTGCCTCAAGCACTACGTTGGGACAGCCCTCCATATAACTCGGCAGAGTAACAAGATCCGCCGCAGCCATCCAGATGGCGACATCGTCGAAGGGGCAACCGGGCAGTAAGTGAATGTAGCCCGAGGCGTTGCGAACCTGAATGGCGCGCTCGATGGCATGACCATCAGGTCCGTCCCCTACCAGGTAGACGTGCAGCTTCGGGCGCCGGGGCTGCAGGGCTGCTGCCGCTTCGACCAGTTCGCGAAGTCCTTTCTTCACGTCCAGGCGTCCGATGTAGATAACAGCTTCCGCTGATAAGTCGATCCCCACATTTCTTCGCGCCTCGACGCGGTCCTTCGGGCGGAAAACGGATAGGTCGCAACCGCTCAGGATGGCGCGAATCCTCGCTACGGGCGCACCCATGGCTACCATCCTATTGCGCAGATCGCCACTGATGGCGACCAGAAAATCGGCTTCGCGCAATAGAGTGCGCGTGTGCATTGCTGTGATTCGGTCGCGAATATTATGGACATCAGATCCAACTCCCATCACAACGACCGGAACCGAAAGTGCTTTGGCAATTTTGAGAGCTGCATATCCGTCCGGGTAAAGGACATAACTAAAGATAAGATCGGGAGAAAAGCGACGAACATGGGGCAGCAGTACACGGGCAGCCATCCATCCGTTGATGGGGCGCGAAACCAAGGGAATCACGGGGTAGTTATGATAGCCAACCTTCACATCCGGCAAACTGTAGGAAGCATCCAGCGCGACGTTACGGCGGCTTCGGAACTTAAAAAGAGAAGGGTAGCACGCACGAGGATAAAAGACTCGGACCTCGCATTTTTTGGAGAGAAAATGCAGCGTCTGATAGGCGGGTCGCCCAATTGTGGGTTTCGCCGAACTGGGAAAATGCGCGGTGACGACGGCAATCCTGAGCAAAGCTATTCTCCCGTTCCAGAAATCTGGCCTGCATATGTCAGCCTATCGTCTTCGCCAGGATCTTCGGCGATCCAGTGCAATAGTCCTGCGTAACGCTGTGCAAGAATCTTGCGTTCGTATTGCGCGATTTTAGCGAGATCTGCCCGATAAGAGGCGAGTCGCGAGTTGGCCTCGGTTGCAGTGTCAATGAATAGCTGGCGGATGGCTTCGGTGTCGCGACTGTCTACCCACCATCCCGCGCGCAGTTCTTCGAGCAAACGCCGCACCTCGCCTCCCGGATGTACCGTGGCAAGAATAGGTTTTCCAGCGCCGATGTAGTCGTAGAGCTTGGCCGCTACATTCAGCGGGTCATGGGTGATGAGCAGCGCATAGTCTGTTTTGTCGATTGCGGCCAGAGCCTCGCTTTGCGGCATGAAGCCCATGAGTTCAACCATGTCGCCCAGTTCGAGAAGCGCATCCCGAAAGCGAGGCTCCTCAATGTGACCGATGAAGCGAAACTTGAAGCGGGATTTCAGTTCGCTCGGAAGGCCCTGCAGGGCTTGAATCAGCCATGTAGGATCGGTTGAACCGTAGATCGTGCCAACATAGGTCACCAGAATTTTGTAGGCCGCGCCGTTCTCTCTGTTTCTCGCTGGAAAAACAGGCGCGCGTGGCCTCGTCGCGTCAAAGCCGTTGGGGATCATATGAAACTTGCTGTCTGGTTCCAGTGAATACCGGGCGCGAATTTCATGCCGTGCAGACTCGGTCACGGCGACAACAGCGGTTGCATTTTTCACGGCGCTTGCTTCAGTGCTGCGAGCAATTTTTTGAGCACGCTTGCTGTGGCTAAAACTAACAAGATCGATCGTGGTCGAGAGCCATTCATCGCGGAAATCGATCACGATGGGAAGATGCGGAAACTCCTTGCGAAGTCTCTCGACCAACAGCGCGCTGGAAAACGGCGGCACCGTGATGAGCACAAGATCGATGCCTCTCGCTTTTATGATTTTGCGCGCGGTGCGAGCGAGCATTGGAAGCCAAGTCACCTGCGGGTCGGGCAGCAGAATATCTTGCAGAATTCTTTTCAGGAAGCTCGATTTGCCGGCAGAGTTAATGCTTGCCGCGCTCTGTGAAGAGTTTCGTCCGGTGATAAATGCCTTGATCCGCTTTTTGATCGTGAAGGGAACGTCGAGTGTAACGGTGCGGTGAACTCGAACCTCGGCTGATATCTCATTGAGCAATGCGGCATCGGCGCCTACGGACGATGCGTTGCGTGTTGTCAGAACATCGAGCTGGATTCGTTCCCCGGGAAAGTAACGTGCAAGACTTGCGGCACGCAGCACGCCGACCCCCCCGGCAGGCGGAAATGAATAGGCGACCAGCAGAACGTTCAAGAGTTTCATCGGCCCACCGCCCCTTGGGAAACGGCGGCAGCGGAAATGGATTTGTTGCTATCAATGAGCGCCTCTACAGCCTGATACATCTGCCATGCCGTGACCCAGTGTAACTCGATGCCTCTCTTATCTGCCTCTTCTCGAATCCAGCCGAACAGATTCGCGAGGCCTTCGCTGAGAAGCGGCTCAAGGTTTCTGTCCGTCGCTCCGTGCGTATAGAGCTTCAAGAAAAGATCCTCGCCGATGGTGGGAGCCAGGTCGAACCACTGGTGCGCGCGCGAAGGCGTTGGCATGTCGTATCCGGCGATTTCCCCGTTTTCCAAGCGCGGCATTAGCCGTCCATTGAAGCGCAGTCCCACCGGCCCGCCGATCATCAGCAGGTCTCCGCGTACTCCTCCGCCCACAGCAGCTTCGATTCCGCGATCAAAGGACTTCGGCCGGTTACCAGGGTTGTTGGTGCACCAGTAAATCTGGTTGACCACGCGTCCCTGAGTCGCGGACGGAAGAGAGGGCATGGTGAAATCGGCGTAACATCCCAGGTCGCGCAACAGTGTGATCTCACCGCCGAGACCGCAACACCTGCCGTCCGGGCGCGAGTTATCGAGCGCCCAATTGCCGTGGATAAATCCGAAAACTGTGCGGCCATTGTGCTGGCGAAGCAGGCCATGGTCGCAAGTCAGACGGCTCAGATAATCAGTTACTTTTCGGATGAAGGAATCGCGCTGCTCGTTGTCGTGATGCAGATGCACCTCGACATCGCTAATGCCCTGACGCACCATCTCTGCGATGCCATCGAGCAGTTCCTTCTGGTACTCTTCCAAGGGGTAGAAAAAGCTGTATTGTGGGCACTGGCCGACGGAGTCTTTAGGAGCGTCGCCGGCAATTCGCGGCAACCTATCTCGCCACCGTGCCACTCGCGCTAGCGCGGTTTCAACGGATGCGCACATGCCCAGCGGTTCGAAGTGGTCGGCAATGGCAACCCAGGCGCGCCTCGGCTTGTCAGTCCGCAGGCTCTTTCGCAAGCGGTCCCTCAGATACGGTGCAAACCAGATCTCCGCGTGTCGAGGGAGCTTCATCGAGTGGATCTTTCCATGACCAGCATCGTCCAGCGTGTAGAGCCTTCGCCGTCTGTGACAAATGCGTCGGTGCAAATCGAGCCAGCTAAAAGTATCGAGTACGCTTATCTGGTCTGTCAAAGCGCTATCTTCGGAGATCGTGCAATGAGATGCGACAACATTGTTCACGGCCGCCAGTTGACCCATTAAGATACACTCAAAACCCCAAGACTCTGTCCAACTACAAGTTGGCTGCTCGCATAAGGATAGACTCAATCCGTCGGCGGTAGGCATCTGCCGACCGGTTGAGGAAGGCCCCCGCAAGACTCGATTTCCGGTTCAAATTAAAAAGCGGCATCCTGCGATAGGCGACCTTTGCAAGGTAGTGGGGTGGGGCGTCCATCAACACCATGTCTCTTCCACGCTTAAGCCATAGTGCTTCAGTAAATCCGGAGGCATGGCCGCAGCAGACTGTGGCTTGGCTGGCAATTTCCAGCTCAAGAGGCCAGCTAAGACCTTTCATATAAGTCGCTCGTCCAGAGGGCAAATCAAGGCCAAATGTCGGGTATTTATTGTCGGTAACTTCCCGGTTGGATTCGTCTGTGACGATGTTCATTCCGCAGATCAGAAAGTGGCAATCAAACTCTGACGCGATCCGCTGAAAGACGATCGAATAGGACCTTACGAGCTCCTCCTGCGACTTCTGACCGAATCCACCGATTGCGCCTCCTGGCTTCCGGTACCGCCAAAGGAAGTTGACGGTTGGCTTGCGCCAAATACTATCCGGGATACCATTGGCAAGAGCAACCTTCGTAAGGTTACGAATCCCATTATCACTAAGTCCGACCTGATAACTGTCCGGCGTTGGAATCAGGTTGTTCTCGCGCAAGTAAACCCACGGAAGATGGTTGCTGGTTCGATCAAACTTGGCGAGGATGGGTGCCGGCAGCTTGTTCAAGACATCGCAATTCAGCTCTCCGTCGCGAATCTGGAACTGATAGAAACGGTCGATATCCCTATGCTTCTCAATCTCAGTCCATAACTCAAAAGCGGTGGCGAAAGACAAGTCAAGAGCACGAAAGGAGTTCAGGCGCGTCTCTGTGGCAGCAAACAATCTTAGTTCCACTTCAGGGTGCAGAGCGGCGTAGTGTTTCAAGCAAACAGCCTGTTCGTAGAGATCACCGTATGCTCCGTGAAGAATGCTGCCAATGACAGTTCTGATTGGAAATCTCCCTCTTTCAACTCGGTCTCGAATCGATTGTATCGTCCACGGCGACCACGGTGCAGCTCTCGTCGAACTGTTGACGGTGTACACTTTGCTAAATAGGGATATCTGAATGCGACCGTCGACCAACCTGGATATACTGCGCTCATCGGCCGTTATGTTCGTATTCGTGTCTCATATTCTCTACACGATTGGCGGAAGCCAGGTTGCTGCGTATGACTTTGTTGTAGCTCTTGGCCGACTGGGTGTGATCGCCTTCTTTCTCCATACGAGCCTGGTGTTGATGCTGTCGTTGGACAGAACGGCTTCGGAGCCGGTTTTCGCGGCCCGTTTTTATGTGCGCCGAGTCTTCCGCATTTATCCGCTCTCGATACTGGCGGTGATTACAACATTCGTACTTCACTTGCCACCAGATACCTGGTCGCGGCTAAGTTATTACCCGATCGGTATGGCACAGCTTGCATCGAACCTCTTGTTAGTCCAAAACCTAATGCAGATCCCGCCTGTCTTGAGCCCCCTATGGAGCTTGCCCCTGGAAGTTCAAATGTACGCGGTACTGCCTCTTCTTTTCTTGTTGGTCCGGCCTGAGAATTGGCCCATGCGCTTGCTCGCATGCCTCGCAGTTGCCGTTGTTTCAGCGTGGATGATGTGGAGCTTTACAGGGAAACTGAATATCTTCGCTTTCGTCCCCTGCTTTCTTGCAGGGGTGATGGCCTATAAACGAGCCGACCGCAAGGCTACGCTGCCAGCCTGGATTTGGGTTGCGCTCATCCCCGCATTGACTCTTTCTGTTGCAGCACTGCCTTTCTACCAGCGGCATTTTCTCAAGCCGGCCTCTCTTCTTATGGAGTGGACCGTTGTATGGACACTTGGTTTCACATGGCCAATGTTTCGCGAGGTCACATGGAAGCCTATGATTCGCGCGGGGGCGCTCGTTGCCAAATACTCTTACGGAATCTATCTCGCACACACATACGCGTTTTACATCTGCTTCGTGAAGTACAACGGTCCTTTAACAATCAGAGTGCTGTTGGCGATTGTGATTACTTCGGCATTAGCGGTAGGCGCGTACCATTTGGTTGAAAAACCTCTCATCACCGCGGGCAAACGAATTGCCGCGCTGGTCGGCAGGAAAGCGGAACTCACAGTGGCCGACGCAGTGGAAGCGGCGAACTCCTAATGCGTTGGGTACAGTTTGGCCCTGCTGTTTGGGGTATCCTGATGAGAGTCGCCGCCTCAATCCAGGCCAATCACAATGGCTTTTGCTTTAAGCGTTCTCTACTTTGCGACGTATTACCTCACGACCCCCGTCCTATTCGGGCCGCTTGCGGGTTTTCGTATTGAATTAATTCTTGCAATCTTGATTTTTTTCATATCCTTGCCCAAACTGCCGGGATCGATGATCCTGAAAACACCTCAATCTGTGGCACTGATCGGCTTGGCTTTTGCGGTTTTCATGTCGGTGCTGGTCGGGGCGCGTTGGGTTACGGGAGCGGTTCAGGCGATTCTTGGGTTCATTCCGAATGCCTTCGCGTATTTCCTTGTTTGTCTGCATTGCAACTCGAAGAAGAAGTTGCAGATCGTCGTCCTGATGTTGTTTTCTGTCTGTCTGTTTGTGATTGCGAACGGAAGCATCGCTTTTCTCCATGGAGTTCCCGACGATTCCAGTCACATGGATTCGGTTGAAGAGGCAGCTATGCCCGCGGAGGCTACAACGATCCCATATCTTCTCGCTATGAGAAGCGATGCGGGGAATCTGATTTACAGGCTGAGGGGACTGGGGCTTATCAACGACCCGAATGACTTTGGTCAGCTGGTTGTTTGCGTAATCCCGCTGGTTTTCATCTTCTGGAGGCCGAAGAAGTTTCCTCGGAACCTGGTGTTTGTCCTATTGCCTGTGGGCATATTGGTTTACGGAATGTTCCTAACGCACTCGCGAGGCGCCCTGCTAGCCTTGGTCGCGGTGGCGCTCATCGCGGCTCGGCGTCGCATTGGTACATTGCCTGCACTGCTGCTGGCGGGCGGTGTCTTTGCGGCTGCAATGGCCCTGCACTTCACAGGCGGGCGCGATATTTCCGCCAGCGCCGGTTCCGACCGCACTGAACTCTGGAGTACCGGGTTGCAACTATTAAAGTCTCATCCATTCTTCGGAGTGGGCCTCGGCAACATTGGGGACTATACCGAATCCCATCTTACGGCCCACAATTCTTTGATCGTCTGCAGCGCAGAGTTGGGAATTTTAGGATTGTATTTTTGGTGTCTGTTCCTTTTTCCGACACTGAGGAATGCTTTGGTAGTTTCATCACCAGAGAAGGTAAGTGAGGCTGTGCCAAGCGTGCCCGAGGACGATGCGACGCTCTTAACTCAAAGAGGAATTGCGATCGCCGACAAAGCAGAGGTCGCCCGCCTGGGACGATTGTTGGTGTTATCGCTGACAGGTTTTTTGGTTGCCGGCTGGTTTCTGTCCAGGGCCTTTGTCATGACGCTTTTCCTGTTGGGCGGTATGGTTGAGGTGATTTACGAAATGGCTTTGCGAGAAGGAATGGTCGCTCCGCGCCTGAGGCTGGCGCGCGTTCTTCCGTATTCCGGAGGACTGGCAGTCTCACTGGTGCTCATGATGTACATCATCCTTCGAACTCTGAACTTCATGCACTGACACCCCCGAACTGACACTGAATTGTTATAGGATTAGGCGCGAGCATGAGAATAGCCCACGTGGTCGACTGCATGGAGATAGGTGGGGCAGAGACCCTCGTTTCGCAGATGTGCCGTTTGCAGCGTCAAGAAGGTCACGAGTTGAGCGTCTATGCGGTGGGGACTCTGGGTCCACTGGGCGAGCGGATGCGGAGCGAGAGGTTTACCGTGCAAGCCAACCTGGCCCGACACCTTTCAGATGCCATGCGGGTTTTTTTTCGCATCTTTAAAGAACTGCGTCCCGATGTAGTTCATCTTCATAACCCAACGCCCACTGTTTACGCGGGCCTGGCAGCTAGAATGGCGAGCGTACCAAGCATTATTTCGACCCGCCATAGCCTGGTGGCGCGGCCACGCAGACTGGTAGTGGAGTTAAAGTTCGCCTGCGCGGCGACCTGCTGCGACTGGATCGCAGGCATCTGCGATGCGACCACAAACAACATGAAGGGCCTGCACAGCATACCTGCTCATAAGATTGTGCGCGTCTACAATGGCGCCGTTCCAATAGAGCGAATCGCGAAGAATCAGTGGCCGCAGAAGACCGGTTTTACGCTGGCCTATGTTGGAAGGCTTGCGCCCGTGAAGAATCACAAACTGCTGTTGAACGCCTTTCGCGCAGCGCATTCTTCCATGCCGGATTTGCGGCTCTGGATAGTGGGAGATGGCAGCGAACGAACGAAGCTGGAGAATCTGGCCCGAGAACTGGGAATATCTTCGCAGGTGACATTCTGGGGCGAACAACTCGACGTGGCGCCTTTTTACTCCGCAGCAGATGTATTCATCATGTCGTCAGAGTCAGAGGGGCTGCCCATGTCGCTGCTTGAGGCATTCTCGCTTGGACTGCCGGCAATCGTCACCGATGTAGGCGGGATGGCGGAGGTTGTACGGCTGGCGAAGGCTGGGATAACAGTTTCGGTGAACGATCCGTCCGAGATGGCCGCTGCGATTCTGCGGCTGGCGGCGAGCGATGCGGAAAGAGAATATTTCTCGGCGAATGCGTTAGAGACATTCCACGCGCGCTTCAATCTACAGACAATGGTTGATGCATATATGGACCTCTATCGTAATACCCCGCGAGCCAAGCATGCGGCGAGTGGGATACACTCTGCAATAGGTTAAAACCCATACGCGGCACCAATCGACCGCGTCCGTCGGTCTCGTTTCCTGATTGTCGTGACTGGAAACAGGAACTGGAAAACAGGTTGAGCGGATGGCGCAGTTGCCTCAGCGCTTTTGAGTTTATTTGGACACCTAGCTCCCATCGACTACAATTGCCGGTATCCCTACCGTGGAGGCTCGCCCTGTTCGTCGCGCTTCTGAACCGCATGAATTCGGTTGCCAGTCCGTCGGGCATCCGGCTTGCGGACCTGTCGATGCGGATGACCAACTATCTGGCTTTTGCATCTCAAAACGGCATGCGCCACCAGATCAAGATGCTGTTTAACGATCCGTTCTCGACGGTGACACACCACTGGAATTGGTTTGATCTGGCAATGCTCATCCCCTATTTCGCGGTGATGATCGTTCTTGCGCTTTACGGCATTCATCGTTACACGATGTGCTACCTCTATTTCAAATACCGGAAGAACTACCGGCCTGATCCGCCGAACCACTTCGAGGATCTGCCGCGGGTCGCCATTCAATTGCCCATCTTCAACGAACAGTTTGTGATCGACCGGTTGATCGAGGCCGTGTGCGCGATGGAGTATCCGCGCGAGAAGCTTGAGATCCAGGTGCTTGATGACTCGACCGACGAGACCCAAGCAGTAGCCGCCGGAATAGTCGCGCGCTATGCCGCGCTGGGTCACCCGATCGAGTACATTCACCGGACCAATCGGCATGGCTACAAGGCCGGAGCGCTCGACGCCGGACTCAAGGTGACCAAGGCCGAGTTCGTAGCCATCTTCGACGCCGACTTTGTGCCACCGCAGGATTGGCTGATGAAAGTAATCCACCACTTCGCCGAGCCGGGGATCGGCATGGTGCAGACTCGCTGGACTCACATGAATCGCAATTACAGCATGTTGACCCAGATCGAGGCCATTCTGCTCGACGGCCACTTTATCATCGAGCACGGCGCACGAGTCCGCACAGGAGATTAC